>CAVFYD010000006.1:0-55122 GCA_963626615.1 Sphaerochaetaceae bacterium
AAGACATATTCCCGAATAGCTATCTGAACGGATCGAATGTGCGCACAGATGTTAATGGATACTTGCGAAACGTAGACATCTTCGAGCTTGTCAATCATCGAGGGTTTTATAAAGCAGTCGGTGTCGGAGGATCTCTGACAGGAACTCCTGTTGACATTGCGATCATTGACGATCCTGTCAAGGATGCAAACGAAGCTAACTCCGTCACATATCGTCAGCGTGTATGGGATTGGTATAACACCGTCCTGTCGACTCGTCTCCACAACAATTCGAAGCAGCTCTTCATTATGACACGATGGCACGAGGATGATCTCGCAGGGCGCATCCTCAAGAGCGAGTCTGCTGATTGGTGTGTGCTTTCGATCCCTGCGATCTGCGAGCGAGAGGGAGACAACGGACTCTCGCATCGTCATATCGGAGAAGCTTTGTGGGAGAACAGACACTCGTTAGAGAAGCTCACGAAGCAGAAGCAGCGTGCGCCAAGAGAGTTCTCTGCCCTGTATCAGCAGCATCCATCAGTCGAGGGAGGTAACATCGTTAAACGAGATTGGTTTCGTGAGATCTCACAGGAGGACTTCAGAGCATTGCGCTTTCACGAACCGATACACTTCTATCTCGATACTGCTTACGGCAAAAAGTCAGTATCACAGGACAACGACCCATCGGGTATACTCGCAGCGTGCAGGATCAAGAACGACATCTATCTCGTAGACGCTATGCAAGTTTGGAAAGAGATGCCCGATCTACTGCGTTTCCTACCCGATTATATGTCAGCTCACGGAGCATCGTCAGAGAGCAAGCTTCACGTTGAGCCAAAGGCAAACGGAAAGAGTGTTGTGCAGATACTCCGTGAGATCAGCTCTCTGAACGTAAAGGAGACTCCTACCCCGACAGACTCGAAAGAAGTTCGACTCAGAGCAGTGTCTTCAAGAATAGAGTGCGGTCGAGTGTATATTGTCAAAGGATCTTGGAATGATGACTTTCTGAATGAGGTGTGCGGTTTCCCTGCAATGCCACACGATGAGTTTGTCGACATTCTCGGATATGCTATCAACGATCTCTACGAAGAAGACGATGATACAGACTATGACGCACTCGACAAAGCGATTTTTGGACTTTAAGTTTAACAATTAAATCGATTAGTATTATGATGTTTTTCGATGTATTCAAAAACTATCTCAATCAGCTTGTAGGACACAATCAAGAGTTTGAGAAGCTGCTCGCTGCAAAGGACATCAGCAGAGCGAAAGAACAGATGAGCAGCAGACAGGACATCGCTCTTGCTGCACTCAAGGAGTATGACACATTCTCTCACGACATTATGAAGCGAGAGGACAAGATCATTACGGACAAGAAAGGAAAGTTTCTGAGGAAAGAGCCTGTATGGAAGCTCCCGATTCCTTATCCTGTTTACATTAACGAGATCTCGCTCGTGTTCCTGTATGGAAGACCTGTCAAGTGGTTGCAGCTCTCAGATGGGACAGACGAAGCGTTTGACGCATTCAAGGATCTGATTAAGCGTACACGCTTCGACTCGAAGATCCGTCAATGCAAGCGTATCGCAGGAGCAGAGACGGAGTCTGCTATGCTATTTAGAGTCTTCAAGAATGATGAGGGGAAGCCCGATTGTCAGATCAGAGTGCTTGCGAGATCCAAAGGAGACGAGATTTACGCACGATGGGACAACTATGAGAATCTCCTGTCTCTCGGTTGGGGTTATTATGCAAAGGAGGGAGAGTCAGATGTAGTCTATCATTTCGACATCTTCACTCCGAAGATGATCTATCGCTGCTCTCGCAGGGGAATCGGATGGGAAGTAATCGAAGAAGTGAACTTCATCGGGAAGATCCCTGTTATCCTGTTTCAGCAGCAGAAAGAGTGGCACGGAGTCGAGCCATTGATCCACAGAGAAGAGTTTATTGCATCTCGTACTGCTGACACTAACGACTACTTCGCTGATCCGATCGCTATAATGTCAGCAGAAGTGATCAAGAATATGCCCGAAAAGAAAGAAGCTGCAAAACTACTGATCACGAATGACAAGGACGGAGTCGACAAAGCAGCTCGTTATCTAACTTGGGACTCTGCTCCTCAGAGTAAGAAAGACGAGATCGAGTGGCTACAGGAACAGATCCTCAGAGGATCATTCACTCCTAACATCACGCTTGACTCGCTGAAAGGAGTATCTCAGCTCTCTGCTAAGGCTCTTCGTACGGTTATGATGTTAGCAGACATCAAAGCTTCAAAGCATAAAGAAAAGCACGATGAACTGCTCGATCGTACTGCGTCTCTTCTAACATCGATCATCGGTAATGTACTGAACGTATCTCTACATTCGCAGTGCGAGCAGCTCGTAGTAGCGCACGAGTTCTCTGAGCCATTCGGAGAAGATGTAGCCGATGATCTTAACAATATCATCAGAGCAGCAGACGCAGGAATTATGTCTACAGAGACCGCAGTAGAGCTTAATCCGCTCGTCAAGGATTCGCTCAGAGAGCAGGAGCGTCTCGAAGAGGAGCAGGAAGCGAACAAGGAGCGTCAGCTCTCGATCTTCGGATCGACTTCTGACGAGATCGGAGCAGCGTCATACACTGACGATCCGACAAAGCAAGCGCAGTCCTCTGAGGAAGACGAGGGGGGCGAAGAAGATGATGATACAGATCCTAAGAAGAAGTCTCCAAGCAAGAAGTAACTAACTCCTGTCAATGATGGCAAAGAAGAAGAACATAGACACACACACGAGCAAGAAGCAGACTCTTGCTCGTGTAACTCGTACAGAAGCGTATGCGGAAAATGTGCGTGTCCTGTTCGCTAAAGCAGTGAACGAGATACTCGCACTGAATAAGCAGTTACCTACTCTGTCTGACGGAGAGATGTTCTCGTTTGATGCTCAGTCTCAGAAGATGCAGACTAAAGTCGAGAATGTCCTGCGCAAGCTGCACGCTGCTGCGACTCTCGCTATCAAGCAGGGAGTCAAGTTAGAGTGGGATCAAGCTAACGAAGAAGTCGACAAGCTGCTCTCTTCTGTTATGGGCAAGCGTGTAATGACAGATGATCGCTTCAATGCTCTCACAGGACGAAATACTGCTGCTATGAACGCTTTTCTTGACAGATCGGAGAAAGGAATGAAGCTCTCAGATCGTGTATGGAAGCCTGTGCGTCAGCTTCGGGATGAGATGGAAGTAGCACTCACGATCTCCATCGGAGAGGGCGAGTCTGCTGCTAATATGTCTCGCAAGGTTCGAGAGTATCTAAACGATCCCGACCTTATGTTCAGACGCTTCAGATACAAAGCAGGAGAAGAGAAGATCTTGGACGAAGACGGAAATGAGATCGGGACAAAAATCATTTGGGGTCGCAAGTGGAAGAAGCGTGTTCGAGACGCTAACGGCAAAGTACACTTCATCGACTACGATAAGGATTCCTACAAGGACGAGTACACAGGGAAAGGATACTACAAGTCTTCTGCTCAGAACGCTATGCGAGTAACACGCACAGAGACTAACATTGCGTACAGGAGAGCCGATCACGCACGATGGAACGATCTTGACTTCGTTCTCGGAGTACGAGTGCAGACATCGAAGAGCCATAAGAAGAGCAAGCACGGAGACGAGATCTGCGAGAAGCTTGCAGGAGACTATCCGAAAGACTTCGTGTTCGATGGTTGGCATCCTCAGTGCTTCTGCTATGCGACTCCTATCCTTATGGACGAGTCAGAGATGCAGAAGTATGCAGACGCTATCGCAGAGGGGAAGCAGTACACTCCGAAAGGACAGAAGATCACAGACTATCCGCAAGGCTTCAAGGATTGGTGCAAGGATAATGAGTCGAAGCTCTTGGACGCTCACGATAACGGACGAGATCCATACTTCGTGCGCAATAATTACTCCGTAGTCGAGCGTGTTCTCAATGGTGACGATTTCAATGAAGCTCCGAAAATGAGTCCGCTTGAGATCGCTCAGCAGCGTCACGAGAACAGGACTCCCGAACAAGTACAGGAGATCCAAAACAAAGTGAAAGAGCGTCAGAAAGCTATTACTGCTGCGAATAAATACATCTCGGACTTTGAGGACTTCAACGATGTAGACACTTCTGCTCTACAGGACGCATACAAGCACGCTGATTGGCAAAAAGTCAAGCAGGAAGCTCTTGCGCTCGCTCAGAAAAAGCGTCAGATCATCGAGTCTGCAATCTCTCTGAAGAATGAGCTTGCAGGGATCAAGGATGTAGACACGGATGCTGCTGAAAACGCTCTGAAGAGTGACAAGCTGACTTCTGTGCAAATGGAAGTCAACTCTTTAGAGAAAGTAAAGCAGCAGCTTGGAACTCTGACATACTTAGACGATCCTGTGTCTGCTGCTAAAGCTTCCTCTCTTGCTGATGCAGTCGTAGTGAATGCAGCAGTCAAGGACAAGATCGAGAATAAATGGGGACATCTGTCTCTACAGGAGCAACAGAAGAA
This sequence comes from Sphaerochaetaceae bacterium, assembly GCA_963626615.1. Classification (GTDB taxonomy): domain Bacteria; phylum Spirochaetota; class Spirochaetia; order Sphaerochaetales; family Sphaerochaetaceae; genus Ornithospirochaeta. The sequence continues at coordinate 4,463 of CAVFYD010000006.1, forward strand.
GCTGAAGTTTGAGATCTACGACTATCTCGGATCTTCTACAGACAAATACGGAGCGCAAGCGAAATATCCTAATACTTGGAAGATCTCTCAAGCAGCATATATGAAGCAGCTTGAGAAAGTCAACGATCTGATCGATTGGGAGCAGATCGACTCAGACACGAAACTGCTTGCTGCGTTTAAGACAAAGTCACAGATCTACAATGCGGATCTTGCGAACTTGTACTCTGCAATAGCCGTAAAGAATAAAACGCAAGCGAATGCACTTCTCAATAAACTTAAGATTAAGAAGAACGATCTTGAAAAAGCGCAAGCAAAAAGAAACTTAAAGAATGCGAAAGGAGCAGTCTGCGAGGAGGACGGAATACGCTTCGGACAAGGACTACCTGTAAAGGAACTTCCGAAAGATAGCTATACGCAAGCTCGCAAAGATGCAGCAGTATGGTGTAAGTCGCAGGAGGAGTCAGAGAAGAAGTTCGAAGCAGAACAACGGAAATACTTCGACAACGCATCTTACGAAGAGATCGATGCTCAGTATTCGTATACCGCAGGAAGCGGATATATTAACAGACCTCTGCGAGGATATGACAGAGAATGGGAGAAGAAGTGCTTCAAAGGGCTCGGAAATGTATCTCTTAACAATGAGCGTTCTGTAGGATCTAAGCACATTAAGAATCTTACTGCGTTTATCGACAGGACATCTTCAACGCAGGATATATGGCTTCAACGAGGTATAGATAATAAAGGACTCGAAGGTTTCTTGGGTGTATCACTCGAAGAATCGAAAGTTAAAGCTCTTGTCGGATCTGTTGTGATCGATACTGCGTTCTCTTCTTGCGGATCAGCAAAGGGAACAGGATTTAGCGGAAATATACTGAATATCTATTGTCCGAAAGGAACAAAGATGCTATATCTACAGGGACACTCGGCATTCGATGATTGTAACGAAAATGAGACGCTTATACAACGCAACACACACTACAGAATCACGAAAGTAGAGTATTCGGGATGGAGATACTTCATCGACATAGAAGTGGTAGCACAGATGTAGCAAAAGAGGTGCAGGAAAACATCCTGCACCTCTTCTTGTTTAGTTTTGCTTCTTCAAATAATTCTCTTTGTACCATTTCTTGAAGCCATCAACAGATCCTGTCAGCATATACTCGTATCTATTGAAGAGTAGAGCCTTTAGCGTAACAGGGGTATTGTCATATTGCTCGAATGTTCTGAGTCCTGCATCGACATAAGCTTTCAGCATATCACCTAACAGGGAACTTTTGTTTTGAGTGAAATTGATCCACGACCTTTCGCAGTTCCAAAACGCAGCAGCATCTCCTGTGAGACTCGTTCGCTTCTTTCCGTCATAGTATCGACAGAAATCGATCATCTGTTCTTTCCTAATCATCTGTATAGTTCGTTAAAATTGATTATTACTTTTCTCATCTCAGCAGGGAGATAGCTCATAGCTTTCTCCTGCATATCTACAGGGACTCCGTATGCAGCTTCCGCTAACGCTCCCACTATAGCAGCAAGAGTGTCAGAGTCTCCACCGAAGCACACTGCAAGACGGATCGCATCCTCAAAGCTGACGCTCTGTTTGAAGAGATGAATAGCAAGAGGTACGCAGTACTGACAAGTCTCGTTCCACTTCTTAGGAGTGAAATCCATCCTGTAGTGCAATCGAGTGTAAGAGTCTGCGATCTGATCGTTACTGATCTTTCCGTCATTGTGCAGGATCTCCCAAGCAGAGAGAACGAGTGTCTGAGCTGCTATCAGAGCTTCTGTGTGATCGTGCGAGAAACGAGCCGACTCGATTGCTAAGCGTACTGCGTCTGCTCTGTTGCGTGCTGCAAAGATCACAGGAGAGATACGCATAACTGCTCCGTTCCCGAAGCTATTGTAAGGACGATGATCGGGATCGTGCAGGAAACGTGAGAATGATGATCCGTATCCACCCATCGGACAGGGATACTTGTGCGCCCACTTGAGAGCGTAATCTCGGAAGTCTTCTGCTTTAGCTCCGATACCACGATTGATCAGAGTATCAGCAGTAGCGATCGTAAGGACCGTATCGTCTGTGTAGCTTGAGTATTTGTGGAAGATCTCGAAGTCGTAGTCTGATGTGTTGTGAAACTCGAAGCGAGATCCTGCAATGTCTCCTATTATTGCGCCTATCATAGTCTGTTTGTTTTAGATGTTAGTTACTTGCTGCTTCTTCCTGTGCAGGAAGTCGACTCGGATCGAGCAGCGTTTGTTAGTGTAGAGACCTCCGTTCCCGATGGAGCGTGTTGTGAGAGATCCGTAAGTGATCCCTAACTGCTCAGATGAGAAGAGATCGTATATAGCAGCGAGACTCCCGAAATAGTAGTCCTGCTTTCCGTCTACAGGATCAGTCAAGTGCAGATGTACGATCTTGTTGCTTGTTGCCATATTGCTTATTAGTTCAATAAATTGCTTATTAGTTCAATAATATGAACGCAGGGGAAACTCGCTATGAGCTTCCCTGCGTCCTGTTATAGAGTGTCTATTCTTCATCGTCTTGCTCAAGCTCACGATCGGGATTAGCAGCAGCGAAGACTTTGAGTCCTTTTCTGATCCTGCGTTTCTGATACTTCAGAGTGTCGAGGAGAGAGTCGTATCCGTTATCCCATCCATCGATATAGACTTCTCCGTCTTCATCTGTGAGAACAGAGATATTGTAGCAAGATCCGTCAAGCTCGCAACGGAAGCCGTAAGCGTCAACTTCATTGAAGTCGAAGATCTCAGCAGGGAGCAGCTCTTCGTATCCGATGATAGAGCATTCGATCAGAGGAAGCTCGTAGCTTCCTGTTTTAGCATTGTAAGCTTCGAGTTCAGCATTGAACTTCTCTACTTGTGTTCTGTAACGTGCGATCTGATTAACGAGTCGCTTTGAGATAGTGTCCTTTAATTTCATAATTCTGTTATTTAATTGCGTTAAACTTTCTGTGTGCAAAATTATATATAATAATCATAATAGCCAAACAAAAGGCAGAAAACTTTCAGATTTTTCTTGCTTCTTGTTCGTAACGCTTGCAAGTGTCGAGATCTTCCGTAGTGACGAGCCACAGATCCTGTCCTGCGTTCTTCTTCTCCATCATCTTAGCTCCGTTGAAGTATAGAGCGTGAGACCCATCGTTAAGAGTCCCGAAACTACGATCTCCCCACGAGAAGCCACGCTTGAAGATCTCCTCAAAGTTCGTAAGTCTGACAGGAGTCTGAGATCCCCACACGTTAGCGAGTATGTTCTCTTCTGTCTGCGTATAGCTCCCGATCCCGATCTTTGCTGAGTTCTTGCTGAGATTACAATTCGTCAGAGCTTTGTGCAGTCTCTCACGCTCATAATCTTCCAAATCATAGTAGCGAGAGATTTCTTCTATTATGGAGCAGTGTTTCCGTCCTGTGATGGAGCAGAGCATCAGCTCGTAGCTTAGCTCTCCTGTGCTATTGATAGTGATCTCATACGAGATAGCGTTAGCGTCTTGGTAGATCTGACTGAGGAAAGGAACGAAGATCAGATCTGACATCGGAGCTGATCCTGTACTCTCGTGTTCCTGTGTAAAGAGATACTCTACGATCTCTTTCTTCATCTGTACTGCGTCTTGAATATTCATAGTGAAAATGTATGTGCGTGTGTATGTGTACGCAGGAGAGGGGACAGATCCTCTCCCCTGCTGATTCTGTTAGTGTTTGATGTAGTAAGAGTAGAGAGATTTAGATCCACTATCCCAAGAGTCGAAGTAGTATCCGTCTGAGACTGCTACAACGTGATTTGCTACTTGTACGAGATATGTCCCTGTCTTATGCTCCTGCGCAAAGGAGTAGATCGTAGGACGCTTAGATCCTTTGAGTGCTTTGATCGCTACTCGCTCGTATCCCTGTCTTTTGAGATACTCTCTGATCACATCCATCGAGTTAATAATATCGAACTCTTCACGAGCGATCTCCGTGAGACGCTCGAAAGCTTCGATCCACGAGATCTGCTCGATCTTAGTAATAGCTCTGATCGTGCAGTCTCCTGTGCGCTTCGCTTTCTCTCCTTTCGGATTGGGCTGATACTTCTTCCAAAGTACTTCTTTATTCTGTGTCATATTGCGTAGACTTGTTAGTGAGTTATCTGATTTTGTAAGTGATCTTGCAGGAGCAGTGATCGATCTCGTCAGTGTTCTCTACTATTCCTGTCTTGATAAGATCTGCGAGTATGTGTCTTTCGATATAGATCGTATGCGTGCGCCCCCACGAGTCCTCCCCTGTAAGATCGTATCCGTACTGAGTCTCTGTAGTGATCTCTCCGTACTTTACTTTGAAGCGATAGCTCACAGAGACGATCTGTTTGATGTAGTCACTATGTCCGTTGAAAGAGTCATAGCAAGATAAGCTCTTTCCGATTACTGCTCTTCTGATTGCGTCTAAATTCATAATGATGATCTGTTTTATGACAGGGAGAAGATGCTCTCCCTGTCGAGTTATTGATTAGAGATAAAAGTAAACTTTGTAGATAGCTTGCCACTCAGCTTCAAGCTTGTCGTTCTTCTTCTGAAGCTTAGCGATCACTGCTTCTGAGTCCTCATCGTCAGACAGGATCTCACGCAGCTTGTTGATCACTGCGAAGTTCTCCATCTTCTGACGCTCAATAGCGTTCATCTGATTGTTCAACTCCTCACGCTTGATCTGCTTCTCAAGCTTAGCTACTTCCTGCTGCTTTTCAGCAAGTTCTTCTTTCATTTTGTTGATCTCTGAGAGTGTCATATCTAATTGCGTTTAATAATTAAAAATTCCGTTTTTGCAAGCGTGCTTGTTAAGCACTTCTGAAATATGCTGCAAAGATATAGCCAATTATGATTATAGCCAAACGAATAAAGAAAAAACCGACCGATTTTAATATTGTTTAACAAATAGGAGCGGAGAGACTATTCTGTGCAAAGTGTAAGCAAGAGACTTAAAGATATATAAATTATTCGTGCTTTTCAAGCACGTTTCGATTTTATTTGGTATATTTGCATCAATTTAAGCATATAAGGCAAACTAAAAATCAGAAACAAATGAAAGCAAAATTCAAGACTCTTCTTTCGGATAAGACGAAAGATTTTGGATTGACAAGCAAAGCCATCGATGAACTGACTGATCTCGGAGTCGAGGGTCTTGCAGCGGACGCTTCAGACGCTGACATCGAAGCAAAAGTGAATTCGCTTGTTCCTTTCGCAAAGGCTATGCAGGGAGAGATCACAAGGAAGTCACAGAAGAAGTCATCTACAAAGACATCTACACAGACTGAAGAGGTCAATGAAGAGGACGAGACAAAAACACAGAACGCTACACTTGCAGCTCTCATCGAAGCTCAAATGAAGCCGTTCAAGGAGCAGCTCGATAAACTGACTTCTGAGAACGAAGCTTTGAAAGCGGAGAAGACTCGCTCTGAGCGTAACGCTCTAATCGCTGACAAGGCTCGTCAGCTTGGTATCCCCGATTACTTGATGAAGCGTGTCTCCTTTGCGGAAGATGCTGATCTCGACAAGGAACTCGCAGATTACAAGCAGGAGCTTGTCAACAACAATCTCGTTTCAAAGGACTCATCTTTTGAGACAGGGAAGACAGAGGACGCTATGAAGACGGAAGCTAAGTCTTGGGCGGAGTCTCTTCCTAACAAGTAATTCACTTATGTTTCACTCTTTAATGTAGCTCAGAACTATGGCAATTACATTTCAGAAAGACACTCTCAAGGGGAAGACCCCTGCAATTTGGAGAGGCGAAGCGAAAGTGCTTCCTGCGGGTTTCAAGCCGAAGCAGACTTTCGCTAATGGTGTAGTGATCAAGCGAGGAACTCCTGTTTTCGTAGACTACTCCGATATGAGCGCAGCAGTCGTTAAAGCGTCTTCTGCTCTCGCAGGAGGAACTACTAAAGCAGTTCGTGTCTGCAAGGATCACTACTTCAGTACAGGCGATGCAATTATGAAAGTCGGAGCAGACTCTAAGACTTCCGTAACTGCTATCGACACTACTAACGCAGACTACGATGTGCTGACTCTTGCTTCTGCGATCACAGGACTCGCAGAGGGAGATGTACTCGTAGAAGCAAGTGCAAGTGCAGCAGAAGCAGCTTACGCTCCTAACGCAGTAGTAGCTGCTGATGTAGAATTCAAGGGCAAAGGCATTCCGACAATCGATGCAGCTTACGAAGCAGTCGTTCTGACTCCTAACGTAGCTTATCCTGTACTCGATTCTTGGCTCAATGGCTTCTGTCTCAAGTCTAACCCGAACATCCTGTTCATTAAGCAGTAAGGAGGATTGAACTATGGCACAATTTCAGTATTCATCAATCTTCGGAGAGCTTACTAAGAACGTGCAGATCCGCTTCGATGCGATCAGCGAACTGAACAAGAAGCTCTTCGACAACATCATTTTCGAGCAGTATCTTGATTGGGATGTACCGACAATCGGTCTCGACTTCGAGGAACTGATCGGTCAGTATAATCTGACAATCGCTGCTCCTACTATCGGAGATAACTCTAAGGAAGCTATTCTCGGATCAGAGGGCGCACAGACTCTCAAGGAGAGAATTCTTAATCACGCTATCACGAAGCCAATGACGATACAGGACTATCGCAAGGTGCTTCAGCTTCTCGACTCGAAGTCTCTCTCCGACAAGACTAAGACTCAGCAGCTCGTTAATCTGATGTGGGGCAACGTAGAAGATGTGACGAAGAGCGTTCTCGCTAAACTTGATCTCATCTTCCTGCAAGCTCTCTCTAACGATGGTGTAGCAACACTTGACGAGACAACCAACCCCGAAGGCGGTGTCAAGGGTACGATCTCTTACAATCAGCCGAAATCTAATCTCGCTTATGTCACATCTCTGTGGAATGACACGAACATCGACACCGTTGACTGCTTCGAGGACATACAGGGTGTGATCGATGCTGCACAGGACAAGGTAGTCTTCGAAAAGATCCTGCTCTCTCCTGCTAAGCTCTCTTACATCCTCAGAAGCAAGAAGATCAAGCAGATGATATGGGGTGTCGACAAGTCTGCTCGTATGGTGCAGCTCAAGGATCTTAATCTGTATATGACAGAGAACGATCTTCCTGTATTCGAACCGCTTCGTAGACAGATCCGTATTCAGAACGGCAGCTCAATCAACACCATTACTCCTTTCAACGGAGACAATATGGTATTCATTCCGCAGGGCAAACTCGGTCTCGTAAAGAATGCTTGGGCTAACAACGAACTCAAGGAGGAGGCAGGTGTAGCTTACTCTAACTATGGTCGTATCCGTGTGTCTCAGTGGGGCGCAGGTGAGACGATGGGCAGCAATGGTGTAGAGTTCACTAAAGCTGAAGTTCTCGCTCTTCCTGTTATTACTGAGATGGATGGTATCTATACTCTTCACACTGAGAAGACAGGAGCTTAACTATGAATAATCTGAAAGTACTGAGAACGCTCTGTAACGCTATAGCGAACACGTTCTATCCCGATGAGTCAACTCTTCAGCTCGCTCTCTTGAACGAGTCTGTAGACGCAGAAGCAGAAGCTACTGCTAAAGATCCTCAGATCTTCAGAGCAGCAGTGAAGCTCATTCACGGATATGTTGAGAGTTCCCGATCTGAGGGGAATGTCTCTACTTCTGTCCGTGAGGACGCTATCGAGAAGTCACTGCTCGTTTGGTGCAACTATTACGGACTCAGTGCAGAAGATGAGCTTTCTGACTCTCTCAGAGTATTAGAAGACGGATCTCGTATGTGGTAACTACTCTAAACACAGATCTTCAGCATTATGAGACGAAACGGAACTATACAAGTCGAGACTCGCACTGACGCAGGAGTGAATGAATACGGAGAAGCAATCGCTTCGGAGACTCAGCTCTCTGATCCTGCTCCCTGTCTGATCACTACTAATTCAGACACTCGACTTGGAAAGTATGAAGACGGAGAGTTCAGACAGGCATCTTTTACGATCCTGCTTGAACTTGACGATCCCGATTTTGACTGCGAACGAGTCAAGCTCACACGCTTCGGTAAAGAGCTTGGATCTTATCGTGTTCAATCTGTAGAGTTTCTCCCATCTGTCGGTCGTGTTCAGATCATCGTCTAAGCAGTATGGCTAAAGTCGTTAGTGTACACTCTAAATACAAAGGAGTCATAGTCTCGAAGACTGATATGCGCAAGTTAAGAGACACTCTGAACAGAAAAGTGACTGAGATCCGTGACGATCTCATTCAAATGCTCTGTTATATTGGTGAGGAGTGTGTGAAAGTAGCTCGTGAAAACGGAAGCTATTCTGACATCACAGGAAATCTGCGATCATCTATCGGCTATGTAGTTCTCTATGACGGACAAGTAGTACAGGAGTCCGAAGGGAAAATGTATAAGGGACGCAAGGGAAATGGAGCAGCAGGAGTCCCTGCTGCTCAGTCCCTGCTCTCGAAGCTTAAAGCTCAGTTTCCGTGGGGACTCGTTCTGATTGTCTGCGCAGGAATGAAGTACGCTGCTTATGTCGAGTCTGTACGAGGGAAAGATGTTCTGACAAGCGCAGAGCTTCGATCCGATCAACTCGTAAAGAGTCTACTCGGCAAACTCACTAAATCATCTTAGAAACAATGGTAAAGACATCTGAAGAGATCGAGCGTGACTTCTACACGCTGATCAAAGCAAGCACTCTCGGATCTGCTATCAAGGGATCTGTTTATCGGGATGAGATGCGTCCGTCTGATGCAGAGACGGAAGACATCGTCATTAAGTTCCTGTCGGGACTCGATGAGCAAGTTCAGACAGGAGTAGTGATCTTGAGGATCTACGTTCCCGACCTCCCGAAAGGGAAGAACGGAAAGAAAGTCATAGATCACACGAGGATTGCAGAACTTCAATCTCTCTACAGGACTTTCATCGATGAGAACGGAGATGTAGAGTATGACATCACAAGTGATCAGACTCCTTATACGACATACGAAGAGGAGATAGAACAACACTTCATCTATTGTAGAATTCATTTTAATCGTATAACTGCTTAACATCATACAGATATGGCAAAGAAAATCATAATGTCTTGGTCTAAGTGCAAGATCGAAGTGGGTAAGACAGGCGATAATGACGCTATGGCTACTACTCTGACATCTGTCGGTACGATCAATGACAAGTCGACAACGCTCGCTACTGAAGATGGCGAGACTCTGACTGCTACTGCAACAGGCGGTATCGTAGTCGCAGAGGAGCAGGGAGAGCCTGTAGTGACTATTACTACTCGTGTCAAGGAGATGGACTTCGATGTGGAGAATATGTTCACAGGCGCAGAGATCAGCACAGACAAGAACGAGCTGACGGTCAAGACGAACGTAGTAAGTGAGGACTTCTCTGTTAAGCTGACTCCGAAGAATATCGGTGCAGTCGGAATCAAGGCTCGCAGAACATCTGTAAGCTTCCGTCCTGCAAGCTCAGAGGAGGAGGGTCAGTACGTTGATCTGACTTTCAAAATTCTTGCTTGCGAAGATGGCGAACTCTATAAGAAGTTCAAAGTCGCTGCTTCGGATTGGGCATAAGCACTCTGTTTCGCATAACGCTGACGTGTGGAAAGACACCCTTTCGAGTAGGCAGGAGAAACTCGTTTCATCGCAGTGTGGAGCAGATGGTAGCTCGCTACGCTCATAACGTAGAGGTCATAGGTTCGAGTCCTGTCACTGCAACACTAAACAACAACATCTCAAAGTCGTTATATGGAACAGAACAGACAAACAATAGAGCAGCGTGTAGCATCGGCAGTGCTTGAAAAGAGTATCGGAGCAATCGAGATCGAGGGACAGACTTACGAGATCGGCTCTCCGTCCATCGCTACACTCATACTCATATCAGAGATAGTCTCTACTCTTCCTATCGTAGAGAAGTGCGACAAGGACAAGATTGTCTATGCAGCACTACATCACGCTAAGAACTACAAAGCACTCGGAGACATCGCTGCAATCTTGATACTTGGGGCGAAAGGTCTGACAGAAGAACGTGTCATATCTGATCGCCCCCGATTTTTTTTCGGACTGCTTCCTGCTTTTTGGAGACAGGAGAAGCGGAGAACAATCAAGATCAACAAGCAGAAAGAACTCGCTCGTCAGATTCTGCTAAACGTGCGTCCACAAGTCCTGTTCGACATCGTCATACAGAGACTTCGAGATATGGAGATCGCTAATTTTTTCGCTATTACCACTTCCCTGTCAGAGGCAAATCTTCTCAAGCAAACAAAGGAAGTGGACGAAGAGAAGCATTAAACGATTCTATATGGGCTACAATACTCGGAATTAGCAAGACGCTGAACTGCTCAATACAGGAAGCTCTCTACGATGTATCGTATACTAATGCTATAATGTACTCACGAGCTATGCCGATGCCTTATGACAGATCAGAGGACGAAGACAAGCCACTCTTTGACGAGTCTAAGGATGCTTGCGATCCTGCGAATTTCGAGGACTTTGACGAAGAAGAAAAAGTAACACTATATAACTTGTAAGAATATGAACGATGAAGGTACTCTCAGCTTTGCTACTGCGATAGATACTTCGGGATACGAAGAGGGTATGCAGTACATCGAAGAACGGACTACTAAAGCTGCGGAAAGTGTCGAAGTAGAGAGCGAGAAGATCAAGGAACTTCTCTCGTTCCCGACTGCGAACGTAGACATTAACTTAGTCACTTCTCAGAACATAGACGAAGTGGCTAACTCCATAAACTCTGTCATCAGTCTTAACGAGAAAGGTGTCAAGCAGCTTCAGCAGCAGTATGATCAGCTCGCTCGTAAGATGGGCGAAGCTTATATGCAGGGTAATGACAAGGAGTATCTTCGTCTGAAGCAGCAGTGTGACGCAATCAATAGCACAATCGCAGCTCGGAAAAAAGCAATCAAAGAAGCTCAGAACCTTAATGACGAGCTTGACTCTGTCGCAGCTAAAATCGAAAAAGAGACTAAAGCTCAGAATGAGTCAAATGCAGCACAGGAAGCAGCAGGAACTCACACTCAGTCCCTGCGTGCAAGAATGCGTGAGCTGAAGATGGAGCTTGTCGAATTGGAAGCAGCAGGAGAGCGAGGTACTGAACACTACAAAGCAGTACAGGAAGAAGTCGCAAATCTCACTGACGCTTGGGGAGACGCTCAGCAACAAGCTACTATTCTCGCCAACGATGAGAAAGGAATGCAAGGTATCATTTCGGGACTCAACGGACTTTCGGGAGCAGCTTCTGTAGCTACAGGAACGATGGCACTCTTCGGCTCTGAGAACGAAGATCTGAACAAGATTATGCTCCGTGTTCAGTCTCTGATGGGCATCACTATAGGACTTCAGCAAGTTCAACAGACACTCAATAAGGACTCAGCATTCTCGCTTGTGACGCTCAACGGACTCAAGGAGTATTGGAATAAACTCGTAGCCATCGCAGCAGGAGAAGAAGCAACAGAAGCAGCAGCTCAGACTGCTGAAACTGCTGCTGCTACGGCATCTGCTACGGCAAACACGGCAGAAGCAGCAGCAAAGGAAGCGGTCGCAGGAGCTTCGGCAGAGAACGCAGTCGCAGAGGGAGTAGATGCTACCGCTAAGGGAGCTAACGCAGTGGCTTCGAGTGCAGCTACTGCTGCTAACATAACGCTTGCAGGAGCATTCAGAGCGGTCGGTGCAGCAATTATGTCTATTCCTGTTTTCGGATGGATCGCAGCAGGACTCACTGCTCTGATCGCAGTAATAGCTCACTTCGTGTCTGCTGCAAACGAAGAGTCCGAAAAACTCGAAGAACAGGAAGAACTCCTCAAGGATGGACGAAAAGCATATCTTGAGACGGAAGTAGCGATCGGGAACTACATCAATCAGATCAACCGCTTCAACGGAACGGCTGCACAGGAGAAGAAGCTTGTACAGGAGCTTAACAACAAATACGGAGAGTCCATCGGCTTTCATAAGACTCTTCGTGAGTGGAAAGCTGCTCTCGAAACTAAGGGCAAAGCTCTCTGTCAAGTTATGTTGCTCGAAGCTCAAGCTCAAGCAGTGCTGAACAAGTATACTGAAGCGTACATCAATCTGCTTGAAGTCAAGGATAAAGCAGAGAAAGGAGAGTACGATCATTGGTACAATACTAAGGCAGGAGATGAAGAGTCTCGCAAGGAAGCTATTGCAGAAGCACAAGCAGGAGTCGATCAATGGGAGACGCAGTACAAGAAGCTTCAAGAAGAAATCGCAGACTTCAAGGATAAGAACGATATAGGAATGCACATAGATCCTGCATCAGTCTCGACTTCGAGCAGCAAGGGTGGAGGATCGTCTGCTTCTACAGGAAACGGAAAGTCTGCTTGGGAAGTAGCGCACGATCAAGAGCAAGCTATCAAATCTTGGAGGGACGCTATGAAGAAGTATGTCAGAGACGCTCAGCTCGAAGTATCTCAGTATACGATCGATATGATGGCAGAGGGACAAGTCAAGGAGATCAACTCCATATCAAAACAGACATACGAGAAAAAGCAAGCTTGGGAGGATCAGATCGCTGAGCTTGCTAAAGTTCGTATGCAAGCTGACAAGGACTATTATATGTCGCAAAACGGAGCAACAGAGGAGGGATACTCTAAGACTGCAAACGGCAAGAAGTCTCTTGAGGACTATATCAAAGCTCTGAAAGATGATCCCGAAATCGGGAAGCAGTACGCAGAAGTGCTTGCTAAGATCGAGGAGCAGGGTCAGCAGCAGCAAGCAGCAGTCCGTGAGAAGTACAGGAACGCTCTCATTGACGAGTTCGGTACTACTGAGCAGAAGATAGAGAAGCTTGCTATTGAGTGGCAGAAAAAAATATCCTTTATGCCCGAAGAGTTCTCCAAGTCTGCTCTCGATAAGATGGACGCAGAATTCGCAGCTCTGTATTCGCAGGACTTCAAGAATTCGATAAATTGGGACGATGTCTTTGGCGATCTCGACAAACAAGCTACAGGATCTCTTCAGTTCACTCTTCAGAAGATACAGGAATACTTCAAGTCGAATAAAGAATCTATGTCTACAGATGAGATCAAGGAGTACACTGAAGCGATTAAGCAGATGGAGGACGAGATCGCATCTCGAAATCCGTTCTCGCAGCTCCATAAATCAATACAGGACATAAGTACTGCAAAGGACGATCTCGTCAACGCTCTGAACGAGCTTGCTTCAGCTCAGAGCGAGCTGAACGCTGCAACGCAGGAAAGAAATGCAGCTATGCAGGAATACAACGATCTTCTCGCTCAAGTCGAAAGCGGAACACTTGCAGCTAATGATCAAAAACTGATAGATGCAGAAACTCGTCTCGCAGCAGCCAAAGCAGCAGTAACGAAAGCTACGAAGAATACTAATTCAGCAGAGCAGAAGACGCTGACTGCTCGTAACAACATTACGGCAGGATATAAGAACTTCGCTTCTTCGCTCAAGTCTGTCGGATCACAAGTCACGAGCGTAGGAAAGGACGCTAAGAACTTAGCTGCTTGCTTCTCGAAAGATGTGGCTAACGGAATAGGCAAGGCAATCGATGTAGTCGATACTATCCTCAATGCTACTACTAATGTGATCGACTCTCTCGCAGATACATCTAAGTCTGTTGGATCTACTATTACAGGAACGGCAGAAGCAGCAGGACAAGCAACGAAGTCCACTGCTACTGCTACTGCTACTGCAATCTCAACTGTTGAGAAAGCATCTGTGATCTTAGCAGTGATCTCAGCAGCTCTTCAGATTGCTACTGCTATAGCTAATCTCTTCAACAATGATGACAAGCTACAGGAGGATATAGACGCATTGCAGGATCAGATCGATCATCTTCAGTGGGAACTCGACAATATGGAAGCAGTTCGTCTCGAAGAGACGATGGGCAACACGTTTGAGAAGATAACAGAGCTGATGTCCCAAGCAACAGACGAAGTAGTGAAGCTCCATCTCGCTTGCGATCAGTACGGAGATGCTTGGTCTACTTGGCTCACGAGACTCACATACTCATCCGATATATACGAGAAACAAATCGAGAAGATTGCAGACGCATACGCATCAGTCGATTATACTGCCGACAAAGCTCTCGGATCGGATAAATGGGACTCAGCAAGATCTCAGCTTGAGAACTATGCTCAGCAGATGATTTTGATCCGCAAGCAGATCTCTGACGAAGAGGATAAAAAAGACTCCGATGAATCTGCTATTATAAGCTACAAGGAGAAGCTCTCGGAGACTGCTGAAGCTATGGCTTCTGTCATTAACGATATGATCGAGGGCATTATCGGAGGATCTGCTTCGGACATTGCTACTCAACTCGGAGACGCATTCTTCGATGCGTGCGAACAGGGCGAGGATGCTATGGAAGCTTGGGCAGATGCAGCAAACGACATCATCAAATCTGTACTGAAGCAGATGCTCGTTTCTAAGTTCTTGGAAGAGCCACTCGGACAGATCTTCGACAAGTATCGTAAGAAGTGGTTCGGAGACGATGGCACATTCGCAGGAATAGACTCCGTGATCAACTCTATGACGCAGTTCTCCTCTGATCTCGATGCAGTAGGCGAGAGTTTCTCTCAGATATGGGATAGTCTTCCATCTTCAATCACTGATATGTTCGCAGGAGACGAAGAACGTGAGGGGACATCTAAGGGCATCGCTACTGCATCACAAGAGTCCGTAGATGAGAATAACGCTCGTCTGACTACTATACAGGGACACACATACACACTCGTGCAGGGACTTACAGAGCTGAATGTGACTGCGAACACGATGCTTCAGCGTCTGACAGGGATCGAGACTAACACAGGAGAGACGAACGACAAGCTCGACACTATGCAAGCTCAGATCCGACAAGTTCGGGACGGAATTGATGATCTTAACACTAAAGGCATTAAGCTTAAATCATAGCATAGCATTATGAAACTCGTAGAACAGACAATACAGAGGGCAATAGAACTTGGAGCGTGCGCTAAAGCGGACGCTTCGATCTCATCACTTGAGGACTGCGTGAAGCTCTTGAAGTCTCCTCAAGGTCGGGAGTGGGTAGTAAAGAACGATTATCCATCTCTTCAGCAGCTTCGCAAGTTCAGATCCTGCAACACAGAGCAGCTCGGAGTGTACATCGATGCAGGGAAGATCGATCTCGTAGATCCTGTAGGAGTGATCGTGCTTGTTGGAGATACTGACGCTAAGATCAAGTACACTAAGACGGAACGATACACGATACTCGCTATCAGAGGAGCTTACGCTGAAGTGATAGCTCACGGCTTCTGCGTTCTGCGCATCGAAACAGATAGTGTATCGAATGTGACATCTAAAGCGTATGATCACGCAATAATCAGTAAGAAGTGATATGTTACAGGGTAAGTTACTCATAGACGGAAAAGACGCTCTGATCGAGTACGGAGTCTTTGTAGCGAAAGGCTACTATAAAGGGGTCGTTCAGCGTCCTGCGTTCAAGACTCCCAAGTCGACAGATTGGCTTGAAGAGGACGGACAGGAGTATGATCTTCTATCTCCTGTTCTCGACACTCGATCAGTACAGATACAATTCCACATCAAGAACATACGATATGCAGAGGATCTCTTCGATGATCTCTCCACAGGAGCGTATCACACGTTTTACTTTGCGGATCTGAAGAAGACATACAAGCTCAGAATGTCTCAGAATGGAACATTCAAGCAGCTTGTCGAGCTTGGCACTATTACACTCACGTTCTACGATGATTTTCCCGAAGTTCCTACAGGATCTCCGTATCAGATTGGGAAATCGGATGTTCGACAAGTCGGTTATGAGCTTGACGGATCAGATATGTCGCAGTTTGGAGCTTATGTGCTTAAAGACTCGGACGCATCCATCCGCAAAGCTGCTAACACGAAAGAAAACTTGAAAGTATCGATCTCGAATGTCGCAGGAGTCACTTATGACGATCAGAGTGTACACTTCAAGACGAAAGATGTGACTCTGAAGCTACTGATCAACGCAGCCGATATAGATGAGTTTTGGAAACGTGAAAACGCTCTGTACGCTTGTCTGTTGCAATCAGAGGAGCGTCTGTTTTACTATCGTGCGCTCGAAGTGGAATATAACTGCTTCTACAAGAGCAGCTCCGTATCGAAGTTCGAGATCCTGCCGAACGGACACGTTTGGTGTGAGTTCTCCATAGTGCTTACGTTCGTTGACTATCGTCCGACATCTCAGTATCAGCTTCTCGCTACTGAAGACTTCGATTATGTATGTACAGAGGACGGAGAAGCACTGATAAGAATAAGACCGAAGCGAGGTATCTCTCTTATTATCTGTGAGGATGGCGCATATCTCATCACGGAGAACACTGAGGATGCCGAAAAGATTTATATTAACAATTAAAATTCACAACAAGTATGGCTGATACAAAAAAACGTATTACAGAGCTGCCGGAGTCTTCAAGCACTACAGGCTTGTACACTATTGGAGTGAATTCTGCTAACGAGTCCGTGAAAGTTCCTCTCGGAGATATACTTGAGAAGTACAAGGCAGACTCGACTAAAGTAGATAAAGCAGTGTCTGACGCTGCTGCTGCTAAATCAGATGCGGTCGCAGCAAAGACGAGTGCTTCTACCGCTCTGACATCTGCTACGGCTGCTATCAACTCTGCCGACAAAGCAGTACAAGCAGCGACTTCAGCAGAAGAGTCGGCAAGTGCAGCTAATCAGACTGCTGAAACTGCACAGACAATAGCAGAGCAAGCTATCGAGAAATCTTCTTCTGCTCAAGAAGCGTCAACCAAAGCACTTCAGACTGCCGAAAGTGCAAAGGCGAGTGTCAATTCACGACTATTCTTCAACGCAAACAGACTGCTCGGTAAGGATGGAGTCAAAATGTCTCTCTCGCAAGTTCTCGCTCTAATTGGAGATGATTTTACGAGTGTCCCCGAAGTCTATCATCACGGCTGCGTACTCAGCTTCTTAGACGAGAACGGAGATGTGACTAACTATCAGTACACAGGGGGAGAAAAGGTCGACTTCGGAGATGAAAGCTTGTGGAAGAAATTCGGTGGCTCAGCAGCAGTCGGAAACTGCTTCAATGTGACTACAGAAGTTCCGAAGACTCTTGGATACTATACGTTAGCAGAAGCAGTCGGAGTGACATTCGACAAGGGATATAACAATCTTGGTGTACAGATCACATTCTGTATCGCAGAGAACTCTTGGAAGACATACCAATTTGTCGGATCTGCGACAGACGAAGAGACATTCAAGAATGTCGACAAATGGCTTGATCTTGCAGGAATGTCAGCAGGAGATGAAGCGATCATCAATGTAGACTATCTCTGCGGAGCTTGCACTTCGGCAGCATTCTACACGCTTGAGTATGCTATTGCTGCGATCGTAGCTCTCGAAAAATCGACAGGGATCAATTACGCTAAAAGCGGACTCGTGATCACTTACAAGACTTCTGACACTACTTTCGAAACGAAGCAGTTCAGAGGTGTCGCATCTGATTTCGGTGATGCTACTCTTTGGAGCGATTTCGGAGGCGCAGGATCAAAAGTCGAGACTAAGGACGATCCCGAAAAAGGGGGAAAGGACGCACTCTCTACAGGAGGAGCTTACGCTCACATTCCTGCGGATATGTCTGTAGAACTCTCGGAGGAGAATGTACTCTCGCTCGCTCTGATCAACGGAGACAAGGAAGTGATCGGAGAGACCCATCAAGTGCAGATCAAAGGCGGTGGCGGTGGAACATCGGGAACAATCGTTACGATGTATCCCGAACAATCTCCCCTATATGCTAAAGCAGCAGGATCTGTAATCCTCAAAGCTGCGATCCGATCTGTCACTACGCAGGGAACAATCGAGACGCTGAATATGATCGAGAAAGTCGAGATGTACGATCGAGACACATCTCAGCTTCTTGAGACTTTCCCACTTAATCAAGCATCATCATCAGACAAGGAAACATACGACTTCAGTTTCGATCTGAGCAGCTACTTTGCGACTGCATCGGCTCGAAAATTCAAGTTCATCGTCTACGATGATACAGAGCATAATGGATCAAGAAACGTGAATGTGACTGCCGTAGATGTGACGATCAAGTCAGAGCAGACGCTTAACCACACTGCGTCTACGATTGTCAACGTAGGAGGGAATACAAAATCTCTCCCGATGTATCGCTTTGCGAATAATGCAAGCGGATCGGGCATCAAGTGTGTCACAGAGATCTACATCAATGGAGCTTGGAAGACGCTCGGAGAAGCAACGATCGCAGACACTTACTCACACTCTATCTCTATCAATCCTCAGAGCTGCTGCGGATCTGTGCTAACACACGGATCTTATCCTGTCCGCATACACGGAGTCGACATCGATAGTGGTGTTGTCGGAAACTATCTGCACACATCTATAATGGTCGTAGATGCGAACTCTACGACTCCTATTGTGTGTACACGATGGTTCTCCGATACACAGGACGGAACTAAGAAGCAATACGAGACTATCCAAGTCGACTTTGCGATCTACAATCCATCAGCAAGCTCTGCTATTGCAGAAGTGTACGAGAAGATCTCGGACGGATCTACTACAACAGAGACGAAGAAGCAGTCTACTACTGCTCTGAGATCTCAGACATACACATATACTCAGCGAGTGAAAGATGTCAAGACGGATGGATCTGTTACTATAATGGTCGATGTGCGAACAGGATCATATAAGTCTCAGATCTCAGACTTCAAGATCGTAGGCACTCTGATCGACATTGAAGCAGTAACTACTCAGCTCCTTTTCGACCTCGATATGGAGGGACGCTCTAACTCAGATGCAGACAAGTCGATCAAGAGCGGATCTTACGAGCTTTCTGTAGTAGGAGCTAACTACTCAAGTAATGGCTTCGTCAAAGACTCTTACGGCACTTCTGCGTATGGCACTGAGTCAGACACAGGAGAGATGGCTCTGCGTATTGCAGAGAATGTCACAGGATCTCTTAACTATACTCCTTTCAATAACGCATCGATCGAGACAAATGGACTCGCCATTCAATTCCGTATCCGTGCAAGACACATAGCAGACGATAGCGCAAAGCTGATCTCCTGTATAGCCAATGGCATCGGCTTCTACGCAACAGGCAAGAAAGTCGTTTTCACGACTGACAACGAAGCTACGACTGCTCACACTATCACATCTGCTCTGAACGAAGATACGACTACAGATGTTGCGATAGTGATAGAGCCTACATCGCAAGCTCCATATTCGGGAATTGGTGTCGCAAAGATGTACTTCGATGGCGAGCTTATCGGAACTTGCTATTATGATAGCGGATCGCTCACTCGTCACTCGACACCGATCACTTTCGATGGCACAGAAGCCGATCTCTATCTCTTCAATATCCGTGCTTGGGAGACATACTTCACGTTTGCACAGGACTTCAATAACTATCTATTGAAGCTCAAGGATACTGACGCAATGATCTCGGAGTATACATTCAATCAAGTGATGTCTTCGCAGTCAGCAGAGGGTAAAGCTGCGACTAATCGTCCTCAAGCTGCATCTCTGTATGCACAGGGACTTCCTTACTTCGTAGTCTGCAAGAATGCAGACACAGAGGATCGGGAAGACAATTATCCCGAATATCTTGAGACTCTTGACGGAGATAAGAAGACTACTCGCATACTCGATGTATATGCTTATTTCCCTGCTCGTCCTTATCAAGACTTCAAGGCTATCGGAGTGACTATAAGCAATCAAGGAACGACATCTTCAAAGCGTCCTATCAAGAACATCAAGATGAAGTTTAAGAAAGCTTCGATCACGCTCCTGCATTCTGCTGATGAGTTCACAGGAGAGGATCTGACGAAGTATGAAGTTTGCAAGACGAACGCTGCTGCGCATAAAGTGCAAGTGAACGATGATAGTCTGCCTACGAACATCATAACCGTGAAAGTGGACTACTCTGAGAGTGGTGGTGCTAACAATGGCGCATCTACTAACTTGTACAATGATCTTCAGCGTGCGCTCGGATCTGATTATCGCACTCCTGCTCAGAATGCTTACACAGGATCGGGAACACTGAACACATCGATCGAGTCTATTCCGTGTGCGTTCTTCCGTACAGACAAGTATAGCTCTGACGCTACATCTCCGTCTTACGGATACTTCCACGCAAAGGGTAATTGGAACTGCGACAAGGGAGACTCTGCATTCTACGGCTTCGAGAAGTGCGCAGGATACAACAAGAAGTGTCTTAACTACGGAGACTTCTACGAACTTGTTGCTGCACGAGATCAGACTCTTGAAGACTTCCTGTCTAAGCAGGACAAGTCAACTTGGGAGTATCCTGTAGACGCTGACGATCCTGCAAAGGGGAACTTCGATGTAATCGTACTCTCAGAGTTCTGCGGAGCAGATCATCGTGTCTTCAGAAGAGCTGATAATGCTTCTGCTTGGGAGGAGACTACAGGAACTATGACTTACTCGCAGGGAGTGTGGAACGTAACAGGAGACTTCGTGAATCCTGTCGAGTGCTATGAGCTTCTGACTTATGATGCTCTCGATTGGTTTCAAGGAGTATCTTCAATCGATGATATGCTTACGGAGAAGTCGGGCGCACCTCAGTGGCTCACATACTTCGAGTCTCGCTATCCCGATGATGACGCTCTGAACGATCTCTACGAAGCAGGGAAGAAGATCCCCTATCAGCTATACAGATGGCTCAAGTTCTGTCAAGACTGCAATCATCATCTCACTGCTGCTGACGGCAACATCACGCTCGATGGATCTTCCGTAAGTGGCACTCCTGCAAATCGTCTGCTCAAGTGGAAGCACGAGCTTCATAACTATGCGAACGTGCATTCAGCTTTCTGCTATCACATCTTCACAGATTATCTTGCAGCAGTGGATCAGCGATCAAAGAATATGATGATCGGTTTCTATCTCGACACAGACGGAGTGATGCGTATGTATCTCAATCACTTGTACGATGGAGATACGATTCTCGGCTCGGACAATGACTGCGGTCTTACTATCGATGCGGAGCTTGACCCAAATAATGACACAGAGCAGAAATATCAAGGATACGACTCTGTTCTCTTCGTGCAGAACGCTGCGACAGGATCTGACGGAGTATGGCTTGATGATGAGGGCGAAAGCAAGCTCACTCTTGCGAGTGTAGCTGCAACGATGAGATCTCAGCACTTGTCAAGCGGACTCAATGCGTTCAGTCCCGATGGACTCGAAAAGTATTGGATCACGGATCGTCTGAGCAAGTGGCCTAAGCTCGTGTCTTCTTACGATGGCATTCGCAAGTACATCGAACACTCTACTGCTTCCGCTAACTACTTCTTTGCACTTCACGGACTCTCGACTCAGCGTCTCAGAGACTTCATCAAGACTCGCTTCCTGTTCCGTGACGGATACTATCAGACAGGAGACTTGTTCTCTTCTGCTATCGCTATGCGATGCACAGGAACAAATATGTCTGTGACTATCAAAGCTGCGAAGAAAGGATACTTCGGTATCGGTGTCGATCGAGCTTCTACTGCGTATGAGTCTGTGTATCTCGATGCAGGAGAGACTGCGACTCTTCACACAGACAGATCCTCTACAGGCGGTGGCTATATGCTCTACATCTTCGGTGCAAACAAGATCGAGGAACTCGACATCTCTAACGCTACTCCTAAGCAGCAGGGATGGGACATCTCAGAACTCACTCTTCTGAAGAAGTTCATCATCGGTGGTGCAGATTACACTCCTGCTACTACAAGCGGAGAGGAACTTGCTACGCTCGCACTCGGTCAGCTTCCTTTCTTGGAGGAACTCGATGTGCGAAACTTCCCACTGACAAGCATAGATGCAACGTACTGCCCACGATTGAAGAAAGTTCTTGCTACAGGATCTACACTTCAGACGATCACGCTCGCAGAGACATCTCCCATCTCGGAGCTAACACTCCCTGCGACTATGACGAATTTGAACTTTGTCAACCTGCCTAATCTGACTTATCCGAACGGATCACTGACAATCGCAGGAATGAGCAAAGTGAAGCGTCTGAAGCTTAGCGGTTGTGACAAGATCGACACTAAGACTCTGCTTCAGAACTTAGTCTCTGATGCAGCAACTCTTAACGAGATTATGATCGCAGGACTCAATCTGAAAGCATCTGTCAGCATACTTGAGTATCTCAAGGAATGTGGCACTAAGGGCATCGGCTCGGATCTCGCATACGGCTGCGATGGACTTGTCGGAAAGTACTCTCTCGAAGAGAAGATCACTGACTCTAAGCTTGCTATCCTGCAAGCGTACTTCACAGAGACAACGATTGTCAACTCTTCGGAAAGTCAGTTCACGATGATCAGTTTTGACGATACGATGAGCGATCCTCAGAATATCACTAACTGCGAGAACAACACTACAGGCAATGATTATGTTCCTACAGGACATCTGCTGAAGATCCGTCAAGGTCTCATTCCTGTATACGGCAAGTATAGCGTAGTGCAGAAGAAGTGGATCGGAAAGCGTCTGTCGGAGAATAACTACAGAAAGCTCTACGATGAGTCTGACTTCGACTATACGGATCAATCCGGCACAGGAAATGACGCTATGATGCGCTTTCCTGCTTGTTGGTACAAGGGCATCAACGACTTCAAGAATCAGAAGAAGTATATGTGTTGGTCTGCTCTCAGTTACGAGCCACTCTCGACTGCTGACAATGTCACAAGGAAGAAGCTCTCTGAGATCATATATAAGCAGAACTATGCAGTCTTCGTGTCGAACATCACGGAGAATACTTCGCATATCGACTCAGAGGGAGTGATAAGCTCGCAAGCTAACTATAGCGTCTATGCGCTCGATGTTACAGGAATGAAGCAAGTCCGTTTCCCTGCGATCAATAATGCGTCTATCGGAGTGTGCTTCGCAGACTCAGACGGACTGATCGTCAAGAAGTGGAATTTGGCGGTGTCTAACTCGCTCTTTGACTTCGTTGAGGGAGAGTATTGCTTTATAGATGTTCCGACAGGAGCAAAGAAGCTTTACTTCTCTGCAAGAACTGAATTCGCAGATCTCGAAGCAATAGCAGTGGATAGTTCGGAGATCGAAGCGATCGAACCCGATTGGGTACACAATGACGCTTGGCTCGGTGGTATCTACGAAGCTTCTGTCGATGGACTCACGCAGCTCCGATCAGTAAGCGGAGCATCTGTCAAAGTCGGCACAGGAACGCAGACTACATCTACGGAGTGGACTTACGATGAGAACGGAAGACCGACAAACACTCCTTTGAATTCGATGAACTACACTCAGAAAGACTTCAGCAATCTTGCATATCGTAGAGGAACAGGCTATCAGCTCTTCGACTATGAGATGTCAAAGATGACTGCTCTCCTATGGTACGCAATGAACGGACATCGTAACTCTCAGCTCAAGTGCGGTAACGGACGAGGATCGGGAGGATCTTGCGGATACGCTGATACAATCGGTAATAACGACTCTTACTACGGACAGATCAGCGGTAACAAGATCTTAGGCTTCGAGTCATTCGTAGCTTGTACATACGAGTGGATGGACAATGTCGCAGTGAATGTTGAGTCTTACGCTCAGTTCCTCAAAAATAAGTCTGTCGGCAAGAGCGGAACAGATCCTGTCGATGCGAAGTGGCACATCTATGATCCTGTCGAGGGAACAGAACGAGTAGTACAGGGCATCACTAATAGTGGATACTGCGTAGCTCGTCTGAAGTTTGGACGCTTCTGTGATATTATGGCATCTAAGATGAGCAGTGATAGCTCTACATTTGCTACATACTACACAGACGGACAATGGTACTCAGCAAGCACAGGCCGTGTGGTTGGTCGTGCGTACAGCAATGCGATTGCGAGTGGCGGTCTCGTCTGCACGCACTCGGTTAGCGCATCATCGAATTCGAACTCGTATTACGGCTCTCGGCTCGCCTTCAGAGGATCTATCCTCATTGAAGATGAGTAGAAACGTGACAATGTGATAGATCCGTCAGAGCGTAGAGCGTAGCTCGTCAGAGCGTCCTGCGTGTCTGCGTCTCTGACGGAGTTTGAAAAGAAGAAAAACAAAGAAAAACTAAAAGGAAGAGGACTTCGATTGCCGTGTGGTTGGTCGTGCGAACAACAATGCGAATGCGAATGGCGGTCTCGTCTACACGAACTCGAATAACGCATCATCGAATTCGAACTCGAATAACGGCTCTCGGCTCGCAAACAGATATTAACTTATACATCGTATCTCTACGTTAGGATCACGAGCTAATCCTGTGTAAGTACGAGAAGTCTGATCCTCAGTAATAGCGTTCATTAGGATCTGTAAGATGTACTGAAATCAAACGGAAATGTGCAGAAAGTATCGACATCGGATCAGATCGAGCGGAAAACTGAAAAATTACTTCGTTGAGTAGAGATTAGTAGTCTCCTGTGCAGGAGTGTCGAAAATCTTGGACTCGCAGAACTGAAGGCATAAAGAATGAAACGTGTAGGACATATTATAGAAGAGATTACAAAGCAGGAAAATCTCGAAGCGAGCTTCGATACGGTTGTTCGAGGGAACTTCCGTAAGCAGCTCTCAGAGGGACGATGGCTCTGTCGACATCGAGAAGAATTCCTGTCGAATCTGAAGAAGCAGATCGAAGACGGAACGCTCGAAGTTACGAACTTCAGACAGAAGACGATTGTAGAACACGAGAAGATCCGACATATACAAGTCTTCAATATGAAAGATCGTATCGCAGTTAATGCAGTAATGTCTGTCGTTGACAAGTATCTTGCTAAGCGTTATATCCGTACTACATCTGCATCTATAAAGAACAGGGGAATGCACGATCTGAAGTTATATATAGAGCGTGACATAGAACTTGATCCTCTCGGCACTCGATATGTATATAAGTTCGATATACGAAAATTTTATGAAAGCGTATCGCAGGACTATGTAATGTACTGCGTTCGCAGAATATTCAAAGATCAAAAGCTGATCGTGCTACTTGACAGATTTGTACATCTGCTGCCTAAAGGAATGTCGATGGGACTCAGAGCTTCACAAGGACTCTGTAACTTGTTGCTCTCTGTCTTTCTCGATCACTACTTGAAAGACAGATACGGAGTCAGACACTTCTATCGCTACTGCGATGATGGAGTAGTACTCGCAGGATCTAAGTCTGAGCTTTGGCTCATTCGTGACATCGTTCACGAGCAAGCTGCTGCGATGGATCTCAAGATCAAAGACACAGAGCGAGTGTTCCCCTTATCAGAGGGACTCGACTTTCTCGGATATGTGATCTATCCGTCTCACTCAAGGCTCAGAAAGAGGATCAAAAAAGACTATGCTCGTAAGATCGCTCGTGTGAAGTCTCGATCACGGAGACAGAAGCTTGTCGGATCTCTTTACGGAATGGCAAAGCACTGCAATAGCACTCATCTGCTTAAAAAACTCTTAACAAAGAAAGAAATGAGAAAATTTTCAGAAATGGGAGTGACATATACTCCTGCTGACGGAAAGAAGCGTTTCCAAGGCAAGACGCAGCGTCTCGGAGCTATCGTGAATAACGAGATCGAGATCTACGACTACGAGAAAGATGTAAAGACTGCTCACGGAGATGGACGCTATCTCGTCTCGTTTCGTGATATACGCACAGGAGAGTTCGGTAAGTTCTTCACTGCATCTGAAGAGCTGAAGCAGATACTTGATAGTGTCGCAGAGATGGAGGACGGCTTCCCTTTTGAGACAATTATCCGATCGGAGTGTTTCGAGGGGAATAAGTTCAAGTACAAATTCACATAATTAAAATCGTATCACTATGCAGACAACAGAATTTTACAAGTCCTATGGCGCACAGGCACGAGAGGACAAGTGCGTCAAGATCAGCAGCAAGAAGTATCTCATCGTTTACGGCTTCTATGCAGATCCCGAAAACTCGGATCAGCACTACACGATGCACGGATACTATGATCATCAGCCGACAAAAGAGGAACTGAAAGCAGACATCGAAGCTATGATCAATGCACGATGTTCAGATCAGATCCTTACAGGCTTCACTTGGAGTGATAAGCCTGTCTACTTGTCACTCGAAAATCAGATGAACTTCAAGACTGCGTATGATCTCGCAGTACAGACTGACGGATCAAACCTCCCGATCAAGCTGAAGCTCGGAGAAGACGAGAACGGAACTCCTGTATATCATACGTTCAAAGCTCTCACATCTTTTGCAGACTTTTTTCAGCAGTCAGCTAAGCACACGCAGGACACGCTCACATCTGCTTGGGATGAAAAGGACTCTGTCGACTATTCAGCTTTCGATGATCCTCAAGAGTACTAACAATAGCAGCTATTTGTTATGATAACACTGAAGTATTATGCAAACAAGCGACTCTCTTTGCAGGAAGCAGGACTCAAAGCAGTGAGTACTGCTTCCTCAAAGCAGGGTTACTCTCATATAATTTCTGTCGATGTACAGGAGTCAGAGAGTAGCTACCGCTATCGTGCGCTTATGGAGAAGCCATCGATAACGCTGAAATTCAATCTTCCTGTATATATCGAATTCCCTGTAGGCACATTCTGCGTCTATCAGAACGAGACATACACGCTGCTCACTCCTGCGACAATCAAGAAAGCAGGAGTAAGATCTATAGAGTATACTCTGACGATGGGAGGAGACGAATACAATCTCAGTAGATATAAGTTCCGAAATCCTGTAGACGGACGCTTGAAGTGGAGTGCTTGCTCTACTCCTACAGAGTTTGTCGAGTATATCGTATCTAATCTGAACGATCGGGACGGAGCAGGAACTTGGAAGGTTGGGACTTGCATCACTGCCAACGAGAAGACTATCGAGTTCAATCACGCTTCTTTGGACGCTGCTCTGTCTACTATCGCAGACGAGTTTGAGACGGAATGGGAGATCAAGGATAAAGTTATCTCAGTTCACAAAGTCGAATACTTCAAGGACTCCCCTGTAGCTCTTAGCTACGGCAGAGGGAACGGCTTCGTGCCTAATCTTGGACGCTCTTCTTCTGTGGACGAGCTTCCTGTCGAGCGTCTCTTCGTGCAGGGAGGTGAACAGAATATCGATCGCTCTACTTACGGATCTCAGTATCTCCTGTTACCGAAGTCACAGGAGTACACATACGAGGGACGCACATATCAGACAGATGCAGACGGACTCTACATCACACGCAAGGGATCTACGATAATCTATAATAACGAAGACTCACTCGATCTATCAGATATATATCCGTCAAGAGTAGGATCTGTGACATCTGTAGAAGTACAGGACGAGAGCAAGAACTTCTATGACATCATCGATAACACTATTCCATCGGATCTGAACTTCAACGACTATATTATCGAGGGCGAGAGTATGACGCTGATCTTTCAGTCGGGTATGCTTGCAGGACGAGAGTTTGAACTCAAGTACAAGCACGCAGAGAGACGCTTCGAGCTTGTGCCACTTGAGGAGGACGGATACACATTCCCGAATTCTACGTTCGCTCCGAAAGTCGGAGACACTTACGCTATCTTCGGAATAATGCTCCCATCCGCTTATATCTGCAACGACTCCGATCAGAGCGGTGCTTCTTGGGATATGTTCAAGGAAGCCTGTCGTTACAAGTATGAGAACGAAGATCAGAAGTTCACTTTCACAGGAGAAGTACAAGCTCTATGGCTCAAGCGTAATTGGCTCACATACGGAGGTAAGCTCATCGTAGGAGGGTACGTTCACTTCACAGATGATCAGTTCGCAAAAGAGGGTACAGATATTCGCATCATTGGAGTGAAAGACTATCTCTTCAATCCTTACGCACCAACTCTGACGATCTCTTCAGATGTGTCGGGATCTTCCATATCTTCTCAGCTCAACAAGATTGAGTCGCAGGAAGTGCTGATCGAAGATAGCAAGAAGAGCGTGATACGCTTCACAAAGAGACGCTTCAGAGACGCACAGGAGACTATGCAGATGTTGTCGGATGCTTTGCTCGGATATGGAGCAGCAGTGACTCCTGTATCAGTACAGACGATGATGCTGCTCGTAGGAGATGAGTCTCTTCAGTTCTCATACGTTGACAATGCTACTGATCAGAACGTAGTCGAGTATTCGATCGTTTATGATGTTGAACATAAGCAGCTCTCTTGTCCTGTTGGATACATCAAGCACTTCACTCTCGGCATATCATCAATTTCGTCTCAGCACGCAAAAGACGAGTACAAAGTATGGAGGATGGACTCGTATACATCCCCTGTTCTGACAGACACAGATCAGAAGTATTACTTTTATGCTAAAGTCCCACGAACTCCGTCAGAGTCTACGAATGGGATATACTTGTTATCTCCTACTGCAAAGGATATGGACTGCGAGGACGGCTACTACTATCTGCTTGTCGGAGTACTTAACTCTGAGTATGAGAATGAGAGAAGCTTCGTAACTCTCTACGGCTTCACAGAAGTGCTTCCTTCTCGCATCACTACAGACAGGATCGTAAGCTCTGACGGAAAGAATTATCTCAATCTCGTAGGGAATGCAATCCACTTCGGAGACGATAACAATTACTTGGATTGGAATAATCAGCAGGAAGCTACGCTGCTGCTCAGTAACGCTACGATCGCTAACACGCTGAAAGTACTTGGAGACGCTCTGATCGCAGGATTCTACTTCAATGACGATGTTATCAAGTCGACAGATGTTGTCACACAGAGCGGAGTGAACTATCCTGCACTGAAGCTTGATGGTAAGAATGGCAAGATCGAACTGCGATCTACAGGCACAGGAGGTGCTTACTCGCTCGACACGATAGCATCTACGATCAAAGTGGATGCACCATCGGGAGAAGTCGAAGCTCGCAACTCTAACGGAGTAGCGTATCTCTCGGCTTCGGGAGTGTTCTGTAATAATGCCAAGACGAACGCTCTTCCATCATCTACAGGATACACACACTATGGATCTATCATCGGACTCGGCTTCGGTAGCGTCAATAAGTCAGATTGGGTATTCGATCAAGATGAGACAATCGTCACAGGAGTCTACGGCAGAGCATCTAATTCGGGATCAGCAAACTGCTACGGAGGCTACTTTTGGGATCTTGTCGCAAGAGGTCTTGTGTTAGGCATTAAGTATGTCACAGATTCGCAAGCTACTACTGCTCTGACACTTTCGCAATTTCACACTCAACTCGTAGGACTTGCGAACAAAGGCAAGACTGCATTAGTGTATCTGCCTAATGATGGTTACGAGGGCAGAGTTATCTATGCTAAGCAAGTCGGGCAAGGACAGATGCGCTTTTATCCACAAAGCGGATACAAGATCTTTGACGATATAGCAGAGAACGAATATTATGACATTCCCGAAGGCTATGAAGCGAAATTTACATTTTGCAAATTCGTGCTAAACGGATCTAACGTATCTGCTTGGCTTATATCACGATGGAAATTCTAAAAATTGCTCAGTTATGACACAATACGGATATATTACCGAAGACGGACATCTGAGAGCTTTCGACTGCGAGCATCTGACGCAGAAAGAGCTACAGAAGCTGATAGATCAGAATTGGAAGCCTGTAGATCCTATCGACACAGGAAAGATCACTACACACGCAGAGGACGCTATCGTAAGAGTGTCTCCATACGATGCAGGGGATAGAATCTCATTCAAGTATGAGGAGATCTACGATGCTCAGAAGATCAGACGAGAAGTAGAGTCTCTGAAAAATGATCTTGCGTCAACAGACTATCAGATCATCAAATGCTATGAAGCGTCTCTTGCAGGAGAGGATCTTCCTTATGATGTTAAGGAACTTCATTCCGCAAGACAAGCGATCAGAGACAGGATCAACGAGCTTTCTAACACATAGCAGATCTTGTGAATAGAACAAATCAGAATGAGAGCAGATAGATGTATGTAGAATACGCTATTCTACTCTCATTTTGGTAAATAAGCCTAAATAACATTAAGAGAGTGCTTAATTAGCACGAAAATAATTACCTTTGCGTTGCGCATTCACTTTAACACTTGAATTCAAATGTTCTCTCAAGACAAAATCAAACACTTTGTAGCGTGTCTCGCAATATCGGAACTCGCTGCAATTATCTTAGACGCAGCAGGAGCTACACTGCTTCCGTGTCTAATCGGGTCTTTCCTGTGCGGTATATCGGCAGGAGCAGGAAAGGAGTATGGAGATAGTCAATGTGTAGATAATCGTTGGGATTGGTGGGACATCTTAGCAGATGTACTCGGAGCAGCAGCAGGATCGCTCTTCAGTCTCCTCACACTTCTGAACTGATATGGATCTGTTCACTGACGCTCAGAATATGCTTCAGATCATAGCTATCTGTATCCTGCTTGTTTCAGTAGCTATGATTTTGGATCTTGTTGCAGGACTCTACAAAGCTAAGCAGCGAGGAGAAATTCGTTCTTCTTGGGGACTCAAGCGCACGCTCTCTAAATTCATTAGTTATGTAGGAGGACTACTCATTGCAGGAGGTGTGGATATATTGATACACTGCTGCAAGCTATTCAGAGTTTTTCGTCTTGATGTCCTCTATGGACTGCCTGTATTCACTTGTCTGATCGGTATCTTCTTGCTCATTGTGGAATTCTTGTCAGTCAGAGAAGCAGCAGATGAGAAAACAAAGACAGAGATGAGTAGAGTGGCAGAGATCGCAGGTAAACTCGTCAGCAAAGACGAACTTGTGGAAGCTCTTGCACAAGCAATCGTAAAGGCAAAACAAAAAGAGGATAAGCGATGAAGATCTTAATCGACAACGGACACGGAGTGAACACTCTCGGCAAGTGTTCGCCCGACAAGCGTCTTCGTGAATATGCTTATTGCAGGGAGATTGCACAGAGAATAGTAGATCGTCTCAAGAAGCTCGGATACGATGCAGAGAGACTCGTGACGGAAGAGACAGATGTTTCGCTCGGAGAGCGATGCAGGAGAGCGAATGCACATTGCGCTAAGCTTGGGACGAAAAACGTACTTCTGATCTCCGTACACAACAATGCAGCAGGGTCTGATGGCAATTGGCACACTGCTTCGGGTTTCTGTCCTTTTGTCTACACTAAAGCGTCTGCACGCTCAAAGAGACTCGCTCAGCTTCTCTATGCTGAAGCTGCTGCACGCAATCTGACAGGGAATAGATCCGTTCCTGCTTCTCACTATTGGGAAGCTAACTTCTATATTGTTAAGAATTCGAATTGTCCTGCCGTACTGACAGAGAATATGTTCCAAGACTGCAAGTCAGATGTGGATCTGCTCCTGTCGGAAGCAGGAAAGACTGCCATCACGGATCTTCACGTTCAAGCAATCATCAAGTACATTAACTCAGAGAAGTAAGTTATGAATGACGAAAACAAGCATATAGATCCTGTAGATCCGCAGGATATAGATCCTGTTCTTTTCTGTCTGTGTTACATCCTGTCTGTGGTTATAACACTTGTAGGAGCTTGCGCAGTGATCTTGATCGTGTCACTGCTAACATCCTGCAAATCGCACATAGAGCTTGCAGGATCGACTCAGAAAGACTCCGTCAGAATAGAGTACAGGGAGATACTCAAGATCGAGAAAGATACGCAGTATGTCGAGATTCCTGCTGCCATCTCTGAGAGGATAACGAGAGACTCTGTGTCTATACTGCATAATAGCTTTGCGATCTCAACTGCAAAGCTACAGGATGGACTTCTGTATCATAGTTTGGAACAGATCAAGCAGGATCTGCCTGTGTCTGTCGATAAGCAGATCCTGTACAGGGACTCTATTGTATATAGAGACAGAGATGTAGAAGTCGTAAAGACGAAAGAAGTAGAGAAGAAGCTCAGTGCATATCAGAGGATCTCTATCTATGGCTTTAACGCTCTTCTGCTCGTCCTGCTCCTGTTAGTGATTGTTCAACATCGGAAACAGATATGGAACTTTGTCAGACGCTTCATCTGATGAAAAGCAAGTTATTTGAGTGATTTCTTCAAGTTTTACAACAAAGTCTACCATAATTGAGAAAAACTGCATAACTTTGCAGAGTCAAAGATGACTCTGTTCATCTAATTGCGTTGACACATCGGAGACTCTTCTATGCAAGCGGAAGAGTCTCTTTTTTTGTGTTTTGTTGTTAGTTTGTTACTCGTAAATTATACCTAATTATTCAGTATATTGATATACAGATCAGTAGGTATTCGGCAAGAGTTTCTGCATCGGAAAGTAAGCAACGGAATACCGATCACACAAGAGCAACACGTTAATAACATACACGCAACTAAAAAGCAGCATAAACGCTAATCTTTCACAAATCTTTAGTCGTACAAGCTCCAAAGACTAACTATGTCGAAAGTTTGTTGTACTTTTGTTACTCCTTTGTTACTCGTTTGTGACTCGGCACTATCAAGTAACAAAAGTAACAAAAACAACAAGCGTTATGACGAAACAGACAAAACAGAAAGAAATGATCCATCTGAGACGCAGGACACTCTCGGACGGAAATGTATCACTCTATCTCGACATTTACAGAGATGGGAAGCGAGAGTATGAGTTTTTGAAGCTCTATCTGATCCCCGAAAAGACGAAACGAGATAAGGAGAAAAACAAGGAGACGCTTCAACTTGCAGAAGCGATCAAGTCTCAAAGGATCGTAGACATTCAAAACGGAGCTTTCGGCTTCAAGTCGCAATTTGCAGAGGACACTCTCTTCTTTGATTATTACAGATCCCTGTGCAAAAAACGCTTCAATGCGACAGAGTCTCGTGGTAATTGGGGCAATTGGTATTCCTGTCTTCATCACTTGCAGATCTACGAGAAGAACTCTAAGATCAAGTTCAAAGACATCACTCCTGCTTGGGTGGAGGGTTTTCGTAACTATCTCGACACAGAAGCTTGTGCTTGGGCGCACGATTACAGGGATAAAATCAAGGATCGCAAGCTCAAGCAGAACTCTAAGCAGTCATACTTCAACAAGCTCAGAGCTTGTCTTAATCAAGCATTCGAGGAGCGTATCATCGCAGTCAATCCGCTTCGAGGGATCGAGGGTTTCAAGTCCGAAGAGGGGACTCGAATGTATCTGAC
Source organism: Sphaerochaetaceae bacterium (assembly GCA_963626615.1). Taxonomy (GTDB): domain Bacteria; phylum Spirochaetota; class Spirochaetia; order Sphaerochaetales; family Sphaerochaetaceae; genus Ornithospirochaeta. The sequence goes on from CAVFYD010000006.1 coordinate 37,469, forward strand.
GATCGAGGAAGTTAGGAAGCTCGCACATACAGACTGCTTGTATCCTGCCATCAAGAATGCGTTTCTCTTCTCCTGCTTGACAGGACTGAGACGATCAGACATCATCAAGCTTACTTGGGGAGAAGTTCATAAGCAGGGAGACTTTACTCGAATTATCTTTCGCCAAAAGAAGACAGGAGGACAAGAGTATCTCGACATCACAGACGAAGCTGCTCAGCTTATGGGAGAACGCAAGAAAGACTCGGATCTCATATTTGATAATATACACTCTCCATCGTGTACGAACGGAGTCATTAAGACTTGGGTTCTCAAGGCAGGGATAAATAAGGAGATAACATTCCACTGCGGAAGACATACATTTGCGACAATGATGTTAGATCTTGGCACTGATCTCTACACTACGAGTAAGCTACTCGGACACACAGAAGTCAAGACTACTCAGATCTATGCTAAGGTTATGGACAAAAACAAGCAGAAAGCAGTCGCAGCGATCCCGAAGATTCTCAAATAAAGAAAGGAGGAAGAAAGTTTCATCAGCTTTCTTTCTCCTTTTCTGTTAGGCAATGTTAAAAATCGTGCTTAATAGGCATTTTATTCCCGATATGTTTGGCTATTATCATAATTGGCTATATCTTTGCAGTAGAAATCAAATAAACAACAATTCAACGCTTGCAATTATGAACAAAACATTTGAAAACTTGGACGCAGAGATCGCAGCTTACACAGAGTGGATCAACAATTCAGAGTACGGAAAGACTCTTCACGAGATCGAAGAGTCTCTCAAAGATTACTTCGCAGAAGAAGAGGGAGAGTTCGGACTGAAGTCTACTCCTCTGAGCAACACGCTCTGCTCTCTCGAACGTGGCTTCAACGGATCTGAGCTTCGATGCGCTAAAGGACTCCTGCGTTTTCTTGAGAACAGAGATATGATCTATGTAGACGATCAGACAGGGAGAGCTTCGGAGGAGAGATCTAATCACTCTGATGTAGCGAAGCTCGTGAATAAACTCTTTGATCTTGCAGAAGCAGCATAAGACAATACAATATAATAACACCAAATATCAACGCAATTATGAATAACTTGAATTTATCGGAGTTTCTGAATAAGCTTGTAGAACGTGAAGAGAAGATCCTCAAGCAGCTCAAAGTTAAAGCACTCGACAGACGGAACAGAGTAGTCGTAAGTGACAATCACTTCATTGCTGAGAAGAACGGCAGAACAGATGTACAAGTCCTGTCTGTGTTCGCTGAGCCTGTCAGACTCACAGAGAAACTCGCTAACAAGATCGCACAGGAAGACGAAGCATACTACGGAGACGGAAAGCGAATTGTATGGAAAGTGAAGACAGAGCAAGACTTCCTGCTTCAGCAGCTCAAGCAGTGCAGAGAGATCGAAAGCATCATTCTCGGAGCAGCTATCAACGAACAGAAGAAAGCAATCTAATAACAACACAGGGAGCAGGAGAGATCCTGTTCCCTACTAAAACGCTACAGATATGAACGCAACACTTTGGAAAGTAGGAGTAGGACACAGAAACAAAGTGACTCCTAAGAACGGAACAGACTTCACTCTCGAAGAGCTTTACGAGCTGCTCAAGTGCGAGCTGATCGAAGTCATACACTTAGACGCTAACGACATCGATGGAGAAGCAATAATGATCGTAGATGAAGAGGGAAGACTCAAGGACAATAAGGAGTTCAACGCTCTTGCTTCAGCAGAGTTCTACTTCAGAAAAATGCACAGACAGGAGATCTACGGAGACGCTATAGTGTGCGATCCGTCAATGCTGAAGTGATATGGGCAAGGACTTCGACTTTGAAAGCTGCTTCACTTGTAAGCATCTGATCTACGACATCGGACTGAAGTCGCACTATTGCAGGAAGCTGAAGAAGCAGATCATCGGGAACTACGCAGTCTGTGTCGGAACGGACTGCAAGAGCTACAACAGGGACTAAATCAAAGAGAGCTACTCAGAAGAAGAGCAGCTCTCTTTTTGTTATTCTGTAAACTCCGATCCTGTCCCTGTCAAGATCCATCGGGAAGAGACAAAGTAGTCGGAGACGAGCGGAACGATCCATCCTATCTCAAAGTATCCTTTCGACATATCCTGTCTCTGAGCGTACAAGTGTCTCTTGTCTATTTTGTACTTCTGACAGAACTCTTCTACGTTTTTGATTTGCTTTGTTTCTCTCAGATGATCGAAAGCTTCGTAGAAGCGTGTCATAACAGAGAGCGTACTCTCCGAATAAACTCTTCTTCTACTCATAGCGCAGGATCTCACATTTAAGATACAGGACTTCATTACGAAGAGCTTGTAGCTCCTCGGATGGACGATTGCTCACTACTGCTTGATCAATGGCAAGCGAGAGTCTCAGATATGCACTATCAAGCTTCTGAGAGGAGATCTGTCCTGTACGCACAATCTCCCTATACAAGTCTAACACCTCACGCATACGCACGTTCATTTTATATTGTTATTCATTCTTTCTATAATCGTTATCAGACGATCGATCTGCTCCTGCGATTTAGCTACGAGCTTACGCTGCTCGGCAATCTCGCTGATAGCTTTCAGTAGAGTAGAGTCTGAGTTTATCTTGTTTTCGTCTCCTGCTATGGAGATCGCCCCATCTCCCACAGAAGAAGACAAAGGAGCAGCAGGAGATCCTGTTCTAAGCATATCTCCGTCTCCTGTCATAAGCCATCCTGTATTGAGTTCGGGATAAGCAGCAGCTATTATGGAGAGTTTCTGTGGAGTAATAGACTGCTTAATATTATTAACGTATCCGTTCGACAAGCCAAGAGCTTTTTCGAACTTACCTTGACCGATGTTTAAGTAGCGTAAAAACATTATCAAACGCTCTTTTACCGTGCTTTTTTCTGTCATAATGCTTAAACAATGTTAAATAAGGGTAACTTTTACAGAATATCTTTCGGTGTTACAGAAAGAAGTTCTATCTTTGCAGCGCAATACTTAAAAAGATAGTGGCTCACACGTTCCTTTGAGATTGCAAAGATACTAAAAAGGGTGCTAAATAAGCACAAAAGAAAGAGTTTTAACACATTTATAACATAGAAATGACAGAAAAGAGCTTCAAAGACATCTACAAAGAGCGGAAAATGCAGCCTACTCCTGCTCAGTGCTTCATCAAAGAAGTCGCAGATCTGACTCATCGCTCAGAAGTCACTATCAAGATGTGGCTGCTTGGAAAACAGATTCCCGATCAGCTCACTCAGCAAGTGATCGCAGAACATTTTAACACGAGTATTAACAAGCTATTCCCTGTGAAAGCATAAAAAATCAACGCAATATGAAAAAAGCATTTTTGAATTGGAGATCGTTCACTCTCGGCATCATTGGAACATTCGCAGCACTCTTCACTTTTTGTACTCCTACAGAAGATTGCTCTCTAAGCGAGTTCTTCCTCTCTCTGCTATGGACGAAGTCGTTAGCAGTAGCAACAGGATACGCATACTACAAGCTCTATACACATTGGACGAAGCAGGGACATCTCAAGGATCTGAACGACTACATCGACAAGGAGGACGAGACACTATGGAAGAACTAACAGAACGACTTGGTAGAATCGAGAAGCTACTCCTACTTCAGAGCAAAGAAGTACTCAACGTAGCAGAAGCAGCAATGATACTCGGTCTCTCTGAAGACAGACTCAGACACTTAGTCTCAGATCGGAAAGTTCCGCACTATAAGTCAGAGACAGGGAGAGTGTCATTCAAGAAGTCAGAGCTTGACACTTGGAGACTCGGAACACGAGTCCCTACTCAGCAGGAGATCGACACACAAGCAACAACATACATTCATACAAAATAACATATCAACGCAATTATGAAGAAGATCATCATCAAATCTTTGAAGCTCGTAAACTTCAAGGGACTTCGAGACTACGAAGTCGAATTCAACTCTGATCTCACATCTATCTACGGCAAGAATGGTAGTGGCAAGACTACTCTGTTCGATGCGTTCACTTGGACTCTCTTCGGCAAAGACTCAGAGGATCGCAAGCAGTTCAACGTAAAGACTCTTGACGAGAACGGATCTGCCATTGAGAAGCTTCCACACGAAGTGTCTATCGTCCTGTCTGTAGATGGAAAGGACATAACACTGACGAGACGCTTCTCGGAGAAGTGGACGAAAAAGAGAGGATCGTCTGTGGAAGAGTTCACAGGACATACGGAGGAGCGTCTCTACAACGAAGTTCCCTGCTCTCTCAAGGAGTGGAACGAGAAGATCGAAGAGATCTGCTCTGAGCAGTCTTTTAAGTTCATTACATCTCCTACATACTTCACTGCTCAGAAGTGGGATGTACAGAGAGCGATGCTTATTCGTATGGCAGGAGACATCTCGGACGAAGAGATCCTGTCCCATCGTCCCGAATTCGCAGCTCTTGTAGCAGAGCTGACAGGCAAGACGCTCGAAGAGTATAAGCGTGAGATCGCAAGCAAGAAACGCAGAATCAAGACAGAGATAGACGCTCTTCCTGCTCGTATTGATGAACGCAAGAGAGACGCATCTGATCAGCTCGATTGGACTGCGATAGAGCAGGAGATCGCAGATAAGAAGCAGCAACTCTCCGACATCGAGGATCGTCTCACTGACGAAGCCAAGAAACTCACGGAGCAAAACAAAGAACGTATGACGCTGATCTCTAAGCGTTCGGATCTCGAAGCTAAGAAGCAGGAGATAGCTGCAAAGCTCAAGGAAGCAGCTCTTGCAGGATACTATAAGGAGAAAGCAGAGCAGGATCGTCTCAAATCTGATCACAGATACAAGTCTGAAGATGCAGCTCGTCTTCAGCGTGAGATCTCTCAACTCAAAACGGAGCAGGAGCGCATCACGCAACGCTTGACAGACTTCCGTTCAAAATGGTATGCAAAAAAACAGGAGACTCTTCAGTTTGACGCTAACGATTTCATCTGTCCCACTTGTCTCCGTCCTCTCGAAGCGGAGGACATCGAGAAGAAGCAGCAGGAAATGACGGAACGCTTCAACACGAAAAAAGCCTCTGATCTCGAAGAGATAAATAAGCAGGGGAAACAGATTAAAGCAGAACTGCTCTCTGTAGAGTCTCGCATCGCAGACAAGGAGAAGCAATACAGGGATACGGAAGCATCTGTCAAGAATATCGAGCTTGACGATCTGTACAAGAAGACTCTCATTGCTCCTGTAGTCAATACAGAGACTGATCCTCAGATCACAGAGCTAACGAAGCTGCAACAGGAGATCTCCGTTAAGATTGAGTCTTCGCTCTTCCATACTGAAGAAGATGCAGTTCTCAAGCAGCAGAAAAGAACTCTCTCGCAGGAGATCTCAGATCTGACGATCAAGCTATCCAAGAGAGAGCAGATCGCTCGTAATAACGAACGTATCGCAGAATTAGAGAAGCAGCTTCGTGAGCAGTCAGATGAGCTTGCAGCATTGGAGAAGATTGAGTTCTCAATAGCTGAGTACACTAAGACTCGCATAGAAGCTCTTGAATCGAAGATCGCAGGACTCTTTAGGAATGTCCGCTTCAAGATGTACACTCAACAGATCAACGGAGGAGAAGCTGAGACTTGCGAAGCACAAGTCAACGGAGTTCCCTACTCTGATCTCAATCACGCAGCGAAGATCAACGCAGGACTTGACATCATCGATGCAATCTGCAAGTTTGAGGACATCTCAGCTCCTGTATTCGTAGACAATGCCGAAGCAGTCAATGATCTGCTTGCTATCGGATCTCAAATCATTCGACTCGTAGTCTCCGATGATCCTGTTCTGACGAAGAAGTAATAATTACAGGGAGCAGGACTTCCCTGCTCCTTATACAATAACATATAAACATCGCAATTATGGCAGCAAATCAGCTTGCAGTGCTTAAAAGCACACTCAACGCTCCATCTGTACAGGAGCAATTCAAGAACGCTCTTGGAGCGCATAAGGACGCATTCGTAGCGTCTATCATCGATCTCTATAACGGAGACAAGCAGCTTCAGACCTGTGACTCGAACAAAGTTATATGCGAAGCTCTGAAAGCAGCAGTTCTGAAGCTTCCGATCAACAAAGCTCTCGGCTTTGCGTACATCGTAGTCTACAACAACTCAGTTAAGCGTGTGGACGCACAGGGACATCCTGTACTCGATCACGGAAGACAGATATGGGATAAAGTCCCTACACCAACATTCCTGCTCGGATACAGAGGATATATTCAGCTCGCTATGCGCACAGGATACTATCGTACAATCAATGCAGATCTCGTGTATGAGGGAGAACTACAGGGATCTTCTAAGCTCACAGGAGAGATCAATTTGGACGGCAAGAAGACATCCGACAAGGTGATCGGATACTTCTGCTACTTCGAACTTCTCAACGGCTTCTCGAAGACTCTCTACGTTCCTGTCGCAGAGATGGCAGCTTATGCCAAGAAGTACTCTCCATCCGTTCGAAAGGAGACTACTGCGCAGCACCTCGAAGCACTCGCTAACACTCCTGTAACATCTAAGTCTGTCGGTTGGGAAGGTAACTTCAACGATATGGCACTCAAGACTTGCACACGCAGACTTCTGTCTAAGTACGGATACTTGTCAGTCGAGATGCAGTCTTCCATCGAGCAGGACTATCAAGTAGATCAAGCTCAGAACGCAGAGCTTGTAGAGGAGTCAGCTACTAAGAAGATAGATCTCTCCGAACAGGACTATCAAGAAGTAGACGCAGATACAGGAGAAGTCAGCGAAGCTCCGAAAGTGGAAACTCCTGCAAAGGACGAAGAAGAGCCGGACTTTTAATCGTGAACAAGTAACAGGGAGACACTATGAAGTTATCAGTTATCGGATCATCAAGCGCAGGAAACTGCTATCTGCTTACAAGTTCTACAGGAGAGACTCTCATCTTAGAGTGCGGAGTAGACTTCAAACTCGTCAAGAAGGCTCTTGATTGGAAGCTCAGCAGCGTCTGTGGCTGCATCGTATCACACGAACACAAAGATCACTGCAAGTGTCTCTCTGATGTGCTTGCTTGCGGAATAAGGACGCTTGGACTCGAAGAAGTACTCTACTCACAGGATCTGAAGAAGTATCAATGCTTCTTCACTCCTGTAGCAGAGCTTCACGGATACAAGCTCGGAGACTTCAAGATCTTGACTATTCCTGTCAAGCACGATGTTCCCTGTCTTGCATACGTTATCACTCACTCAGAGATGGGTTCGCTTCTCTTCGTCACAGACACTATGTCATTCGACTATGAGATCCCGAAGCTCAATCACATACTGATCGAAGCGAACTACTCGGAAGATCTCCTCTCTGAGAATATCCTCACAGGAGAAGTGGCAGCTGCACAAGGCAAGAGAACAAGACGCTCTCACTTAGAGCTACAGACAACGAAGAATATTTTACGAGCTATAGATTTGACGCAGACGCAGGAAGTGATCTTGCTCCACTTGAGCAGCAGAAACTCTGACAGGGAGCGTTTCAGAGAAGAGGTCTCCAAAGTCACAGGACTCCCGACATACATCGCAGGAAAGGATCTTACGCTCGATCTTAATCTCGCAATATAATGAACGGACGAATACTCATAGACAGATCCATCACGGATCATTGGATATGGACTGACGCTAATCGTCTGAAGTGGTGGCTCGATCTTCTTATGCTTGCAAATTGGGAAGATCAGACGAGACTCATCGGACGGAAGCGGATCAAGATCCTAAGAGGACAGATCTGCGCTTCGATCTCGTATCTTCAGCGCAGATGGAGCGTCTGCAATCATACGGTTATCGACTTCCTTAAGATGCTCGAACAGGACGAAATGATTCACAAGGATACTCACAACAATATCAGCGTGATAACCATCTGTAACTATGACACTTATCAGAGCATATCCAAAGAGGATGCTCACAACCTTGCTCACAGGGATGCTCACAACGCTGAAAACGATGAAGTTCACAACGTAGCTCACAACCTTGCTCACACGTTAACTCCCTTAGTATCAGAGCAAAGAGAACAGGAAGCACAGGAAGCAGCTCACAACCTTTGGAACATCCCTGTTCACAACCCTGCTCACACAATTAAAGAAAGTAAAATAAATAATATATTATCTACTTCTACTACTACTGCGTGTGCGTGCGAGGAGAAATCGAAAGAAGAACTATATCTCGAAGAATTGAGGACTTCCGATATATGGGTAGAACAGATCTGTATGATGTTTCATCTGCACAAGGAAGATCTGACTCCACGCTTCGAGCAGTTCAAACTCAGTAACGCAGTGAGAGAGATTAAACACGAGACACTTTCAGATATGAAGAGACACTTCACTGATTGGCTTCGAATAGTTCTCTCTTGCGAAAACAGACAAAATCAAAATCACTCTAACAATGCAACCAATAGACAAGACAATAAAGCTCAACGTAGACAAGCTGAAGTCACTGCTACTTCAGCGAAGAGCTACGAGGGAAACTTTTAAGCTCCCAATGACACAGGATCAAGCTGCTGACTTCTTGCTCGCAGGAGTTATGGGAGAAGTCGAGTACAGACACGGAGTCTTCGAGGATACTCCTATTCTTCGAGGATACATCAACAAAGTGTCTCAATGGCTCACTTCATCAGATCATAAGTTCGGACTCGTTCTCTGTGGAACTTGCGGAAATGGGAAGACTACTCTTATGCGTGCGATATGCTCCGTTATCAATTTTCTCAACATCAAAGATCAATATAACGATAGCTACTCGATCGGGATACTCTCAGCTAAGGACATCGCCCATAAGAACAAGGATGATTACACTGCATACAAGCAGATCTGCGGACGAACGATGTTAGCGATCGATGATCTTGGCTTCGAACCTGCGGAAGTCCTCTCTTACGGAAATGTACTCAATCCGCTAATAGATCTTATTGAGCAGAGATACACAGATCAGCTCTTCACGCTGATAACGACTAATCTCACTCCCGAACAGATCCGTGAGCGATACGGAGACAGAATCGCAGACAGATTTAACGAAATGATGACGAAGATCATCTTCACAAATTCAAGCTACAGGACACGATAAACGCTCGTGGTGGGGTTTTCTCCCTGTCGGACGATAAAGTGTTCACGAAAGTGAAAAGAGACGCTCTGAGCGTCTTAAAAACAGAAAACGATAAAAAGCAATATTGAGAAAATGAAAAGAGAAGAAATGATCAGCAGATCCGAAGCTGCTCAGATCTTGGGAGTAGACAGGCAGTCTATCTCTAACTATCTCGAACAGGGACTCCTGTCCTACAAGGAAGTCGGGCAGAGAGGTCTCAAGTTCCTGTATCGTTCGGAAGTGGAGGAGATGAGAGATCAGTTCAAAGAGTATCACGTTAATCGGCAACGTATAGCAGAACTGATCATCGAGCAGGATCGAATACGCAGACAAGTAGAGTCGCATATCAGCGATTATAGATCGGCACTTGGGGATCTTGGCGCACTTGAGGATCTGATCTTCCTCAATCTGAAGACCACACTCCTGCTCAACAAAGATCTCTTCTCGGAGAGAGAGAAGTACATCATCGAGCATATATGTCGATCTAACTCTGACAAGTTCCGATATGCTGACTTAGCAGACGCTCTTGCGCTATCAAGAGAGCGTATCCGTCAGATCTCAACGAAGATCCTCTTGAAGCTCGTAAAGATACAGGAGGAGCAGTATGAGATCCACAAGCAAGAAAAAGAGCAGCTCTCGGAGATCAAGGAGAAGCTCGCAGCTTATCGGTTAGCAGCGAAAATGGATCAGAAACGCAGGGTTCAGAATCTCGATAGTTTCTCTACGAAGACGCTCAGCACTCGACTTATTGACTGCCATCTCTCTTACCGATGCTTGGAATGTCTTAGACGGAATGACATCGACACGATAGCCGATCTCGTGATCTATACAAAAGAAGAACTATTGAAGATCCGTAACTTCGGCAAAAAGTCTCTATCGGAGCTTGATGATCTTATAGAGAATCTCGGACTTCATTTCGGAATGTCAGAGAGTGAGATTTTCGGAGGTTATGTCACATACACGAACACTCCCGATCAAATCTTCCTGCATACAGGAGTGTCACGCATCGATGGATGTCCCCAAACGATCGACTTCAATGACCTTACAGAAGCGACTTGGAGCGATGAGAGAATCTCTGAAACAGATATAGCATATCAAAGACTTAAATAACATAACTCAATCTATGGAATTCTACGTTATCACTCTCTGTTTGGCTTCTTTCCTGCTTGGAGTTCTCGTAGCTACGATCATCTCGTATCTATGTGATACTGCAAGACAGGAAGATGTCACAGATCTAACGATAACACAAACAATCAATCAAGATGGAAAAGACAAACGAAAAACAAAAGCGATTCTCACAGACGCACTCTCAGAGAATGACAAGCTACAGGGAGCTGCTTCTCGAAATTCAGTCTTATCAGTACGCTAAGAAAGACTTCTCTCTTGAGAAGCTTATGTACAAGCACAGAGTCTTCGGAACTCTCAAGTCTCGACTCCCCGATCTCAGAGGACAAGTGATCACGCAGAAGCGAGCAGAGGAACTCTACAAGCAGATTGTCTACGGATACTATGACATTCTGAGGCAGCGTCCCGAAGACGAGAAGAGACACAGAAAGTCTCCTACCAATCAGCGTACATACACAGAGCAGGAGATGCAGGAACGCTCGCTACAGGATCAGAAGAAGAACGCTAATCTGTCTCTCTTCGACTTCCGAAATGAAATGACTCTGAATGACTATCAGTACAAAGCTATGCAGACTTGTCTTCCGTCTTCGGCAAATCATTGCTATATGCTCTTCGGACTTGGAGAAGAAGTAGGAGAACTCTTTGGTAAGATCTCTAAAGCGATCCGCAAGAATTGGATCGTGATCAATAACAACAACATCGAATTCTCTGAGAGTACTCCTGCTGACTTTATGGAACTTCTCACAAAGGAGATGGGAGATGTTGAGTGGATGATCACAGGACTCGCTTCTCAATTCAAAAAGAGCAAAGAGGAGATCTGTCAGCAGAACATCGACAAGCTTGCAGATAGGCAGAAACGTAACGTGATAGACGGACAGGGAGACAAACGATAGATAAAACGCAGTTATGATGGAACAGAACATACAAGTCGGAGATGTGATCGAGATCACACTCCGCAAATGCAGTGACAAAGTACAGGGAAATATCTCTGTGGGATCAAAATACAAAGTGTTGGAGATCGGATCAGTGAAGAGTGGAGCTACTAAGCTTCTGCTCTCTGATCCCCATAACGAGAAAAAGACATACTCTGTCAACGCAGATCGCTTCGAATGGATCAAGCAGCAAAAGGATGTCTCTTCAAGTGAAGCTCAGAACATTCCTGCTTTCGGATCTGAAGATCTCTTCAAGATGAAAGTAGCTTGGGAGACAAAGCAGATTATGAATAACTTCAGCTTCGAGGAACACTGCGAAATCGCTTTCATTCCTCTGATCATCGCTCAGACTGCTTGGATCTACGCAGACAAAGTGTTCAAGTATGTCGCAGATAACAGGATGTCGATCTTTGTCAAGCTCTCTCGTGCTACAAAGGGAGTGCGAGACAAGTACTACAAGACGCTCGCAATAGATCTCAAGCGTGATCAGATCGAACGCATAAACACTCAGACAGAGCTTTGGCTACAGGAGTGCAGCTTGGACTTCACGATCTTCTACTACACAATAAACAGGGAGTTTCTTAAGCACGATTACGAGTACAATGATATGAGATCTTATGCGATAATGACGATGATCATACTTGACGAGTGGACGCTCCAAAACAAGAAACTCACAGAGATGATCCGTAAGAAGCTCGGATCTGCTGACGAGATCCCTAATCCACTTCTTGACTCGCTGAGATGCTCTATGGACGCTTACGCAGGGAACATCGAAGACTTCGACTTCCATACGAATGACATCGAGAATTGTCGCAAGATCTTCCGCAAGAACTTGAAGAAGATCGAATTCGATCTAAGCGATTAGTAATAAATATAAGATTAACGGATAAATTGTAGAATATGAACAAGTACATTGAAACTAAAGTAAAGTGCGTGCGTGTACAGGAAGACTGCACGCAGAAGAAAACGACTGAAGTCTATCTCGTAGATGCTCTCTCGTTCTCTGAAGCAGAGAACGGAGCTGCTACTGCTCTTGCTCCGTACATAAATGGAGAATTCGAGATCGATGCAGTGAAGAAGTCAAACATCTCTGAGATCATCTACGAGAATGCAGGAAGCAAGATCTTGGCAAAGGAGACTAACGATCTACTCAATGCAGCTAAGCAGGGAACTGAAGCAGCAAGCGATCAGCTCAACAAGAAGATCGATTGGGATGCAAGCAATATCGATACGGAGTTCTATAAAGTCAAGTATTTCATCGTTACTCTGAACGAGAAGACAGGCAAGGAAGAGAAGACTGCTTTCTATGCTCTTGTAGAAGCAGTAGATCTTTCAGATGCTCTCAATCAGTTCGGAAACGCTATGCGAGGAACGATCTCTGACTTCGTAGTAGACTCGATCTGCAAGTCTCCCATCATTGGAGTAATTGCTCATTCTGAAGATAAGAAGTAGACGCTATGGATGCAAGAGCTTTCTTCGATAAAGTGTCTCAGATGAGAAGGTATCAGAGAGAGTACTTCAAAGCTCGCAGGGAGAGAAAGTCAAAGTCTGTCTGTGACAGATGGCTTGATCTCTCCTGCAAAGCTGAGCAGGAGATCGACTCTGAGATCGAGAGAGTCAACGCTCTGCTCGGAATTAAAGAAAAACAGATTATTCAAGGACAATTAGATTTCAACAAATGAAAGAAGAAGTATTCACAGGATCAGAGATCGCTCCGATCGAGATCCGAACTATAGAGATCGCAGGACTCGCAGCAGTTCTGTCTGCACTGCGACTGCCACACGGACTTGATATGAGATCACAAGTCAAGTTCGAGAGAGAGATTACATTAACTGACACGATATGCGCATCAAGCTCTTCGTTCTGCTGCATAGACCGAAAGGACATTGATCTTATGAGCAGACTTGTCCGAACAGGAGATCAGCACGCAAAAGCAGTCAGAGGACTCATAGTGTATGTCGAGATCAACGCACCACGCTATTTTTGGCAGGAGTTCGATACATATCGTATCGGTACAGACAGACTATCCTCTGAGTCTACAATGCACATTCAAGGCAAGAGACTCCCTGTAGAGGAACTTCTGAAGATGAAGTCTGAACTAAGAGAGGGAACTATGCAGAAGCGCATTCAGATGTTGTCTTATCAGACGCTTCGCAGAATATACTTTCAGAGACATAATCACAGACTACCTCAGTGGCACACGTTCTGCGACTACATCAAGTCTCTACCTCTCGCAGAAGAGCTGATTCTTACAGGACTATCAGATCGTAAAAACGGAGATCAAAACGAAAGGATCTAAGTTATGAACGAGCGGAAGAAGATACTTATGACTCTCTCTAAGAGCTTTCCTCTGACGCACTCTCGCAAGCGTGAAGCTACAGACTTCTCAACGAAGCTACGCAGAACGCTTGACGGAAAGCAGGGAGATCGGAAGATCCATACGATCAGATCGAACTATACGCAGTGGAAGCACAATCTCGACAAAGTGATCGATAAGCAATATTTCATCAGTGTGAGAGAGTGGAGCGGAAGACCATATCACACGAAGCAGATCGAGCTTTATCGCATATACGCTAAAGTATCGTATCAGTCCATAAGACTCGTCTACAGAGCTGACAACAAATCAGTATCCTGCACGATCGATGGACGAGTATTCACGGATCTCGATCTGCTTGCTAAGAATGACGGACTATCACGACAAGATTTCTTGGAGTGGTACTTCCCGATCCTCTCGGAGGACAGGGATCGAAGCTTTGAGGGAATTATCATTCACTTCACAGACTTCAGATACTAACAAGTATAATATATATAATTATTAAATCATCAATTAACGTATTATGGCATCAGTAAATCAAGTAACTCTGATCGGCTATCTCGCAGATGATCCTAAGAAGATACCGACAAAGAACAATCAGTCTATGTGTACTTTCTCCATCGGCACGACAGAGAAAGGATATACTACTCAGCAGGGAGTGCAGTATCCCGATAGAACAGAGTGGCACTCCGTTACTTGCTTCGGTAAGCTCGCAGAGATCTGTCTGAAGTTCCTGCACAAAGGATCGCAAGTATACATACAGGGCAAGCTTCGCACACGCAAATACAACGATCAGAAGACAAACACAGATCGATATGTGACAGAGATCGAAGCAGACACTATGCAGATGCTTGATCGAGCAAGTCAAAATGCAGCTCCTGCTCCTCAGATGCAGACAGGAGGATACACTCCTCAGTATGGGCAAGCTCCTGTAGCTATCCCATCACAAGGACGCAACAACGATGATCTTCCGTTCTGACGATGAACGGATCTATTGACAAGGACTCTGACAAGGGAAAAACTCTCGTCAGAGTCATTGTTAGGTTAACGAGTTTATGATATATATATTATTATAACTACGATATAATCAAAAGTAACGTAAGGTATGTCGCACGAAGAAAGCAAAATACAGATCTCCTGCGTGACTTGGTTTCGTCTTCAATTTCCGAAGCTTAAACTCCTGCTCTTTGCAGTTCCGAATGGAGGTGCAAGACGAAGAGCCGAAGCTCAGATTATGAAAGCAGAGGGAACAACGGCAGGAGTCTCTGATCTTCTTCTCCTGTTCCCTGCTAAGCATTATCACGGACTCTGCATTGAGATGAAGACAGAGAAAGGAAGACAGAGTGACTCGCAAAAGATATGGCAGCAGTCTGCTGAGTTCGCAGGATACAAATACATCATTTGCAGATCATTTGAGGACTTCAGAGAGCAAGTTTCCGCTTACTTGCGGTAAAAAATCATAAATAATATTGAAACGTGCTTAATTAGCACGATAATTTTTGTATTTTTGCGGAGAATGCGGATACTCCGCATATCAAAAGCAAGCAAGCAGCTATATGAAAGATATACAAGACACTCACTTCGTACAGATTGCACTCTCTAAGCTTGACGCTAATGAGGGTCAGCTCGCAGGACTTCCCACTAATCCACGGCAGATCACAGAGTCGAAGATGGAGAAGCTGAAGAGGAACATCTCGGACTATCCCGAAATGCTAACGCTCAGAGGACTTCTCGTCTATCCGATGAAGACAGGACGCTACATCATAATTGGAGGAAATATGCGCTATCACGCAATGAAGTCTCTCGGAATGAAAGAAGCTCCCTGTGTGATCATTCCTGCGGATACTCCTGTAGAAAATCTGAAAGCTTACACGATACTCGATAACAACGGCTTCGGTCAGTATGATTGGGACTCACTCGCTAACGAGTGGGATAACGATCAGCTCCTGTCTTGGGGAACGGATCTTCCTATGTTCGATACATCTCAGCAGGAAGAAGCAGACTCTTTCATCGAGGAGACGGAGAGCAAGCAGGACGAGCAGGAACAGGAGAAAGAGGACTATGTCAAGGACGATAAGACAGAAGCTATGATCTCACAAGCAGTCAGATGCGCAGCAGGAGAGATCGCAGATCAGTACGATGCTCTGCAAGGCTTCTCCTTTATCACTCCGCATACTGCGAAGATCGACTTTATCAAGTTCTGTCACTATGGCAAGGAATATCCACGCTATGACTCTCTCGCCTTTCACTCGCAGCAGTTCCATACGAACGGAGACTCCCGATCTGTCTACGATGGACTAAGATCTATCGCAGCAGGAGGGATCAAAGCAGAGCGTCTGCGCTTCGTGACGCAGGACAAGCTCTCACAGATGATCAAAGTGTCATTAGCATTCAACGGATCGAGAATGCCACTCGATTTTCCTGCATCGCTCGCTAAGACTCTGATCAATGAATTCTGTCCTGCTGATGGAGCAGTACTCGATCCCTGTTCGGGATGGGGCGGTCGATTGATCGGTTTTCTCGCATCGCACGCTTACTCATACACAGGAGTGGACGCATCTCCGTATCAAGTAGAGGGAGATCTCAAGATCTTCGACACGTTCAAGGACGCAGCACAGGGAGAGAAGATCGCTCAGATCACTTGCTCTCCGTTCGAGAAATATGACGCAGGAGAGGAGGAGTTCGACTTCGCTCTGACAAGTCCACCATACTTCGATACAGAGAAGTATCTTGGAGGAGAGCAATCTCACTCCACATCTGACAACTATGAGCAATGGAGAGACACATTCTATACGCAGCTCATTCAGAAAGTGTACACTGCTCTGAAGATGGGAAGCGTATTCGCTCTTCAGATCGGCTCTCAGTCTTATCCTCTGCTCGAAGATGGGAAGCGTATCGCTCTTCAGATCGGCTTCTCCTGTATCGAAGTCCGTCCTACAGATATGACGAATAACTTCAATCAGACGGAAGAGTACAAAGGGGAAGTCGTAATGATCTTACGCAAATCATAAACACTATATCGCTTATGAAGTATACAAACAAACTCAGAGACGAGATCGCAGCTTGGATCTCAGAACACGGACTCGTAGAGTATCACGGAGCAAAGCTTCGGGAGTTCTGCGAGCAGTTCGCTATCGACTCTCAGACTCACTATAGATGGCTTGAGTCACGAACAGATTACAAGGATGCAGTAGAAAAGGCGAAGCAGATCTTCAAGGATCTTCAGTCTGATGTGCTTGTCACTTCCCTGTTCGAAGCTGCAAAGGGTGGCTATCACGAGAACGTAGACACGGACTATGTTCCCGATGAGACAGGAAAGCCACAGATCAAGCTACAGAGGAAGAAGAAGATCTTTGCTGCACCAAACGTAGGAGCTGCGATATTCCTGCTTACGAATATCGATCCCGATCACTACAAGCAGCGTCAGACTAATGATGTAGTTCTCAAGAAGTCTGAAGAAAAAGAACTCACGGAGGAAGAACTGAACGAGCAGATCGGGATACTTGAGAAGCAGCTCGGCAAGGTCTCACAGGAGACGCAGGAAAGCACGCAGGATCGATCTAACACAGAAGAGTAGCTACTATGCAGGAAGCAAAAAAGAAGGCTTCTGAGATGGAAATTGGAGGATCTCACTATCAGATGAGCATTCAGCCTGTCGAGTTCATTACTCGCAATAAGATTCCTTTCATCGAGGGAAATGTTATCAAGTATGTCTGTCGACACAGACAAAAGAACGGAGTCGAGGATATTGACAAGGCAATCCACTACTTGCAGCTTCTCAAGGAGCTTGAATACGGACAATAACTTACATATATGACATCACAAAGCACATACGAAGTAAGGAAGCAGCTACTGAAGCTCTTGAAGCAGAAGCTCAAAAGTGAAGCTCCTGCTGACTTCTCACGCTTTTTAGGATATATCAATCCAAAGTATGAGCTTGAGTGGTTTCATAAGCTGATCGCAGATCATTGTCAGATGCTACTTGAGGGCAAAATCAAGAATCTGATGGTCTTCGTTCCACCGCAGCACGGAAAGAGCGAGATCGTCTCTCGTAACTTTCCTGCTTGGGCATTCGGACAGAATCCCGATCTTAAAATCGTAGGTTGCTCCTACTCTGCTGATCTTGCAGAGCAGTTCTCACGATCCATACAGAGGACGATCGACTCAAAGGAGTATCAAGACATATTCCCGAATAGCTATCTGAACGGATCGAATGTGCGCACAGATGTTAA
>CAVFYD010000007.1:0-54767 GCA_963626615.1 Sphaerochaetaceae bacterium
ATAACTTTATCATAATTTCTCTATAAGTCAAGTCCGATTTCGCAATTTTTACGGGAAAATTTGAGGTATAGGGCAGAATGTAAGCCGCAATTCTGTCCTGACGGATGAAAATTCTCATCGAAAAAAGCTCTCTCAGTCCTTGAGAGGAATGTCAAATGACATGCGGTCGCGTGTGAGAACAGTCTCTGGAAAGATTTCCCTCGCTTCCTTCACAAGCTTCCTGAGTTCCCTGTCGGTATAGCGTGGAGAATAGTGCTGGAGGCAGAGTTTACGGCAGTTGCCGTCACGTGCGATAAGTCCCGCCTGAGAGGCAGTCATGTGCTTCTTCTCGAGAGCAGTGTCTATGAGGGCGTTCTCGAACATGCTCTCACAGAAAAGAAGGTCGGAGTCCTTCACGAAATCCGAAATCCCGGGAAAATAGAGTGTGTCTGTTATATAGCTGAACTTCCTTCCTTCCCTGGCTGTGCCCATCACATCAGAGGGTTTTATCACACGTCCGTCGTCGAGTGTGACTTCCTCCCCGCTCTGGAGACGGCCGAAGAGAGGTCCTCTCGGGACACCGAGGGCTGTGGCCTTGTCGGGAAAGAACTCACCCTTACGCTGCTCCTCCGTGAGGGAGTAGCCGAAGCAGGGCTTCGTATGATTGAGGGGAAATGCGTTTATCGTGAAGCCGTCACCGGTGTAAATCACCCCTCTCTCCACAGGCGTGAAGATAATCTCGTAGTTGATGTACATGTCGAGAATCCGCCTCGAGGATTCAATATATTCCCCGAGTCTCTGAGGCCCGTAGATATACAACGGCTCATCCCTGTCGACCTGGCTTGAAAGCATCAGCAGCCCCGGTAGTCCCGTAACATGATCGGCATGCATGTGGGAGATGAAGATTGCGCTGATTTTCTTCCATCTGAGAGACAGCATCTTCAGCGACACCTGGGTGCCTTCGCCGCAGTCGAATAAGAATAACTCCCCGTCACGGCGTACAAGCACCGATGTGAGGAATCTGCCGGGAAGCGGCATCATGCCGCTCGTTCCGAGGGAGAATACCTCTAAGTTCATGAGAAGAGACTACAACAGATGGATGAAAAATTCCATCACTCTCCCCTTATCTCGCACCCGAGTTCCGAGTTTCCTGTTCTCCATAGTTCGAAGCGCAGGGTCACAGAAGAACAGAGGAGCATAAGAAGAAGCATGAGAATCATCGATGGCCAGGGAACGGAGAGTGTGAACGATGTTATGTAATACTCTATAAGTTCCGGTTCCTTCTTCGCCACAAGGGAGATTATCGAGGGAGAGAGAAGCGAGAGAAGAAGCCCCGCAGCAGTTCCCAGAACAGAAGAGAGCGCGACAGTGTTGATAGTCATGCGTCTGTATATTCCCCTGACACATTTCTCGCTCATTCCCATAAGTCTGAGAGATGCGATGTCACTGCGGTCACGCGACGTGTATACGTGCGCGATATCCGCACTGAAGAAGGCCGCAAGAATGGCAACGAAGATGAGAATGACGTATAAAATCATTATGGACTGATCCACGTTCGTGCATAGGGAGGAATACTTTGTTCTCCAGCTCTCGGCATAGATTCCGTCCTTCCATAGCTTCTCGAGAAAAGCCTCAATATCCTCATTACTGTCAAGGAGTATCTCGTATGTCGAATCGCTGTCCGTGAGTGAGATGTCAACGAATGCGAGATATCTGTCAAGCTGTGCATATCCCGAGGAATATATCCCCTTCACTGTCATGAGAAGGGGTCTTGCTCTTCCCTTCTCCGTCTCGTAGAGAAGAAGCGTCATCCTGTCCCCGAGGGAGAGACTGAGGGATGAAGCGAGCGTCGAGGAGATTATTATCTCGTTGCGGCAGTTTTCATCCGTAAGAGAAAGCTTCATGCCTTCTCCCCTTTCACCTGAGAAATATTCTTCAAGATTCACTCCCTTGAGGTGGACAAGACTCTTACCGGAGGATGCGTAGAGAATGCCGTCGCCGGTCTTCACTTCGTCTATCTTCGCATTCCTGTAAGCGGAGACATCGATGTATGATGAACTCTCGACACTCCCGCACCCCAGCAGTACTATCATGCGCTCTATTGCTCCCGTCATCGAAGATATGAACACCATGACGAATGAAAGCGTCATGACGATGAGAAAGACAATGAGGGACGGAGCGTAATGTGTGAGAATGTAGCGTAAGCTCATTCCCTTTCCACGCTTACGTTCCCCGTAGAGTCTCTCCCCCTCATTTCTCATAGAGCACCCCGTTCTGAAGTATGTATGTCCTGTCCGCCTTTTCGGCAAAGGCGAGGTTGTGAGTCACAAGCACCAGTCCCCTTTTCTCCTTTCTTACGGCATCGAGGAGAAGAGTCTCAGTAACAAGCCCAGTCTCTTCGTCAAGGCTTCCCGTGGGCTCGTCCGCAAAGATGATGTCCGCTTCTCCTGAAAGTGCACGTGCAATGGCCGTACGCTGCCTCTCTCCTCCAGAGAGTGCGCCCGGTCTGTGGTCTGCCCTGTCCTCCATGCCGACAAGAGTGAGGTAGTGCATGGCCTTCTCCAGTGCATCCTTTCTCTTCATGCCCCGGATCAGAAGCGGCATTGACGTATTCTCCAGTGCCGAGAAGTCCTCAAGAAGCATCGAGTTCTGGAAGACAAAGCCCATATTCCTGTTTCTCAGCAGCGAAAGTGCACTGTCTGAGAACAGGGACACTTCCTTACCCATGTAATAAATCTTTCCGCCGGAAGGAAGGGAAAGAAGGGCGGCGATTGAAAGAAGAGTGCTCTTTCCGCTTCCGCTCTTTCCTGTTATGGCAACACACTCACCAGAGTGGAGAGTAAGTGATATGTCCTTCAGTATATCCAGCGTCCCGCCTTTCGGAAGAGGAAAGGATTTTGTTATGTTCTCCAGTCTCAAAAGTTCGTCATTCTGCATGTATAACCTCATATAGTTCCCTCTTCTCCCTCTTTCTGTTCTCACGCCATGTGGAGATGACTGTCACAAGGACCATGAAAATGGAGAAGAAGAGAAAGCCGGCAAAAGGAAGCGTCAGTGTCATTGAAACAATGCGGGAAGAATTACGTGAGTACGTCTCAAGACCGCAGAGCACCACAGAGCCGACACCGAGGGCCAGGATGATGCCGAGTGCGATTACAATGAGGAACGATAGAAAACAGACGAGTCTCAACTTTCTCTTCTCAAGACCCAGTATCTCGAGTTCCGCCATCTCCCTCTCGCGTGAAGAGGAGAAGAGTGCAACGCTCGACGCTGTGGACACCGCGATTATTATGAAAAGCAGAGAGAGAAGCGCGTACATCAGTGCCTTCTCGACAAGGAATGCACCATATAGGCTGGACTCTGCATCCTGCCACCTCGTCACCGTATAGCCCGACTTCTCGAGAAGCGCGATATCATCGTCATCTGCCCCCTTCACGGCAGTCTTCATCGTTACGTTTTCGTCGGCAGAAGAAAGCGGCAGGAAGAGCATGGTATCATCAAACTCGCTTCCGAGTGCCGTGTAATAGATGCCGCTTATCTCATACTCGAGGCTCATGAGTGAAGTCACCTTCTTCCCGCTCTTCAGAGTGGAGAGTGTCACACTCTTCCAGCCGTTCTGACGGTAGAACGTATAGGGAACGGCAAGAGTGGATGCATCCCCTATGTAGAATTCCAGCCCCCCGTCATATGATGAGTCTATGTATCTCACAAGATAGGAACCGCTCTGTGTTATGGCTTCGCCTTCCCCGTATGTGAAGACCACAGAGTCCGGTAGGATGGCACTTATTTCATCGCTCAGGTCACCCTCGACTGTGCAGTCGAAGGAGCGGACATCCCTTATGCTGTCAAAGCGTGAGCCCTGGAGGAAGTTCATCACAGATATCACGACAGTAACTACCGTGAGAGAGAGCATCACCGTGAGCATTATCCTCACGGACCTGCTTCTCAGGGCCTTCGAATGTGGAAAGGCATAGCGTGAGGCAAGAAGGAGAATCACAGGGCATAGGCCTCCCTGATCCTCTTAGCGTCGCTGTCGTAGATGAAGACGTACTTCGCTTTTCCTTCAACAAAGCGCCTCTCCTCTATCGTACCGTCAGGAAGGGAACGCCTCTCGCTTATCTTCACGCCGTCAGAAGAATAGCGGGAGAGAACCTCGCCCTCCTCCTCATATGTTGTCACATAGATGCCGTCCGAGCTTTTTTCCCTTTTCTCCTCCAGTCTTCCGTCAGCACTGTATGTGTATGTTATGTCCCCACTGTCGCTCTTCTCGCTTACAAGACGGCCGGAGGAGTCATATTTTCTCGTTATGCCGTCTTCCGTTTCCTCGTATCCGCCGTCTTGCGTCACAGTCGATACGATATTGTCTTTTCTGAAGGAGCCGACCTCCATTCTCTCGCCGTTCTCGAATACGAACCACTCATCTGTTATGTAAACACCTTCATCCTTCTCCCTGTAACAGAGAAGAATGCCATCCGATGTCGTCAGGTATTCGACCTTGTATTCGAGTTCTCCGTCAACGGAGCAGTTGTAAGCGCTGAGAAGCGTCCCGGAGTAGATGTAGTTGTACTCGACTCTCGAGGCCCCTCTGGTGATTATCCTCCTCCCGATATTGCCGTCACTGTTGAGATAAACCTTCTCCTCTCCCTCCGGAGTGGTCTTCGTCCAGCCGGATGAGGTTGTGCTCTTCTCCGAGTATTTCACCCCGTCATGGTAGAGGATCTCAGTGTTCCCCCTTTCGTCAAGCACCCACTCTGCGCTGTCGTATGCCGCGGCACTGCCCTTCTTCTGTCCGAGAGCGTTCGAGATGTAGTACGATGCGGAAAGGCTGAAGGAGAGAAAGAGGATGAAGACGAAAAAGAGTACTCTTTTCAATTTCAGTTCTCCAGACCTATGAGCGCGTCGAGGTACTCTTCCTTGTCGAATGGATGTATGTCACTGTATTTCTCGCCGGTTCCGACGAAGAGGACGGGAAGGCCCAGGGTCTTTCCTATCTGGACAAGGGCCCCGCCTTTTGCTGCAGAGTCATACTTCGTGAGTATGACGCCGTCGAGCTTCACGGCCTGATTGAAGAGGGACGCCTGACTCAGGCCGTTCTGGCCCGTCGTCGCGTCGATTACGAGGAACTTTTTGTAGTTGTCTTCGCTGATTCCCCTTCCCTTCACGATCTTGTCCATCTTCTGGAGTTCCCTCATGAGGTTCTCCCTGTTGTGCATGCGTCCTGCAGTGTCGACAAGAACGAGGTCATCCTTCTGCGCGACAGCCGATGTGACTGCGTCATATACAACGGCGCCGGGGTCAGAGCCCGTATGCTGCTTGACAATTCTCATGTCCAGTCTCTCCGCGTGAATATCGAGCTGATCGACAGCGGCGGCGCGGAACGTGTCCGCAGCTGCAAGGAGGACCTTTTTGCCCTTAGAGCGGTAGTAGGAGCCCATCTTCGCGATGCTCGTGGTCTTTCCGACTCCGTTTACGCCGAGAATCATGAAGACGTTTACCCCGTCATGAAGAGCGGTGGGGAACGGTTCGATGTACCTGGAGAGAATCTCCTTCATGAGAAGCTGCAGGTCCGATGCCTGCGTGAGTTTCTTCTCCTTCGCTTCCTTTCTCAGCTCTGTTATTATTTCGTCAGTGAGTCTCGAGCCGAGGTCGCCCTCGACGAGCGTGTCCTCGAGGTTTTCGAAGAACTCCTCATCTATCTTCTTCGATGTGAAAATGCTTTTTATCTTTGCGCTGAATTTCGAGAAAAGTCCCATTTCCTTCTTCCTTACAGACCATAGCCGGCCGTGTTATAATAGTCTACAGCATTCTGTATGAGATTTACCAATGAAAGTATCGATGCACCCGTAAAAACAGTACGTCCCGCGCTTCCGAGACTCACGGAGTAATAGTTCGTAATGCTCTCGGATGCCACATAGCCTCCGAATGAGAGCAGAACGTAGAAGAGAGACGAGTAGAACGCACTCTTCTTCTCTTCGAGAATGTTCCCGTCCCCTGTCCAGAGCGGAGCCATTTCGAGGGTTATGTGACCATACGGGCGTCTCTCCTGGTAGGAATAATCCTCATAGGCGTCATCCTCCAGTGTGATTACATACGGTGTGACAGCAGACGGGAAATACTTTCCGTCTGTTCTGATGCCGTTGAATGAAAGCTCTGCGCTGTACGGATATGTCGTCACGAGAAGAGGAAAGCGCTGCTCTTCCTCCAGAGCGAGTGTTATCTCATCCTCATCTCCCGTGAGAGCAAGAGAAAATGAGGCACTCTCATAACCGTAACCGGAGAGCGAGAATGTATGCTCCCCGTCAGGAAGGATGACGTACTCCGAGTCACCGTCGTGGAGGGTGCCGTCGATGACGAGTGTTGCATCGGAGGGTGTAAGATTCAGTTTATAGAGATGGTATCCGTCTCCGAGAAGAAGCGACGAAAGAAGGGAATAGATCACTCCTTCCTCGCTCTCCCTCATTGCCGTATTGTACCAGGCTGTATGGATGACATTCCCGTTGAGGAGAACGGTTATCCTCTCTATATCCCCGTCGCTTTCTCCGTCAATCCAGAAGATGGCGTCAAGACTGTTGATAACTCTCAGATAGAGGTATGCATCCTCATCGGATGAGGAGAGGTATTTTCCGTATGACGAGAGGTCAGGAGAGACAACTTCAAGAGTAAGGGATGTATAATCCTTCTTCTCCTCTTCCGTCTCTTCTGTCACCTCTTCCTTTCTGCTGTTCTCCGTGATTTTCTTCAGTCTTGTCTTCTCCTCTTCTCTCGCCTCTCTTTCCCTCCGCAGGGTCAGAGCGGTATCCGAAGAGACACTTGAAAATGAGGAGAGGACCGACGAGAAGAGAGTGATGTAGCTCTCCCCGTCTCCGCCGACAGTCACTCTCAGACTCTCCGCTTCCAGAGAGGAAGCAGAGAGAATAAATACAAGCAGTAATGATAAGATAAGCTTACTCTTCTTTCGCAAAGTGGAGATAGCTTTCAATGAAGTCATCAATCTCTCCATCCATAACTGCGGAAATATTACCGGTTGAATAGTTCGTCCTGTGATCCTTCACGAGTGTATAAGGCTGGAAGACGTAGGAGCGGATCTGACTGCCCCAGGCAATGTCCTGCTTGGCGATGGCATTGGCCTCCTTCTCCTTCTCCTTTTCCTTCTGATAGTACTCGTAGAGCTTTGCCCTGAGCATCTTGAAGGCGACATCCTTGTTCATGTACTGGCTTCTCTCGTTCTGGCACTGTACGACAATACCGGTTGCATAGTGCGTGATTCTGACGGCAGAGTCTGTCTTGTTGACATGCTGGCCGCCCGCACCGCCGGCACGGTATGTGTCGAGTCTGTAGTCCTCGGGCTTGATGTCGATTTCGATGTCATCATCGACTTCGGCAGATGCGTAGACAGAAGCAAAGGATGTATGTCTTCTCTTTGCCGCGTCGAATGGGGAAATTCTGACGAGTCTGTGGACTCCTGCCTCTCCCTTGAGATAGCCGAAGGCATAGTCGCCGCTGACCTTCATCGTGACGGACTTTATTCCGCCCTCGTTCTCTTCGAGATCGAGTATTTCACACTTGAAGCCGTGACGCTCCGTCCAGCGGATGTACATGCGCATGAGCATGCTTGCCCAGTCGGAAGCCTCCGTTCCTCCCGCACCTGCGTGAACGGAGAGATAGAGGTTGTTCTTGTCGAACTTGCCGTCAAGGAGGGTCTTCACCTTCAGAGGCTTGAACTTCGTCTCAAGAGCGTCAATCTGGCCCTGGAGCTCAAGCCTCAGGTCTTCATCCTCTTCGCCCTTGTACATCTCGATGAGCTCCCCGAGGTCGTCGATTTCACCGATGATCTCCTTCCACGGATAGTAGCTGTCCTTAAGTGCGTTAAGCTTCTGGAATGTCTTCTGTGCGCTCTCCTGGTCGTTCCAGAAGTCGCTCTTTGCCGTCTCTTCCTCGAGGGCCTTTATCTTTGATTCAGTCCCGGACGCTTCAAAGACGCCTCCATACATTGTAGGCTTCAATCTTTATATCTTCGAACTTTGATCTGTTTTCAATGAACATGGTGTTATTCTCCTTGCTTTCTTTTATTTATTTGAAATATCTCTGATATTCAGTCTATAGGTTACCGATTCATCGAGGGGAACTTCAAGTGGGAATGTGAATGTAAGCTTCCTCCAGATTACGAATTCCTCCATTCCGAGTCCCGTCATCATCTTCACGCTCTCGCACTTTTCCGTGAGTGTGAACGGCTCCGTGGAAGATATCGTAAGGGATGAGAGAGCCTCCTTCGAACCGTACTTCACGGTCTTGGCCTCGACCTTTCCCGTCGTGAACATCTCGACTCTCTGCTCTGGCGTGAGCAGCACTCCGTCCTGGAACGAAAGATAAACGGAAAGCGAGTATTTGCCGTCTATTATGTCGCCGTCGACAGGAGAAAGCGTGGAATCGAGAGTGAATGTATTCGTCTTGAGCTTGTAGCGCTTCGTTATGTGGAAGGGAAGAGAGGAGGAGGGAGACGTGAAGACTATCTCGGTGCGCTTGCGGTCAAGTATCTCGGTGGAGAACAGGAGATTGTCAGTAGTGTATTCCTCTCCCTGGATGGTGACAGTGTCCCCGAACGAGCGCATGAGCGGAGAAGAGTAGTCATCCTTCGAATAGAACGGACGGGTGTCGAAGAGATTGACGGACTGGGGAAGATAATCGAACTCGGGACATACCGCTCCCTTCGGTGATACTACCGCCAGATAGTTCCTGTTCGACATCACATAGTCACTCTGCCCGATTTCCTCGTAGTCATACTCCTTCATCGAAGGACCTTCCGTGTCCCTCCAGAAGCAGTTCTCGGCATCGAGGATGGCTCTCCAGAAAACCCTGTGACAGTTGTATCTGAAAGGAGCAAGCTCGCTGTCACAGACGAAGAGATTCCCCATCGAAGTGTTGAAGAGCGCCGTCGTGACGTCCTTCTTCAGAAAGCGGTTGTTTCTCGTCTGCACGTTCTCGGCTATCGTTATGAATCTGTTGTAGAGATAACGGAAATTCTCGTTCTTCACGAAGAGGCTGTTAACTGATGTGAGGGAGTAACTCTCCCCGTCCCTTCCATACCAGCCAAGGGGAAGGTAATCCGCCTTGCCGACGGGAATAGAGGAGAGCGGAACTGTCTGCACCCTGTCGAGTATGTCGCACAGGAGAAGGCCCGGCTTGTTGCCCTTTCCTTCCCTTGCAGATCCGAGTACGAGCTGATCCATGTTGATGAATATGACAGAGTTGTCCCCGCCTTCGTGGATAGCCGTGATGATGCGGGTTCTGAGAGTGGCGTAATCTGATTTTCCGTCAGCGTAATCCCTCACCGCTTCCGATACGGAATCGAGGAACGGATAGACCGTAACCCTCTTTCCCAGTTCATTCATCACGAAAGGCTCTCCAGAGACTCCGCACGGACTGTTTGCAGAATATGTGGAAATGAATACGTTGTCGATTCCGGCGTTGTTGAGAAGCGAGACGTAGTGCGGCTGCCAGAGTTCGCCGTAGAAGAATGCGGAGCGCGGGAGCACCCCGTATTCGTGCTTCACTTCGCTTGTGAGCTTCTCGATCTGTCCGCCCCTGTCCTTTGGAGGAAGAAGCGAGAGAACGCTCTCGCTCCACGAACCCGAGAGAGGCTCCAGGTCGCCCCTCTTCGAGAGCATCCTCATCAGCTGGGTGTAATCCTTCCTCTCACGCCTTATGTGCTTGATCATCTGCGATGACTGGTAAAGGAAGACCTTGTTGCCCGGCTTCGAGAAAAGATACGAGAAGAGAGGCTCATATACGAGGGAGAGAGTTTTTTCAAAGAGAGAGGAAGGTGCGCTGAAAAGCGTAGTGTATATACCCAGAAGCACCTTCATCTCCTACTCCTCTGTCCTCCATTAAAGTTTGAGAATGCACTTCTGAGGACACTTCTCGCATGCGAGCGCTGCATTCTCCTGACTCTTCGTCACATCGTTGTGTGAAAGGAAATTCTCGACGACGAACGGAGAGGATTCAACCTTGACTTCGCAGATCTTGCAGCCTATGCATGCCGCAGCACAGGCCTTCTTCGCCTTTGCTCCCGGCTGATGATTCGAGCATGCTACAACGTACTGCTGCGAATACGGAATGAGTCTAATAGTACCCTTTGGACATACTCTAGTGCAAGCACCGCAGCCGATACATTTTTCACGGTTGACGACTATCCTGCCGTCCTCTGTTCTCTCTATGGCTTCAACCGGACACACCTTCATGCAGGAGCCGAGTCTGAGGCATCCCTCCTTGCACTGGCTGTCACCGCCGTGGAGAAGAGAGAGGGCATTGCAGTCATCGATTCCGCTGTAATCATAGCTCTTCCCCGTTACGGCTTCAGAGCCCGAACAGAAGACGAAGGCAACCTGTCTTTCCTTCTTCTCGGCTTCGACTCCGACGATTTCACTCATCTTTTTGCTGAGAGCCTCGCCGCCGGGCTGGCAGAGTCCGGGGAGCGCCGTACCGTTATTGACGGCTTCCGCATATGCAGAGCATCCTGCAAAGCCGCAGCCGCCGCAGTTGGCACCCGGCATGATTTCCTCGAGTTTCTCCAGTCTCTCATCCTTCTTGACTGCAAGCTTCTTCTCCGCATAGGAGAGACCCAGGCCGAGAAGGAGTCCCAGAACGGAAAGAACACCAAAAGCGTATAGAATGTTAATCACAGTATTCCTCCTTTCCTTATGCGAGATTCAGGTTCATGAGCAGTGTCGAATCGAATGCCATGAAAGCCAGAGCCATGATTGATGCGGATATGAATGTGATCGGGACACCCCTGAACCACTTTCTGACGGGAGTCAGCGACAGCCTCTCGCGGATGTTCGACATCAGGACGATAGCCAGCGTGAATCCGATTCCCGCAGCGGCACCTGCCGTAAAGGATTCGAGAAGATTGTGGCCTTCGTCGATGTTGATGATCGAGATACCGAGGACTGCGCAGTTTGTCGTGATGAGGGGAAGGTAGATTCCAAGTGCCTTATACAGCGACGGGGAGAACTTCCTGATGATCATCTCGACGAACTGGACGAGAGCCGCGATTGCGAGGATGAAGGCAATCGTCTTCATATACTCGAGTCCGAACGGAACCAGGAGTCCGTAATAGATGACCCAGCAGAAAACGGATGTGACGGACGTGACGAACGTTACCGCGACGCCCATGCCGATTGCAGCGGAGGCATTCTTGCTGACTCCGATGAAGGGACAGAGTCCCATGAACTTCACGAGAATGAAGTTGTTTACGAATATGTAGGCGACAAGAATTCCGAGATAGCTCATTCCTTTACCTCCTTCTCCTTTTTGCTGTCCCTCGCCGTCTTCCAGATGAAGAAGGCCTTGAGATAGCCCATTACGAGAAGTGCGCCGGCACTTACTCCGATGACTCTCATCGGGGACGAGGAGAGTCCCGGGATACGGATGACACCGTCCCATCCTCCGACAGCGAAGAGCGTGATTGTTCCGCTTCCGATGATCTCTCTGATGAGAGCGATGAATGTAAGACCGATTGTGAAGCCGCATCCCATTCCGATACCGTCAAGTGCACTGTCGAGGACGCTGTTCTTGTTGGCGAAGGCCTCCGCACGTCCGAGTATTATGCAGTTGACGACTATGAGCGAGAGATATATTCCCAGTGCTTCATAGAGGGCGGGAAGATAGGCATGCATGACCATCTCGAGAATCGTTACGAACGATGCGATGATTACGATGTATGCCGGGATTCTTATCGAATCGGGAATCACCTTCTTGAGTGCGCTGATGAAGATGTTCGACCCCGTGAGAACGAAGATGACACCCGCCCCCATTCCGATGGCGTTGCTCACCTGTGTGGAGACGGCAAGCGTCGGACACATTCCGAGCATGATTATGAATATCGGGTTTTCCTTCCAGAGACCCTTTGTAAGTTCGTGAAGATGATTCTTCTTCATAATGCCTTCTCCTTTACATATTCGCTTCCGCTCCTGAGCGTTGCAGATACCGCCCTGAACGTGAATGAAGCGCCGCTGATGAGAGCCTTGTCAGTTTCGTTGAGGTCATTCTTGCCCGACGGGAACGAGACGGTGTCACCCATTCCTGTGAAGAGATCCATGTACCACTCGTTCTCGGCGTTCTTTCCCAGACCCGCCGTCTCGCTGTCCTCTGTCATCTGTGCCTTGATGAGGGCACCCTTCGTGTCATAGGAAGCGATGATCGTGAACTCTCCGCCGTAGCCCTTACCCGAAAGCTGGAGAACGTATCCGGCCGTCTTTCCGAGGGAGAGGAGAGGAGTCTCCTCCTTCACGTTTTCGTTGTCATCGACAGCAGTCGTGTCGCCGATTTCATAGCCGCCGCCGACCTTCTCGAGGGCCTCCCTGTTAGCCTTGGCGATATTCTCGGCGATTACGGGAGCCGTGAACGAGTTTACCCATGCGCAGAGAGTCGCGCAGACTGCACATATGAGGAAAAGAACGATTCCTGTCTTTACGATTGTCTTCATTTCTTCGCCTCCTTTACAGGTTTGACATAGCCGAATTTCTTTCGCTTGACATACTTGTCGATTGTCGGAGTCACCATGTTCATCAGAAGGATTGCAAGAGATACGCCTTCCGGAAGAGAACCGAAGTAACGGATGATGAACGTGAAGAAACCGCAGCCGAATGCGTAGATTATCTCACCCTTGGGTGTATTCGGGCTCGTTACCCAGTCCGTTGCCATGAAGATGGCACCTATGAGAAGACCGCCCGAGCATACGCTCATCATCACTTCACCCGTGAAGAATCCTGTTCCGTTTGCCAGTCCTCCGAATACCCATGTAAGGATTGCGAACGAACCGACGAAGAATACCGGAACATACCATGTGATTACCCTCTTCACCATCAGGAAGATACCTCCGGCAATGAGAAGCAGAGCACTCAGCTCGCCGATAGAGCCGCTTGCAAAGCCGAAGAATTCATCGACGACATACGGATTTATGTTCAGGGCACTGCCGATTTTCTGTGCAAACTGCGTCATCGGGTAGCCCGATGAAGAGAGAATATCGTAGGACGAGAGACCGCCTCCGAGTTCCATCTTGATGGCCGAGAGCGGAGTCGAGCCCGCTGCAAGCTCCACGCTGTTACGGAATACCCAGGGAAGCGTGAATGTCGACATGTGGGACGAGAACGAGTAGAAGACGAAGGCTCTTCCGGCAATAGCCGGGTTGGCCCAGTTACATCCCAGTCCTCCGAATGTCCACTTGACGACACCGATTGCGAATGCCGATGCGATGACGGGAACATAGAACGGAACAGTCGAAGAGAGGTTCATTCCGACAAGGAGCCCCGTGACGAGCGCCGAGCCGTCCATGAGGGTATGTTCCTTACTTATCAGATTGAGAAGATATTCAGTCAGAAGTGCCGCTCCGATGCTGAGAAGAAGAACCATGACAGCCCTGAAGCCGAACATGATGCATCCCCAGATGGCGGAGGGAAGAAGTGCGATCACGACATAGAGCATCGCCTTGTCTGTGCTGATGGTATCGTGAATGTGAGGACTTACCTTAACAGTGATCATTTTGCGTTCCTCCCCAGTTTCTTTCCCATCTTGAATGCCTGAACGAGGTTCAGGTGCGACGGACAGGAGTATGCACAGCTTCCGCATTCCTTGCAGTCCATGAGACCGATGTCCATGGCTTCCTTGTAGCGTGCATTTGTTATCAGACGGTACATGTTGTTTGGAGTGAGCCCCATCGGACAGTGCTGCGCGCACTTTCCGCAGTGCATGCACGGGAACGAAGGATATTCCTTCTGCGACGGCAGGCACACAAGGCCGTTGTTGCCCTTGACGGTCGGAGAATCGAGATCAGGCATGCCGAATCCCATCATCGGGCCGCCTGCAATGAATTCCCCGCACTTCTCCTCGTCACCACTGCAGTAGTCGAAGAGTGTCCTGAACGATGTGCCGAAGGGAACAATGAGGTTCCTGGGCTCTCTTATGCATTCTCCCGATACCGTCACCACTCTCTCGATGAGAGGCTTATGATAGACGACAGCCTCGAAGATTGCATTGACTGATGCCGTGTTGCAGACGATGCACCCGATATCGAGCGGAAGCTTTCCCGAAGGAATCTCACGCTTCGTGAGAGCATAGAGAAGCTGCTTCTCGTCTCCCTGCGGATACTTCATCTTCATGAGGGCCACTTCAAGCGTGAAGCCCATGTCACGGGCAGTCTTCTCGAGAAGAAGGGCTGCGTCCTCCTTGTTCTCCTCGACTGCGATGATGATGTTCTCGGGATTGAGAATCTTTGCAGCAATCATCGTGCCTTCGATTATGGCCTCGGGCCTTTCAATCATGAGACGGTAGTCACATGTGAGATAGGGTTCGCATTCGACGGCGTTGATTACAAGATACTCGACCCTGCGTCCGCTGACAGCGAACTTAACAGATGTCGGGAATGTGGCTCCGCCCATTCCGACGATGCCGTTCTCCTTCACGAGGGCACCGAGTTCCTCGGCGCTCTGGTTCTTCCAGTCATGTCTCTCCCTGAAGAGATCAGGCTGCTCCTCGTCGGGAGTGATTACAACCGCGTCACATACGGCGCCCGTTGCAAGAGTCGTCTTCCTGACTTCCTTCACAGTGCCTCTCACAGGGGAATGGACGGCAGAAGAAACAAACGATGCCGGATTTGCAATGAGCTGTCCCTTCTCCACTCTGTCGCCCTTATTCACGACACACTGAGCCGGTGCACCTATATGCTGCGATAGTGCAACCACCAGTTCGGACGGAACCGGAAGGCGCTCGATTGCGCTGCCCTTTGACAGGGATTTTTTATCGGAGGGGTGGATTCCTCTCTTAAATGTAGCTCCTCTTAACACTACATCCTCCTTTTTTTCAACTCTTTTAATGCTACTCCAACAATCGGCAAAACGCAAATTTGCCCATTTTTACGATAAACTTTTATTGTTTTCATCTTTTCTTTCTGGCGCAACAAGTTACAGAACGAATATTTCGCTAATTCTTTATTTATAAAGAAATAACTTTAAAATTTTACAATCTTTTCCGCATTTTCGGACACCGGACACTTCTGTTTTCATCAAAAAGAGTGCGGCATGAAAAATGCCCTGTAACAGAAATGGTGTCACAAGGCTGAAAATGTGTGCACAGGGAGTATCAGTACTGGAGTCTTCCTTCAACGAGCATCCTGTCAAAGAGCTCTCTTGCCTTATTCACAGGTATTGTAACAAGAGGATCCATGAGGAACGCCTCGAAGAGAAGATCATCATTGTTCTCCCATATTGCATCAAGCGCTGTCTGCTGCTCGTCGGAGATTCTCCTTATGAGGTTCTCTACCGCAAGAGGCGGATCCTGGGATACTATCGGGGAAACACAGTCACGGCTGATAAGGCCGAGACTTTCGACGATTCTTCCCTTCGGAAGATAAGTTATCTGGCCCTCGTTCGGTCTGTTCATGTTGGTCTTGAGCGTTCCCTCGCCCAGAAGTGCCATCATTATGTCGACACCCTCCTCTCCGCTCGGCGTTGCCCTGAGCTCCTCGTCGGTGAAGACCTTGGCCTTCTTCTCCGCGGCACTCTTCAGTCTCCACGAATAGGGTGTTCTTATTACACCCAGCGAGTTCAGATACTTCTCATCGGAAAGGAACCAGGGAACGAACTCCGAAAGGTGTCTGTCCCCCGCAGCACCGAGTACGCCGAAGCGTCTCATGAATTCAAAGGCAACAAGATTGTCGCTTTCAAACCATTTCTCATTCTCTGTCCTCTCGAGTGCGACAGCTGTACGGTCGGAGAATGTCGCACTGTCTTCGGCAATCCTCTTCACTGTCTTCATAAGATCATGATTCTGCCACCAGGCTGAAGTGATGAACGTGAAGTGGTTGACTCCGGTAATATCAACCCTCAGCTCGCGTCGCGTCGGAAGAATGCCGTACTCCTTTTCGCAGAGCCGGCAGAGCATGTCCTCTGTGTGGAATACCTCATGGCAGCATCCGAATGCCTTGATGG
Source organism: Sphaerochaetaceae bacterium (assembly GCA_963626615.1). Classification (GTDB taxonomy): domain Bacteria; phylum Spirochaetota; class Spirochaetia; order Sphaerochaetales; family Sphaerochaetaceae; genus Ornithospirochaeta. The sequence goes on from CAVFYD010000007.1 coordinate 15,963, forward strand.
CGGGAAATGCGCGGTAGAGCGCCGCAGTGCAGAGCGTCATCGGATTCGTGTAGTTGATTACCCATGCATCAGGGCATACCTTCTCTATCGCCCTGGCGAAGTCAAAGAAGAGCGGAAGCGCACGTCTTGCCCTTATGAGACCTCCCGGCCCCGTGGTATCGCCGACTGTCTCGAGTATTCCGTACTCCTCGGGAAGGCACAGATCGGCATATCTGCACTCCGTCTTTCCCGGTTCTATCGCGATGAGAACGAGCTCTGCTCCCTCAAGCGCCTTCTCGAGATTGTCTTCGGCAATGTACCTGAAACGTCCCTCGTCCCCGTTTATCCTGAGCATTCTCTCTCCGACAGAGACGTTGTTGAGGGCAGCCTCATGATCGATGTCGTGAAGGACGACGGTACCCTCCGTGTTTCTGTTGAGTGTAAGATCCTTCATGAAGTTTATGGCCCAGAGGCGGCTGCCGCCTCCTATTATGCATATACGTGTTCTGTGCATATCTTTCTCCCTGCCACCCATTTTCCATCATATGAGAGGACAAGTCCATTCATTATTCATACCCTTTGTTCCACAGAACGGGAAAAGCAGCAATATAAACAGGAATTATCAGAAAGAGCGGTGACGGGTATAACCCGGGAAATATAGCAAAACATATTTAATTTAAATATTTTCTTTTTTCATAATAAGTTAATTGAACATTCCATCAATATAAACGCGATTTATGAATTTAGATAAAAATAAAGTATTTCCATTTTTTCTGTTGTAAATCTAAAATGAATATGTACACAAAAAGGGGGAAATCGAACATGATGACAGAATCAGGGGGCACTGCTGTACAACATATCGTCCTCTCCGGGGAGGATTTGAGGGTATGGTAAGTTTCACGCTCAGGGCTCTCCAGCAGGCAAGAAAGGCAGATTTCGAAGCATTGAGTGCAGAGCTCAGGGAATGTGCCGCCACCGACAGGAACGGAACGAAATCATGTGAAATAATCAGGGAGTTTCTCAGAGATGAGGACTTTCACATAACGGAGTATGACAACTTCCTCGGCGGAGCCTTCACTGCCGAATGGGGTGAAGGAAGCCCCGTCATGGGATTCCTTGCCGAATTCAACTGCCATCCCGATGCCGACGGCGATATGGATTTCCGGGGTTCGGGACGTGACCTCCAGGCTTCTGCAGTCATGGAGGCTGCAGTCCTCACTGCAGAGAATCTCAAGAGAAACGAGAGTGAGGGAACAGTAGTTCTCTATTTCTGCCCATCCTCTGCAAACGAGACGGAAAAGACCCTGATGGCGGATGAAGGCCTCTTCGACACAGCCGACATCGCCCTCTCCTGGCAGCCTTATGTTGAAAGCGGAATCATAGGGAGCATACCCGCAGGGGCAGTGGTAACATACGTCTTCGATTCGGAAGAGAGTGCAGAGGAATTCTCGCTTCTGACCGGTGACATATCGGAAAAAGCGGGAGACACGGGAAGTATAATCCCTGATATTTCGCTCTCCTCTGTCACCTGCTCCGTAAGCGCAGTCACGGTTCCGGTTGCAAAGAGGATTCTCCGCTCTCTCAGCACAGAAGCGGAACGCATCGCACTGAGTCACACGGAAAATGTCAGCACGATGCTCGTCAGGGCCTGTTCCAACATGATTGCCAACAATACGCTTTTCTCTGTCATGAAAACCAATGCCGAGGCACTCTTCCCCATTTCATACAGCAGGGACGAGCTCAGCCCCACCACCGGAAACACATCACCGGACGCAGTTCCCGCCGTCAGCACTTCGCTTGACGAGAATTACATAACACTTACCACGTCGAAGGACATCGGCTCCGTGAGCCGTATTCTCCCCACAGCCAGCATCGCCATCGCCTGCTATACGGGCGAGGCAGAGATGGATACTGCAGAGACTGCACTTCAGAGCGGCTCCAAAGCAGCCCTGATGGGAATGCATACGGCATCAGCCGTCATGGCCGCAACTGCCATCGATGCTGTCCTCAATCCCTCCATCATCGAAAAGGCAAAGGAAGACCTGAAGTGGGAGCTCAAGCTGGAAAATGCCGAGGAGAAAGGTCAGATCTACTGAGTGCTATCTCTCCTTCGACGATGAAAGAAGATAGAGGGGAACCGAGAAAAGAAGGGAAACGACAGAGATTACAACCATCACAGTGATGTTTCTTTCATAGAGAACACCGAGAATCCAGGAGCCGAGGAACCAGAATATGCCGAACGAACACTCGAATATCCCGTAGCCCGTGGCCCTGCTCTCCTTCGTCACCATCGTTGTCACGGCAGCCTTCAGTATCGACTCCTCGGCTCCCATTCCGATTCCCCACATCAGTACTCCGATCACCAGTACAGGAAGAGAACGGGCAAAGAAGACAAGAGGGGCAAAGGGCGCCGAGAGGAGTGTCGACCAGACAAGTGCCTTCACTCCGATTCTGTCATAGAGAAGGCCGAAGAAGAGAGCCGAGAGAGCATCGATGAGCATTGCCGAGGCATAGAGAAGAGGAAGCGATGTGCTGTCCAGAAGAGCCGTGTTCTGAACATGCATGACAATGAGCGAATAATCTATGAAGCCGAAGGCGAAGAGGCTTATTCCCGCAATGTAGAGTACAAAGTTCCTGTTCATCCTGAACGGAACATATTCCTTCTCCTCTGGTTCAAAATTCTCGGGATTCGGAAACCTGTGCTTCGTCACGAGAAGGAGTATGAGTGTGACGGCACCGGGAAGAGCGAGGAACGCAAAGCATCCAGAGTAGATTTCATACTCCGTTCCCTCCGTTCTGAAGAGCATCACAAGATAGAGAAGAACCGGGCCTAGGAATGCTCCTGTCTGATCAAGGACCTCCTGGAGACCGAAACTCTTCCCCACTCCTTCCTGACTTGCCGCGAATGACATGATAGTGTCCTTTGCAGGCTTCTTTATGGCCTTTCCCATTCTCTGGATGACAAGAAGAAGGCATGCGGCCATCCAGCCGTTCTCTCCGACGAATGAAAGAAGCGGTACTGCCGCGATATCGAGAACATAGCCCAGGACTGTCATGGGCCAGTAGAGCTTTGTCCTGTCCGTAATCCTGCCGAAGACAATGCGCATCGAATACCCGATGAGCTCCCCCAGTCCCGATACGAAACCGATTGTCCCGGCACCGGCACCGAGAAGCGCAAGATACGCGCCCCTTATGCTCGACGCCCCCTCGTGGGTCATATCGGAAAAGAGACTCACAATGCCGAAGAGCACGATGAAGACCATCGCACCCGACATCTTCCGTTCTGTCTTATCCTTCATTCTTCTCATTCTCCTTCACGATTCTGCTCATCGTCACGAATCCCGCTCTGCTTTCAGTTCTGCACTTCACGTAGAGCCTCTCGAGAAGGGATGAGAAGACTGTTCTCTCCTCCTCTGAGAGTTCCTCCAGAAGCCATGAGTAGAAAAGTGTCTCCACATGTGCCTTCGAGTTCTTGAGGCTGTCAGCCTTCTGTGTTGCATAGAGCAGCTGGCTGCGGCCGTCAGAGGGATTACTCTTCCTCATGACGTATCCTTTGGCCTCCATACGGGTAATCTGCCGTGCAACGGCACCCTTGTCGAGGGCAAGGGATGAGACGATTTCCTTCTGCGTTATTCCCGGATTCTTCCGGATGAGATGGAGTACATCAAACTCCCCCGTCCCTATTCCGTCGGTTCTGAGGGTGATTGCGGCGAATTTCCCCACTTCCCTCGCTATCTTCGTGATTCTGCGTTTAGTGTTATCCATAGCGAGATAGTTGTAATATCAACTAAATCCGGTGTCAAGGCCTCAAACACAGAACAGAAAAAGTGCAACGATAGATAAAATGCCGGAAAAAACAGAGGGCAGGTAACATCTGCCGTTCCTGCCCCTGAAAAGATGAAAGGAAGAAGGAAAGAGACTATCTGCAGGTCTCTTCAAGTTTCTTGACAAAGAGAGAGGCAGTATCGGAAAGACTGGTCTGTGCCATCTTTATCCACCCGAGCTCGAATTTCATTTCGACATCGGCAATGTACGCGCTTCTGAGAGCCGGATTGTACGGATACTTCTCGTAGGCCTTCGTATAGTGGACGGAGAATGCGATAGCATCGCTGTGCTCGAGAATCGAATGCATGCTTCCCCCTGTAGATACGGTTATGACACTCTTGGCAGTATCCTTGAGGAAACCTGCCCTCTCCGTGATCTTGCGGTGTGCGGGAGATCTGTCATTACCTATTATCACTATGGGGTAATCTTTGAGTCTCTCCATCGGGACACTGTCGGAGAACTCCCTGAAGAGAGGATGCTCCTTACGGGCAATGATCGAGAAACTCTCGCTGCAGAGGCTGTGGTATTCAATACCTTCATTCTTCAGCTGAGGTCTCAGATGTTTCAGAAGAGAATCCAGGACAATCGGAACTCCCATCTCGATACGACCCAGCTTTATATCGTCGACCATCGAGTATACATCATCGTACGTCGGAAGATTGAACGAGAGGGTTTTGTCCGCGTTCTCCTCCAGAAGTTCCCCCAGTACTGCATAGAGCCAGACCTGCGACGAAAGACCTACACTGAGAGAGAGGACAGGATGGGTACTGAACGTGCAGAAATCCTGCATGTTCCTGAAGTCATCATTTATTGCCACGGCATACTTCAGGAATTCCCTTCCGAAGTCGGTGAGCGTCAGTCCCTTCGACGAGCGCAGGAAGATTTCGTGTCCGATCTCCTCCTCGAGTTTTCTCAGCGATACGCTGAGATTGGGCTGCGTGATGAAAAGGCTTTCCGCCGTTCTTGACATGCTCCCTGTGCGTGCGAGTTCAAGTACCTGTGTAATCTGTTCGAGTCTCATAATCTGTCCTTGCCAGGATAGGTTATCACAGGTTTTACAGGAATGCCATAAAATTAATTTATATCTTTTAATAAATATTTTTTAATGGAATCTTCCTTTCCTCTCATCTCTGCCGTTTACCCTGACAGCGGAAATGAATATCCACTGCTCTTTCCTCATCTTTTACCTTTCTGGATAAAGGATGACAATACATATAATTATAGAAAAGCCGGACATGAGGATTAATTTCATCTTTTTTCCGTTCAGGGGGTAGAACTCTTTCCCTATATGTGTTTCAATTGTTCCGCAATCTTATAAAAGGAGTTAGAGATGGAAGACGGCCATAGCGGCAAAACAGCAGAAACCGAAATGCCTCCAAGTAGAATGCCGTCTTCTCTGACGGTCACCTTGTAGGTCTTTCCTTTTCTCGCTCAAGAACACATGAGGAGAGAAGAATGGAAGAAGATACACAGATTTCGCAGCATCCCGACTACGTTCAGGAACTGGTCGAGATAATCAGAAGCAATATTTCACCGATGGCACTCAAGGAGAAGCTGTCGGACTATCATGACAACGATATCGCGGAAGCCCTCGAAGAGCTGGAAGCGGAAGACAGGAACAAGCTCTACAGGATTCTCAATGCCGAGAGCCTTGCGAACATCTTCGAATACATCGAGGATGCGGCAGAGTACCTTACCGAGCTCAGCGTCAAGAAAAGAATCGCCGTTCTCAGCAGCATGGAGACCGACAAGGCGTCGGCCTACCTCAAGAGCCTTCCCAAAGGAGAAAGAAACACCCTCATCGAATTCCTCGATGACGACACGAAGCGTGACCTTGCACTCCTCGCGTCCTTCGATGACGACGAAATCGGTTCGAAGATGAGCACGAACTTCATCGAGATCAGCAACGGCCTCACGATAAAGGAGGCCATGAAGGAACTCATCGATCAGGCTGCTGAGAACGACAACATACAGACTATATATGTAGTGGGCTCAAACAAGCTCTATTATGGTGCGATAGACCTCAAGGACCTCATCCGTGCACGGGAGGGAAAGACAGTCGATACCATAGTCTCCACGAGTTATCCCTACGTCTATGCACACGAACTCATCGACGACTGCGTCAATAAACTCAAGGACTACGCCGAAGACTCCATCCCAGTACTCGACTCCACGAACAAGCTCATCGGAGTAATCACGAGCCAGGACATGATGGAACTCATCGACGACTCGATGCGTGATGACTACGCGAAGTTCGCTTCCCTTGGAGAAGAGGAGGACATGGAAGGGAGCGTCCTCTCCTCCGTAAAGAAGAGACTGCCGTGGCTCACGATACTCCTCTTCCTGGGAATCGGAGTATCTACAGTGGTAAGCTTCTTCACGCAGATAGCATCCCAGATAGCCATACTCATATCGTTCCAGTCGCTTGTCCTCGACATGGCCGGTAACAGCGGCACCCAGTCGCTCGCAGTCACAATCCGTGTACTCACGAGCGGTGACATATCATTCAGGGACCTGATGAAACTCGTGTGGAAGGAGACGAGAGTCGGCTTCTTCAACGGCCTCATAATGGGAATCATATGCTCCCTCGTCATCGGACTCTTCATCTTCGTCTTCAAGACACATGACATCGTCTATGCATTCAGTGTCTCCTGCTGCACGGGAATGGCACTTGTGCTTTCGATGAGCATATCGACACTGATGGGAACCGTAATCCCGATCGTATTCAAGAAGCTGCACATTGACCCGGCTGTTGCCTCCGGTCCGCTCATCACGACGATGAACGACCTTGTGGCAGTCGTCGCCTACTACGGGCTGGCCTGGATTCTGCTTATCAACATCGCTCACATTGCAGCATGAAACGGGGCTCCGGAAAGGAGCCTCTTTCCTTTATGCGGGAAATGCAAAATAACGAACAGATACCCTCATATTTAAAAAATTAGCAGTTGAAATAAAACAGTTTCCGTCATTAAAATAATGGACGGAGTGTAAAATGATTATCTGTGTTGAAGACGAGGCGGCTATAAGGAATATGATGGTTTATACCCTCATGGCTTCAGGATACGAGGCAGAGGGTGTCGACTGCGGAAAGGCAATGTGGGAGAAAATGGCTGACAGGAAGCCCAAGCTCATCATGCTCGACCTGAATCTTCCCGGAGAAGACGGACTCACGGTTCTCAAGGAACTCAAGCAGAATCCGGAGACTCAGGATATCCCGGTAATCATCGCAACAGCCCGCGGAACGGAGTACGACAAGATTCTCGGCCTCGACAGCGGCGCCGACGACTACCTTGCAAAGCCATTCGGCATGATGGAGATGATTTCCCGTGTAAAGGCGGTCCTCAGAAGAAGCGAACCCAGGACACAGAAGAAGATTTACACTCTCGGCCCCCTCACGCTTGACACATCAACGCACGTCGTCACGGTGGACGGCGAACAGGTGAAACTCACCGTAAAGGAATACGAGCTTCTGGCAATCCTGTTGCAGGAACCGGGAAAGACATTCTCAAGAGAGGATCTGATGAAGGCGATCTGGGGCATCAGCAACATCGGGGAGACGAGAACTGTGGATGTGCACATCGCAACACTCAGGACGAAGATAGGACCTGCAGGACGTTTCATCGAAACGGTCAGGGGTATCGGGTACAGAGTGAGAGACGAGAAATAACGCTCTATGACGAAACGTATCATCGTTTATGTTCTCACAGCCATTCTCCTTCTGGCATTCTTCACAATCATTCTCACGATACAGGCTACGACCAACGTCATCGGTAACCGTCAGGAAGCTCAGGCAAAAGAACTCCTGAATGTGATATACGGCGTCTACAGGGAATACGGCGCTGATCTCACCGGAGGCTACAGTACAAGTAACTACACTGTCTCGCTCTTCACTGCCGATCCCGATACCATCGACGGCGAAATCAGGGAGAAATGGGGAGAGGACGCCGACGATGAAGTTGTCAGAGAGTTCTTCCAGAATGCGATGGAAGCCCCGGGAACTGTCGTCAGCACGAACACCTCATTCCTTCTCGGAAGCGTCACGATGGCCGGAGTCTGCACCGACGACGGCAGGATAATCGCAGTCTACTCTTCTCTCAACACATTCATAGGAACGCTGAGCGACATGAGGATGGAACTTCTCTACATCATGCTCGTATCCATCCTTCTCGCGACATTCCTTGCACGCCTTATCTCCTACCTGATCGTCCAGCCCATCAATGAAATAGACATTGAGGCTCCCACGGAGGAGGACAGCTCGAGATACAAGGAAATCATGCCTCTCATCAACAAGATAGCGGAGCAGAGGGAGAACATAAAGGAACAGGAGAAGAAGCTCGAGGAAGGAGAAGGACGACTCACTACGATAAGCGAGACAATCGTAGAGGGAATGATTCTCATCGAAGCCGACAATACGGTTTCCTACATGAACCACGCTGCAAGGAAGTTCATCACGCTTACTGACTCGGAACCCATCGGAAAGGACTACCATACCCTCTTCACCGCCGAGATGACCCGGATTACGGACGACACCTTCTCCAGCGGCAACCAGACCACGGTACTCTATGTCGAAAACAGGGCATACCAGATAGAAACAACACACGTGATTCTTCCCGGCGGCGACTACAACGGCGTTGCCATACTCATATATGACATCACTGACAGAATGAATCTCGAGAGAGACAGAAGAGAGTTCACGGCAAACGTGTCACACGAACTCAAGACTCCTCTGCACATCATCGCGGGAAGCGCGGAGCTCCTCGAGCTCGGCATAGTCCAGAACGAGGAGGACAGGAAGAACTTCCTCCACCAGATAATGGCAGAGACCGAGCACATGACAAAGCTCGTGAACAACATTCTCAAGCTTTCGAAGTTCGATGCCAAGCAGACAAAGAAGGCTGTGGAACAGGAGATCATACCTGTCAAGGAAAAGACCCTCTCCGTAATCGAACGCCTAAAGACCGTTGCCGCCGACAAGGACATCGAAATCTTACTCAACGGCGACGACGTATCTGTAAAGTGCAACGACATGATGCTCGATCAGATCATCTTCAACCTCGTCGAGAATGCCGTGAAGTACACCAACAACGGCGGCAGAGTCGTCGTGACGACACAGAGGACGGAGAACGGCGGCACAATAATCGACGTCAAGGACAACGGAATCGGAATACCGAAAGACGCACAAGACAAGGTCTTCGACCGCTTCTACCGTGTCGACAAGTCGCGTTCGAGGGAAGTGGGAGGCACAGGACTGGGACTCTCCATCGTACAGAATGCATGTATTGAGAACGGTGCCGATATTAAGATAGAATCATCCATACCGGGAGTCGGTACAACATTCCGCGTCACCTTCCCGCCGGTGGATGAGAAAAATGAAGCTGAGACAGTATCTTAACGACCTGAAGAACAGGATAAAGGAACACCTCTTCTCATATTTCAGGGGGATGACTGTCTATGGTCTCGTGGGACGTTCGGGAACAGGAAAGAGCTACCATGCAAAGCAGGTTGCCGTCAACTATGGCATCAATCTCATAATAGATGATGGTCTTCTCATAAAGGGCGACAGGATAGTCACAGGTCACTCGGCAAAGGAAGCTCCGAACTTCATGGCGGCGGTCAAGGCAGCCCTCTTCGACGACGAGGAGGAGAAGAACGCCATAACAACAGCCCTTCTCAGGGAGAAAAACCGCAAGATTCTGATAATCGGTACGAGCGAGAAGATGGTGAACAAAATAGCCCAGCGCCTCGATCTTCCCTCCCCGACGAAGATAATCCACATCGAGGATGTCTCGAGTGCGGACGACATCGAGACGGCAATGCATATACGCTTCACGGAAGGCAAACATGTCATTCCGGTATCGGCAATCGAAATAACACGTTCGGCCCCGCAGATAGTCTTCGATTCGATCCGGGTGAGTCTGGGACGCGGCAAGCACCTCAAGAAGGAAGTCAGCGAGAAGACTATCGTAAAGCCCGAATTCTCGCGTCCGACACAGGAGACTGTCAGTGAACAGTCCCTGCAGCAGATGATAAAGCACTCCATAACGGAATACGACAGCGTCATGAAGGTCAAGAAGGTCAAGGGAGTGAGGAACCCCGACAGGACGTATTCGATCAACATTACAATCCTTCTTCCGCCGAGACACTACATTCCCTCCACGATATCGGATCTGCAGCAGTACGTAAGGGACTGTCTCGAGAAATTCGGCTCAATCATGGTAAAAAGCGTATCGATAGAAATAGAGGAATGGAGTTAGACGGCGCCTTTACCTGCGGGAGCCGGAACTGAGGTAACAGGAGCAGCAGAAACCGCATCACCCTTTCCTCTCCTCTTTCTCCGCCTCGGTCTCTTCTTGACTTTCGGATTGAGAGGCTCGGGTGCTTTCTTCTCGCTCTTTGCCTTAGCCTTCTTTTTCTTCCTGCTCTTTATTCCGTTGTATTCGAGAACAAGCACAACGGCCTTCTCCAGGTCGACATTTGAGGGAGTGATTGGGCTCAGCATGACCTTCGCCTGTCTGAAGGCGTCCTTCAGAAGCTCATCGTAGGGAATCTGATGATTGTGGTCGACGATGATGGCGGCGCGTATCATGTAGTAGAACATCTCGCTCCTGGAGACCATCTGCTCTCCCCCCTCCTTCTTCTCCATAACGATTCTGTCGAGCTCCGAGAGCGATGAGCGCATACTGGAAAGCTCGCTGTGGACGGCATAGGACGGAAGTATGTACTGCAGGAGCCTGTAGTGATAGAGCTCATGGATAATTTCCGACGAATGGCCGGACGAGAGAATCTTCACGATTTCATCGGTTAGTCTGCTTGTCGGACAGTTCTGAAGCTGAGGAGCATTGAAGCGTATTGCCAGAGAGACATTTAGGCAGAACGAGAAGCCCGTCGTGACCTTGTACTTGACGGCTCTGATCATTCTGACGGGATCTTCGCTGAATGAATACGAGAGAGGAATGAGAGAGCGTATTCTCTTCTTCTCGAAGTCCTTCATACTGGAGGAGAAATCGAGAAGCTCACATGTTCTGGGATTGTAGTAGAGGGAGTTTATCGAGAAGTCCCTTCGTCTTGCGTCCTGCTCGATTGTGCCGTAGATATTGTTGTTGCCGTCCTCGAAGTTCTCCTCGTCGCTCCGGAAGGTAGTGACTTCAATGATCTTGCTTCCGAAGAAGAGATGCACGATGCGGAATCTCCGGCCTATGATGCGGCTGTTCCAGAAGAGTTTCTGGACCTGTCTGGGGGAAAGAGATGTACCGATGTCGTAATCCTTGGGGATGTTGCCGAGAAGTATATCCCTGATAGAGCCGCCGACTATATAGGCTTCGCCTCCTGCGGCCTGTATCTTCCTGATAGCCCAGAGAGCATCCCTGTCAATCATGCTGTTCCTGATGGGATGTTCCTTTGACGTGTATATTCTGCAAACGGGGACGCTTCTCCCCTTTTCATCTGTCTTGTATCTGACGAACACGATTAAATATCTTAATTGTATTTTTCTTCATGAACAAGATACCGAACAGTCATAAGAAACACACTTTTCCTTCCGCCGGTGCTGAAAAAAGAGGGAAAATCAATTACACTGACCCAAGACGGAGACAATTATGATAGAACCAGTAATCCTCAAAGGCTTCAGAGACAGCCTTCCGAAAGAAGAGATTCCGAAAAGAAAGATAATGACGGTGCTCGAGAAGGGCTTCCAGAGCTACGGCTTCGTCCCCATCGACACACCTGTTCTCGAATACACATCCGTACTTCTCGGAAAGGGAGGCGGGGAGACCGACAAGCAGGTCTTCCACTTCCTCGACAACGGAGGAAGGGAGGTCGCAATGCGCTTCGACCTCACAGTACCGTTCGCACGCTTCATGGCGGCCCACACGTCAGAACTCGCACTCCCCTTCAAACGCTACCACATCAACAAGGTCTGGAGAGGAGAAAAGCCACAGAAGGGAAGATACAGGGAATTCTTCCAGTGTGACTTCGACATCGTCGGTGTCGACAGCACCGTAGCTGACTACGAAATACTGTCGATGATGAATTACTCGTTCGAGTCACTCGGAATAAAGGACTACACGTTCCACCTCTCGCACAGGGGTCTCTTCAACACATTCCTCGAGAAAATCGGAGTAAGGGATAACTCCGTCGAAATATTGAGAGCCGTCGACAAGCTGATGAAAATCGGAGAGGACGAAGTGAAATCCATCCTCATGGAGATAACACAGAGTAAGGAGAAAGCTGCCCTCATATTAGAGTACATCACAAGCGGAAACAGCTCCGCATCCTTCCTGGAGACTCTCTCTCGCCTCGAGGAACTTGCAGGAGGAGAATGTGAAAGCTCAATCCGTCTCAGGGAAATCTACGCTCTTCTTGAAGAGACAGGAATAGAGAGCCACTTCACGCTCGACCCGTCAATCACACGAGGTCTCGATTACTACACGGGAATCGTGTACGAGACGTTCCTCACGGGTGCCGAGGCTATCGGAAGCGTATGCTCCGGCGGCCGCTACAACAATCTTGCATCCCTCTACACGAAAGAGAACCTTCCAGGGGTCGGCTCCTCGATAGGACTTGATCGCCTCATAGCGGCCCTTGAGGAGCTGAAAAGCCCGCTTCTCGAAGCGACACAGAGCGGCGACGTTCTTCTCATCCACACTCCCGGATACATTGCCAAGGCCGAGAAGACGGCAGCAGTACTCCGGAAGAGCGGACTCAGGGCAGACGTCTACCTCATCACCGACGCAAAGATGAAGAGAGTCTACGACTACCTCGACAAGAACAGCATCCCCTATCTTCTGACGGTGGGCGAAACACTCTCACTCAGAGACCAGAGGACAAGAGAGAGCGTTGCTCTCAGCACACCCGAAGAGGTGGCAGAGAAGATAAAGGCGTGATGGATCCCTCCACCCTTCCGGTATACAGAAGCAGAGGGGAGATTCTCTCTGCCCTGGAGAAAAGCCAGGTAATCATTGTAGAAAGCCCCACGGGAAGCGGTAAGACCACACAGATACCGCTCATTCTCAATGAGGCCGGTTATGCCGAGAAAGGGATAATCGGAATAACGCAGCCCCGGCGCATTGCGGCTGTGAGCGTATCGCAGTTCATAAAGAAACAGATAAACGACTCCTCATCGTTCTGCGGTTATACGATGCGCTTCCACGACACGACAGACAGCACGACGCGCATCAAGATAATGACGGACGGGATAATCCTGCAGGAAGTGAAGGCAGATTCCCTTCTCTCCCGCTACTCCGTCATAATGGTGGACGAGGCACACGAGAGAAGTCTCAACATTGACTTCATCCTGGGCCTCCTGAAGGAAATAATCCCCCAGAGGCCGGAACTCAGGGTGATAATATCGAGTGCGACAATCAACACGAAGACATTCTCCTCCTTCTTCGACGGCGCTCCTATAATCAGCATATCGGGCAGACCGTTTCCCGTTGAGGTGAAGTATGTCCCGAAGCACCTTGACCGTGACCATGAGGAGGACTACTACGAGGAGATAGCATCCCTTGTGAAGGACGCTCACGAAAGGGAGGACGGAGGAGACGTACTCGTATTCCTTCCCGGTGAAGCCGAGATAAAGATGTGCATGGAAACACTCTTCACATCAGACAAGATCAACACGAAGGAATATGAAATCTATCCCCTCTACGGAAGACTGAGCAAGGAGGAGCAGGACAGGGTATTCATTCCGACTACTCCGGGCAGGACGAAAGTTGTCGTATCGACAAACGTCGCAGAGACGTCACTCACGATAGACGGAATAAGGACAGTCATAGATTCGGGATGGGCGAAGACCAACTTCTACAACCAGCGCAACTTCACATCATCCCTCATTCCGACTCTTATCTCACGCTCATCCGCAGACCAGAGAAAAGGAAGAGCCGGACGAACCGCAAGCGGCGTCTGCTACCGCCTCTACAGTGAGGAGGACTACGAAAGGAGAAGGGAATTCAACGAAGAGGAGATTCTCCACTCCGACCTTGCTGAAGTCGTACTGAGGATGTGCGAACTCGGTATCTACAATCCGACGTCATTCCCCTTCATAACCTCTCCCAAGAGAGAGGCCCTTATCTCGGCAATAGAGACACTCGAATACATAGGCGCCACAAAGAGCGACCTGCGTCTCACGTCAATCGGCGAGATGATGATAAAGTTTCCCCTGCTTCCTCGACTCAGCCGCGTCATAGTCGAGGCCATAATCAACTACCCTGATGTGCTTGAAAGCGTTATAACTGCAGTTGCCTTTCTCTCGACGAAGACTCCCTTTGTACTTCCCCAGGGAAAGGAGTTCGTGGCGAGGGAAGTTCACCACGCACTTGTCGACAACGACAACGGCGACTTTGCAGCCTACCTCACACTCTACCGCAAGTACACGGCAGAAAAGGACGACAGGGCGAGAGACAGGTTCTGTCAGAACCACTTCCTCGACAGACAGACGATGGACGAGATTGTCCATATCAAGGCTCAGCTTGAGGACATAGTCTCCAATATGGGAGTTCCCATCACGGAAACACACTTCAGCATGAAGGAATACCTCATCTGCCTTGCCTCGGGTCTCAGACAGTACATATGCATCCGCACCGGCGGCTACTCCTATCATTCGATAACCGCAAGCGAGATATACATCCACCCCGGATCATCCTGGTTCGACACCAGGCCCGATTTCATCCTTGCCGGCGAAATCGTCCAGACGACGAAGATGTATGCCCGCTCCGTATCCCCTCTCAGGGCCGACTGGATAAAATCAATAAGCCCGTCTCTACTCAATGAACTGGTACATCCTGCCATAAAGAAGAAAGACGCAAAGGCAAAGAAGACAGTCGAAAGAGAAGACCGTTCACTCGAGGAGTTCAGGGTGAACAGAGGAAAGATACAGTATATAGTACCGCTGTCGAAGCTGAAGAAGGTGACAGACCGCTCGAAGAAGGAAATCTATCTTTCCTGTAACGGCACTCTCTCCCGTCTTCCGATAAAGACGAAACTCCTTGGCAGGGAATACTCCCTTGTGCAGAAAACGGAGTCGCTGGCACAGAAGAAGGCGAAGAGCCACTTCTCTTCATACGATGATGACAGAACGATAAAGCGCTACCTCAAGGACATGCTCAAGCCCTACAAGGCAGGAAAATGCTTCGAGTATCTCTATCTGGAAGAGGACAGCGACACATACTTCATCAACGTCACACCGAGCATAGAGAAGGCCGTGGCATCCTCAATCTACGCACTCTCCTCTCTCCTCGACTCCATAGACAAGGACAGAACGGATATAAGAAAGAAGATCAACAGCTATCTCACATCCTACGAGAAGAGCACCGATGACAAATAAGGGCCCCGCAGAGGAGCCCTGAGAATGAAGGACAGGAGAGCCACAATCACCGTTTATCATGAGAGCTGATTCATCCTCCGACAACTGTTCCGACACACGTAGCCAACAACATATACTGCTATGTTAATAAGCGCCGCAACAAACGTATTGCGTCAGTTTTTTATTTCAAATTCAGTCGCAATTAAACCTCGATTTTGAGATATTGCACCAATTTAACTTCTTTTAATTCATACAGTTGTTTTTCCAATTTAGTCGCAATAGACTCCAATTAATCCGCATTTTTCCAAGTATAACCCTATTCTGAAAACCTGAAACTTGACTTGAGCAATATTATCCGAAGACAACGTCACTGAATCCCCACAAAATACATTCAATTTAAGGCATACCATTTTGCAGAATGTGTTTTCCCCAAGCATTCTATCTTATCGTCTGCTTTAAGCTCTCTCATCATTACCTGTATCTGGTTTCGACTATGCCCGGGCAAAACCTGCTGCAGTTCATTGAATGTGGTACCAGTACCATTATTCTCCCGTATATGTTTCAGAAGCAGTTCCTTATTTGTATCTTTATCTAATCCGACACGCTCATTGAATGTCGGGACACTGAACACGAATAAGCCTTCCTGGTAGTGCTGCCTGTCATTACGGAGATTGATGAGTTCCCATATCCTGTCATAGCACGTGAAGAATGCCTCCGTGAACTCAACCCTCTGACTGGCAGGTCCCGACGCATCCGAGGAACGGTACTCGAAGATAATCTCCGACCGCGCCAGATACTTTCTGACAGACCGTCATTTTCCGAACAGAATCAGCGCCGCATAGGTTACACCTTCATCCGTAACTGCACCGCAGTCACGGAGAATCTGCTCTTCAGAAAGAGAAGCGAGGAGCATATTACCGCTCTTTTCAATCCATCTCCTGCGAAAATCTTCGACGGCCTTTTCGTCAAGGTCTTCCAGCTTTGCCCCCGAGCAGTTCTGCTCGAGAAGTCATCTCCGTTTTCCTCGTAGATTCTGTACCTCACAGCTTCCGGCATAGGCTTCAGCACATCACCTTCGTAAATCCACGCTATTCCCTCATACTGGACAGGAAGTCCGATCGGACGGCTTTTCACATCAAAGACGAGAATTCTTTTACCGTAATAGGTGAAGAGGTGGAAATCAACATCAACCTTCAGACTGGCAGTCAGCCTCGTTCGTGTCCGTTCCGGCTGCTCAAAAGCCTGACTTTTGACTACAGTGCGTGGCCTTTTGTCCGAGATGCCGAAAACGAGCCTGCCTCCGCAGTTATTCGCCAGAGCACAGCAGCACCTTGCAGCTTCCTCGAAACTGAAACGGTTTCTGGCTTCCTTGAATTGAATATGCTCTCCTTCCTTTTCTTCCAGGAGCTTTCTGACAGTATCTGAATACGGCATGGCTTCTGTCTCTTCACAGGGGATAAACCAGAGTATGACACAGTAATATATGATGTTTTTATAATACAGAAGGTTATGCTCTCATACAATTTTAATATCCTCGTCGAGAAGGCAGGTCTCCCCTAATCATATCTCTCCTATGATCATCACCACACCGTTGATGCCCACGAACGCATAGATGAATCTTCTTAGAAGTGCTGCGTCGATATTCTTCATCATTTTCGTTCCGGCGAAAACACCGGCAAGGGCACCGAGCGTCAGGGCCGCCATATAGGGAATATCGGCAGCATCCACTGCTGAGGAGAAAACACGAGTGAGGAAGCTCATAACATTCAATGCGATGAAGTACATCTGGGTTGTGACGACATATTCCTCCCTGTCGTCACCGAGAGCGGGAGCAAGGTAGAGAACGGCCGGAGGACCGCCTGCCACGAAGGCCCCGCCGAGAATGCCGCTGACAGCGCCGGCTATTGCTGCGTTGAGCTTCGTCGGCCTTATTGATATACGGTCTGCCACGAACATGAAGTAGACCGAGAGGAGAACAAAGAGAATACCGAGGAGCAGTTTCATCGTACCCGTATCAAGTCCCACACTCACTCTTGTGGCAATCACAGTGCATATGAGAGAGGGAATGAGAAGAGGAAGAAGGACATCCTCTCTTATCTTTCTCCAGGACCTGAATACTATGTAGAGCGGAAATATTATGCACGCACCCTGTGTTATGACGACAGTCTGCCCCGGTGTCAGAAGAAGCGGGATTACATTTATCATGACAACAGCGGCACCGAAGCCGATGGAGCCCTGAAGAAACGAGGAACACAGTCCGACCAGAAAGAGTAGAAAGTAGACCATAGGACTATCTTAGCGCCGCAAAAAAGCGTCGGCAAGGAAAACATAAAATGTTTATCTTATTGCCACTGAAGAACTTTTCCTTTCTTCAGATAAGCATGGCCAGTACCTGGTCATCCTCCAGCGGGCGCAAAAGAGGTTCTCCCCTCTCCGTGAGGAATACGAAGCTGGTCTTTCCTCCTTTTTTCTTCTTGTCCTTCTTCGTGGCTTCGAGAAATGCCTCATAGTCCTTCTTCGGAACACGGTAC
The DNA here is from genome assembly GCA_963626615.1 of Sphaerochaetaceae bacterium. GTDB lineage: Bacteria > Spirochaetota > Spirochaetia > Sphaerochaetales > Sphaerochaetaceae > Ornithospirochaeta. The sequence continues at coordinate 33,597 of CAVFYD010000007.1, forward strand.
GTGCATTCGAACGGGAATGAGGAAATGAGATTGATGGCCCAGAGATAGAAATCCTCCGGGGTGAGGCCGAGAAGAAGGCCGCTTGTCAGAGCCTTCTTCATTCCCCAGACCACAGCTTCTCCGTGACTCACGCCGTAGTGCGTCACGCTCTCGAGGGCATGGCCGAAGGTGTGGCCGAAGTTGAGTGCGCTTCTTATTCCCTTCGTCTCCTTCGGGTCACGCTCGATGTAATCCTTCTTAACAAGAAGGGAAAGCTCTACAAGTCTCTCGAGAGTCTCTTCGTCTCTGTTGAGGATTCTCTCCCTGTTATCCATAAGAAAGTCATAGAGGCCGTTATCTGAGGAAAGAAGGGCATGCTTCACGACTTCTCCCATTCCCGACATGAACTCCCCCTGCGGCAGAGACGAGAGTGTGCCGATCGGGATTATCACCTCGTCAGAAGGATAGAATGACCCGACAAGATTCTTCGTCTCCCCGTAGTCAATTGCTGTCTTTCCACCCAGCGTTGCATCCACCATACACAGAAGCGTTGTCGGACAGAGAATGAGATGAGCACCTCTCATATAGAGAGAAGAGGCAAAGGCTGTCATGTCACAGACAACACCGCCGCCGAGTGCAACGAAACAGCTGTCGCGGGCAAGGCCGTTTTCGTTTGCATACGAAAGGATTCTGTCTATACTTTCCCAGTTCTTGTGATCTTCTCCGCTCTCGAGTACGAGTGTCCTTTCGGGGAACGGTGAATACCCTCTTGTATTCTCATCCGTTACGATGATGAACGACTTCAGTTCCCCGATTCTCTTCCCCATTTCGTCTGAAGATGCAATATATACTCCGGTGACCTTATTGTCTCCGAGTGTTGTGTCAAAAAGCTTTCTCATGGCCTGAGTTTACTCATTTCCATCCAATCTTCCAACAACAAAGCCGATAAGCTATAGACCAAAGCGCCAAGAAAAGGAAAAATCATTGCTATGGATTTCTATTTCGACAATGCAGCCACAACACCTGTTTCCCCAAAGGCACTCGAAGAGTACGAAAGAGTCAGCCGGGAGACTTACGGTAACCCGTCATCAAATCACCGCCTCGGGACAAAAGCGAAAGCCCTTCTCGAAGAGAAGAGGGAGAGCATTGCATCAATGCTCGGGGTTGAGAGCCGCAGCATCATATTCACATCCGGCGCAACGGAGTCCATCGCCCTCTTCATGCAGTCACTTCTCTGGATGGAGAAAGGGACCGTGATAATATCAAGAATAGAGCATGAAGCAGTATCAAGCTGGGGAAAGTACCTCAAAAAGCTCGGCTGGAACGTCCTCACGATAAGAGCAAAGGGAGGCTTTGTATCTCCCGACGAACTGAGAGAGACTCTCACTCCCGACACAAGGGCCGTATTCATCATGAGCGTCAACAACGTCACGGGTGCAATAGAGCCCATTGGCCAGCTTGTGAAGACAGTCAGGGACTACGAGAAGGAGAACGGACGCAGAATCCTCTTCTTCTCCGATTCAGTCCAGGCTCTGGGAAAGACCGGCCTCGAACTCAAGGCATGGGACGTTGACGGCGCGTCGTTCTCGGGACACAAGATAAACGGTCCCAGGGGAATCGGAATGCTCTACGTAAAGAATCCCGAGATAATCCATCCTCTCGCCCCCGCAGGTGGCCAGGAGAAGGGAAAGAGAGGCGGGACTGAAAACCTTCCGGCCATAGCAGCCTTCGCGACAGCACTCGGAGAATGGATGGAAAACAGGGAGGAGAACGAGAGGAAAGCGGGCGAAATCAAAGCCTGGATAAAATCGAATCTCGAGGCGATGGGACTCTCCATATTCTCACCGGAGAACTCATCACCGTACATACTTTCCGTCGAGGGACCGCTTCCCTCCGAAGTGTTCACGAGGATGCTTATGGACAAAGGCTTCTGCGTTTCCTCGGGCTCCGCATGCTCGAACAACGCAAAGGGAAAGAGCGAAAGTATTCTCGAGGCAATGGGAATCAACAACAGAAGAGCAGGAAAGGCTTTGAGAATAAGCCTTTCTAGAGATACATCCTTCAGCGATGCCGAGGCACTCGTGAAGGCATTCGGGGAGCTTATAAATGGCTGAACAGCAGTATTTGATCAAGGAAGGCGAAATAGCACTCAAGGGCGGCAACAGGATAATGTTCGAACGCCGTCTCAGGGCAAACATCAGGGGCAAGATAAAACCCTACGAATGCCGCATGGACAAGACTAAGGGAAGAGTATTCCTCTATGTGGACGAGTCATGTCCTAAGGAGAGGATCGAGAAGGCCCTCGACACAACATTCGGCATCACGGGATGGGCACCGTCATTCAGATGCAGTGACAAGAACATCGAGACAATACTCACCAAAGCTGACGAAATCCTCTCCACACACCCGTTCGGGGACACTGGGTCCTTCAAGGTCGAAGTGAGAAGAGAGGACAAGAGCTATCCCCTCTCGTCAGTCGAAGTTGCCTGCCGTGTGGCAGACACAGTCGAGAAGTACTACCCGTCTCTCTCAGTCAATCTCAAGAAGCCCGACTACACGATAACAGTCGAAATCAGGAACGAGTGCTACATCTACACACATTCAGAGAGAGGATGCGGAGGTCTTCCCGTCTCCACGGCGGGACGCGGCATGCTCCTCCTGTCGGGAGGAATCGACAGCCCGGTTGCAGGCGTACTGATGGCAAAGAGAGGAATGAAACTCGACTGCTGCTACTTCCACGCCTATCCCTACACTTCCGAAATGGCTCTCGAGAAAGTAAAGAAGCTGGCCTCCCTGATAGCCCCCTATCTTCAGGGAACAAGACTTTTCGTCGTACCGTTCACGAAGGGACAGGAATATATCCGTGACAATGCAGTCGAAGAAGAGGCAACCCTGATGTTCAGAGCCGCAATGCTTGAAGTGACGGAGCGTCTTGCCGCATCCGCTTACGACATCGCACTCGTCACAGGGGAAGCGGTATCGCAGGTGGCAAGCCAGACACTCGATGCAATGAGTTTCACCGACAGCATGACGGACATGCTTGTCCTGAGGCCATTATGCGGCATGGACAAGGAGGAGATCATCGCCAAGGCCAAGGAAATCGGAACATACGAGACATCGATTCTCCCATACGAGGACTGCTGTGTAGTCTTCTCTCCCAAGCACCCGGTGACACGCCCGGATAAAAAGGAGACGAGAGAACATTACTGTTCACTCAACATGAAAAGTCTCATCGATGAAGCGATAGAGAACACTGCAGTCTATACATTCAACGCACGCGGCGAAGAGATGGAAACAAGAAAGGACAGCTCAGATGAAAGCGAAAATTAAGGAATACTGGTTTCTTCCTCTCTACTTCGTCATAGCAGTCATGACTCTCATCATCCATCCACTCACAGGCGAGGAGATAGTGGCCTTCCCGTGGAAGACGGTATGCTATCTCTTCATGCTTCTCCTTGTCGAGGAGGGATTGAGGAAGGAGAACATCGCGCTACCCGCATTCAGGGTTCTCAACAGCGTACGTTCGACTCCGTTCATGTTCTTCATTCTCTTTCTGTCGACGTTCCTTCTTTCTCTCTTTCTCTTCCCGTTCATGGTTGTTCTCATGATGGTTCCGTTTACGGTCAGACTTCTGAAGGAGAGCAGGAAGGAGAAGTACACGGTGCCTGCGGTGGCGCTCATAACGCTCTTGAGCGAGCTGACGACGCTCTTCACGCCATTCAGCCCTGCAAACCTCTATCTCTTCCTCGATACAGGTGTAAGCTATGCGACATACATGCCGTCACTTCTCATCCCCTATGGAGTATCACTTGCGCTCTTCACAATGGAAGCGTTCATCATCTTCAGGGGAACAAAGGGGGACGAAATATATCTCCACATAGAGGACGAGGACTACTGGGACAGGGAAAAGAGAGGAATGAGGATACTGTATCTGGCATTCTTCCTTGTCATCCTCTGGGGAAGAAGATTCAACACGATAGACCTTCTTCTTGTCGTGGCAGCGGCATTTCTTGTTCTCGACAGAGGAATATACAGTAGAATGAACTGGCCCATCTTCCTCACGCTATCCCTCATGGTTCTTTCGGGATATGTTCTCTCGAAGACAAACGTCGCCTCAAACAGCATTCTTTCTCTTCTTGCGTCTGTTCTTCTGACAAGACTCGGCTCGTCAGCTGCCTCAGCCACGGTGGCAGATACACTGCCATCCACAATACTCTCGCTATCGTTCGCCTTTATATATACCCTGAGGGAAATGAAGGAGCAGAGGAAGGCATTCACAAGGGAATACATACTCCTTTGTATCCCTCATCTCGTTGTATTCTTCATCTTCTTCATTATCTTCTGACATCAGAGTCTCTTCGGAAACGGAGAGTTTTTTTATATGAAGCAGAGAATTATTGAAGCAGCACGGTTTTAACTGCAAAAAATCTCATTCCCGAAACAGGACAATCCCGATCTTTCGGGAGAACTGCTACAATCTTCACTGCAAAGCTACTACAATTTTTACTACAAGACTACTACAAAAATTTCCTGAAGCACTTCAGAAATACAGCACAGACACAGCTCTCAGCTCTTGTCCTGAATGATCTTCTTCTTGTGACGCGTGAGATAGAAGTATATGAATGTTCCGATAAGTGCAGAGAAGAGAGAACCGGCAGTAGATGCCAGACCGACCTCATAGAGGGAATGTGTATAGAGAAGAGAAACGATATAGATGAATGGAATGCGGATCATGACGATTGTGGCGACATTGTTCAGCGTTGCAAGACTGGACATGCCCGAAGAGACAAGATATCCAGTGTAGATATAGTAAATCCCGGCAAAGAGCACTTCCCATATATAGCCGGAAAGATATTCCGTCCCCGATTCGATTACATCCGCATCATGAGTGAAAAGCCTGATGATGTCAGGAGTAAACTTCCTGACGAGGAAAAGAACGACGACGGCATAGATGACGGTTACGCAAAGTGCAGTCTCGTGCGAAGAGCGGGCTTTCCTGACATCACGCGTCTCTCCCCTGAGGTAAGCAGAACATACCCTGACGGTACCGTTACGCATTGCAATGGCAAACGTGAGAAGAAGCGTGATTATCTTCTCTCCGATTCCTGCAGCTGCGGCATCTTCAAGGCCCCGTCTGTTGATGATGAATGTGACAAAGAGCATCGCTATGCGGATAACGACATTCTGCATCGCCTCCGCATTACCGGAACGGAATATGGTACGGATTCCATCCTTCCCGATTCGTGCCGAAGAGATTCTGAATCTCACCCATTTCCGTCTCACTGTCATTGCTGTGACGGTCGTAAACGCACATACAGTCTGAGCGCACACAGTAGCTGTGGCGGCACCTGCAGCACCCATTTTCATACGGGCGACGAAGACATAGTCAAGCACAGCATTCACGGCGGCTGCAAATCCTATGTGTATGAGTATGCGGCCCTCTCCGCAGGAAGCCCTGTAGAATGATATTGCAAGTATGAAGAGTGTGACGAACGGGAGTGAAAGTGTTGATACCTTCAGATACTCCATCGTTGCACCACATGCCTTCAGGGGCACTGCCATGACAGATACGACGGTTTCCCGGATAAAATAAAAGAAGCATCCGAGAATAAGTGAGCAGAGCAGGAAGAAGAGAACGCCGGAGGAGAGAGCCCTTTCGGCTTCATTTCTCTCTCCCTTTTCCAGAGCACCGTTCACCGTCCTGATTATTCCGGATGCGTACCCTGTCATGAATACAACGGGAACGTAGATAAGCTGGGAGCCCACGGCAACGGCGACGATGTCCGCAATGGATGAATACCTTCCGACGAAGAAGATGTCGAAGACACCGAAGAGTGTCTGAATGAGAAAATATGCCCAGAGAGGCATGGAAAACCCAAGGAGCTTTCCAAGATAGCCTTTTCTCACTCTTTCTGCTTCCATATCCATCTCCACATCACTGAGTCTGAGGAAACTTCCTCACGATGAGTCCGTCTCACCTCCGCTCCTCTTCATTATCACTTTCCGTCAGTCACTCCCGTCCAAAGAGGTCTTTTAGGCGATGCCCCCCGACGGTTTCTTATAACCCTGACGTAAGAGTATACAAGAACACAAATTATTGCCGAAAAAACAGCACCTGAAGCCGACGCAAGCCCCACCGGGAAGAGATTTCGCGGAAAGAGTATCGAAATAAGATACACTCCTGGAATCCTCATGAACATACCCGATATTATATTATGCATGTAGGAAACACCCGAAAGTCCTGCGGAATTGAAGTAACCGGTAAACACGTAGTGCACAGCTGCAAAGACAAGTCCCAGTATGTAGCCCGACATATATTTAGAGCCGTTCTTGATTACGGCGGGGTCATCAGTGAAGAATGAAACAGGAACCGACGGGAAGAGAGAGACAAGTGCAGTTACGACGATGGCAAAAAGAGAGGTGACGAGGAGTCCCGAATAAAGATACTGTCTGAGTCTTTCACCTCTGTCCTCACCCTTCTCGTACATCGAAAGTACCGTTACGGATGAAGCGATTGACGAGAAGAACAGAAGAATGAAAGAGATGATCTTCTCCACAATTCCCGCAGCTGCAGCATCAGTGAGGCCGCGCCTGTTGATGATTGCGGTTACGAAGAGGAAACTTGTCTGGATAAAGAGGTCATGAACGGCAATCGGAAGCCCGACTTCAGTGATGGGACGCACACATTCCCTGATAATCTTTATTCTCCGGACACTGACATGAATATTCCTCTTCTTAAGGAAGAAGTGGAGAAACGCCACAACGGCAAAGGAATTGTAAACCTGACAGATGAGTGTTGCCGCAGCCGCTCCATAGGCTCCCCAGTCCAGCCTTCCGATGAACAGGAAATCGAGTATTATATTCAGAACACATGCCGAAAGGAGAACATACATCGGCGTCCTGCTGTCCCCCAGTCCGCGGAACGTACTGTGAGCAAGATTCGTCATTGCAATGAAGGGCAAAGCAAGGAAAGCAACGTGGAGATATCTTTTCGTAGCATCTACAGCTGCAGAAGGAACATTGAGCACACCGATAAACGCCGGAACAAGAAGATTGAGAAGAACAGCCATCACTGTGGCCAAAAGACCGTAGAATGCAATCGTCGCTCCTATTGTTCTCTCGATACTGTCCCTGTCGCCCTCGTCATATTCTCTCTTTATGGCATCCGCCGCACCAACGGCAAGCGAAACTGCAACTGTAGTGATGAAATGAAGTATCTGTGTCCCTGTTGCGACTGCAACAGTACTGCTTACAGGATTGTATATTCCTACGAAAAAGAGATCAGTCAGACCGTAGAAGGCCTGCATGAAGTACGATGCAAAGAAGGGGAGCGAAAATATTATGAGCTTCCCTGAGGCACCTGTCTTCTTCAAATCACCCTTCATCGTCAATCCGGAACAGGGGCAAGAGCACAAAGTCTCATCACGCATAAAAATGCATACCGATGCCCCGGCTCTTCTCGAGTTCGTCTGTCTCCTGATATTCAATATATCAAAAACGGCAAAAATGACGCAACAAATATCCTCTATTTTACAATTAAAAAAGCAATAAAGTTTTTTCTTTCTGAACCTGCAATTAACAGAAGAGCAAGCATTTCCGGCACACCGGACCCCTGTTTCTGAAACAGCAGAAAGGCAGTCTCTTCCTTATTCATTTTTATGCACAAGAACTGTATTTTTATACATTATCAGAAACACATTTTCTTTCTCTGTCAGATTGCGCTTTCCTGTAATCCCGACAATTGCGTTTTCTTCCGGTCCTTCTGAAATTATCCGGTATCGCTGTTCAGAAGATGTATATTCAACACAGAAAGTCAGAAAGCTCACAGAAGAGGAGACAGCCCCCTCGCGGTAAGACAGGGTATCAAGACTCGTCAAGACCGGTATGTTCGGGGACTGCAACCCCGCAGAGCTCCCGGGGGCAGCAGTGCAGAGAGTCGCCATCACACATACTCCTCATGGACGGCCAGGCTCAGGCTCAAGATGAGGTCTTCACATTCAGCAGCGCAGAGCCCTGCGACTGCAAAAGCCGGAACATAAGACAGACGAGGAGAAGGCGGCTCACGGCAGGGCCGAAAAAGCCAACAGAAACGAATACTTCAACTATCATACCGCGGAGGTCGACGAGACAGAAAACGCATTGACGGCGAAAGTGTCGTCATTTGGGTAAGACCGGAGTGCAAAGGAATCGACGAGAACGGCACGATAGAAGGCTAAATCTTCCAGGCAATGGATACGGTCATGCCGGCGATTTTCTCCTTACAGACGTCATATGTAACCTGTGATTCAGTATCGGGACAAAGGTCAACGTATGCGTCAGTACGGAGCGCATCAGGCTCTTCGACAGAGTAAGCGGTAAGCTGATTACCCTGGGCTTTCTCACCGCAGTCAAGGATTCCGAAACAGCTGACAGACAGTTCCAGGAAGAACGATGAGAGGCCGCAGTTCACGCTGCGGTCTTTTCTTTCTCCATGGAACTGACTCAGTTCATTCACTATCTTCAGAAGGATAGTACTTCTTCTCCTCGCTTACGGCTGTCTCATTCTTACCGAAGGAATGGATGAATCTCTTCACGGAAAATGGAGGAACGGAGAGAAAGCCTTCCCAGAGTTCGTCAAGAGGCCACAGCTCGCTTACTGTCGCATTCTTTCCGTCATACCCCAGAAGAAAGACATCCATGCTGTCACGCCAGACGGCGACATCGCCTCGGTCAGTATGAAAGAATACGGCAACGGGATAGATAAGAACCTTGCCATTGGCTTTTCTGTCCAGAGCTGTCACTTCATCATATACGAGAGATATGTCGAGGATGTTTTCATCTTTCTTCTCCGTCTCGAGAGGGATTCCGTCAAGGGATGTGTATTCTATGTCACTCTCCCCTTCCTTCACCGAGAACAGAACATCCTCGTTCTCATCCCAGAAGAGATCCGCCTGGTAATATGCACAGGCAAAGGAGAGCTGTCCCGCCGTTGTGGACACGATTACGGTATTGCTGCTGACAAGGTGCTTCTTCTCCATCCAGTATGGAGTAGCGTCGATGGCGGTTACCGTTGCACCGATATATTTTCCGAGAAAGCTGTATTCACCTGTATCTTTCATTGCACACTCCTCCGTCCATGAGCTGACTCCCATTCTCTTTGATAGGCTGCAGTCTGTCAAACAGCATCAAAAGCCAAAAGGGAAAAAGCCCGGGATTTGTCCGGGCTCTTCAGGATTATGTTGCGCTTATTCACCTATGTATGCGTCGTATGCTTCCTGCTTGATTTCAATCGCTCTCCCGATACCGAAATCCTTCAGCTGTTTTATATAGCGCTCCCAGGATGTCGGGGTGAGGGAGAACTCTCCGGAAATGAATCCCGCCTCCATTTCTCTGACATATGTCCTGACATCCGTCATGATTGTGGCGAATTCCTTCGAATTCTCCTCGCTGACGGTTGCAGCGGAGGGGAAGAAATGCTCGGCCATATCTGTTCGAAGTGAGAGTTCGAGCGCCTCCTTCTGATTCGAAAGTACATAGTACTGTCTGATGTACTCCTCGTCCTGTACACATACACCGCTTGTTGAAGCACGTGTATAGATTGCAAGTGCAGTTGCAGTCGTGTATTCTTTGTTGTCGAGTATGACGGAAGTATATGTAGGAACACCGTCCTTCATTACATACGTCACCCCCGGGATGCCGAAGTTGCAGCAGAGATTTCCCTCTTCACTGTACATCCAGTCCAGAAGCCACATTGCAGCTTCCGTATTCCTGCACTTCGTGGAAATGGCGGCAGAATGTCCTGTCGTATCATAAATCTGACTCATCTTGGAGAACTTCGCGTTCTGGCCCTTAACTGAAGTTACGGGAACAGTCCCCCTGATATCGTCTTCCGTAATGCTGCTGTCAGCTGAGTGCATGATGGAAGTATAGTTGCCCAGTCCCTGACCGAAGGGAGCATAGCAGGCTCCGGCTCTGCCGGATGTGAAATCCTCCTCGTTCGACTTTTTCTGTGCATTGAGGTAATCATTGTCTATAAGCCCTTCAACATACCAGGAATGAAGACGCGAGAGCACATTGTAGCGGCTTTCTTCGATGAGGCCGTTCTTCACTGTGCCGTCCTCGACGTAGAAGTCTCCCCAGTTGTCGAACCCGGGTGACCATACATCTATCATCCACTCGTTTCGGGTTATGAACGGCTTCTCGAACCCGTACTCCTTGAATGCCCTGAGAACGGTCTCCCATTCATCTATGGTCTCGGGACGGTCAAGTCCGAGCTCGTCAAGAACATCCTGCCGGACAATGAACGAGCTCGAGAACTGTGTGATATTGGGCTGACTGAGGCCTCTCAGGAACGGGAAGCAGTAATACTGGCCGCTACCTGATGTCACCATGTTCGCTATATCGGGATTGGCAGAAAGAAGAGAAGAGAGATTCGGAGCATACTCCTCCATCCTGTCCGAGAGGTCGATTATGACCTTATCGTTGATTGCGGCAACGGCACCGCCGGGATAGTTCGTCCATTCGTACTCGATGATATCGGGATAGTTCTTCAGCCTGACCATCTTCTCAAATTCATCTTCATAGCTGTCGATATCGACATAGATGAATTCGATTTCGATACCGGTCTTTTTCATCACGTACTGTGCCCAGGGCGTCCTGGCGAGATTATCATAGGCTACAAGTACATTGGCATTGCTCTTCAGCCACCATGTAAGCTTAGTGCCGGCATAGGGCTTATCGGGATTGACGGTTTCTGTCGAAGCAGTATCCTTCGCTCCGGATGCAGACAGTGTAAATGCAAAAAGTACAGCAGCCAGCAGAATCAGTATTACTCTCTTCATCTTTTCCTAACTCTTTCTGTATAGCGGTTTTTCCCCTTCCACTATCAGTATTTTTCAGTGTATAGCTCAAAAGAAGAGAACTGTGCAAATTAAATGTAAAAAAATGTAAAATATTGTTAAATCAAAGGCAAAGTCTGAAGACTTTCATCTCACGATGTAAGATAACGGACTTTTCTTTTGTACAAGAGCCCCCATCCGGAGGCTCTCAACTCTTCATCTGACGCTGTATGCTCTGTACTTCGTGACACCGAGGATTGTTTCACCGTCTATCTGAAGTGATGTGGGAGCATCGAATTCGACCGTGATGTCCTTACCCGTGTGGATGGCAACCATATCGTGACGATTGACATGCTCACCCTTGAAGATTGACGGGAATGCCATGAGCGTGCTCAGCCTGCCCTTTCCGTAGAAGAGCATTGCGGAGAGTGTGCCGTCCTTATTCAGTCTGTCCTGGCCGGGAGCCGCCATCATGCCGCCGCCGTAATAGCGTCCGTTCATTGTCGGGCAGAGCCAGACCTTGCTGTATTCATACTTCTTTCCGTCAACCGTAATGGTGCAGGATGTCGGATGATAGTGGAACAGGAGTCCCTTGATTGCGATGGATGTGTAGTTGATGTTCTCCCTGTTTTCGGCCTTCATCCTGTCCCCGACTTCGCAGCAGTAACCGTCGATACCGTACCCGATACCGTTCAGGAAGCGGTATTTCTTTCCGTTGACTTCCACTGCAGGAAGGTTCTCAAGATACCCGTTTATTCTGATCGGGCAGTCATCTGCAGTCTTGCCCAGGTCCTTCAGGAAATCGTTTCCCGTTCCTGCCGGATAGTAATAGATATCGTTCTTAAGATTCATGCCGTCCGTCTCGTTGGCAAAGCGGTTGAGAGTTCCGTCTCCTCCGATGAGATAGATTCTGTCATCGCTCTGAATACCCGAGAGATATTCCCTGTAGCCCGCAAAGCCGATGACATCGACAGCGTCAAGCTCGTCGTCATTGAGTTTTGCCTTGAGTGCCTCAAGACCGTCCCTGCTTCTCTTTCCCGACTGGGAATTCCAGAATAGATAACTTCTGCTCATTTCTATTTTCCTTCCTTGCTTAAATCCTCTTCCATCAGTGTTCTGACTTCACTGCTTATCTCGCACGACCGCATCTCCTTCACTCTCCCGGGAGGTATTACCTCGAGGACAGTGAGATCCACATCCGATCTTCTGAAGGATCTGATGTTGCGGAATATCTTCTCCGTACCGCTGATTGTAAGCACGACTATCGGGGCGGAGCCGAGAGATGCTATTCTGAACATGCAGTCGTGGAACGGGAGGAGTACGCACTTCTTGCTTCTCGTTCCCTCGGGATATACTCCGATTGACACTTCTCCCCTTTCAAGAAGCTCTCCGGCCTTCCTTATTGTCGGAACGGCATTCTTTATGTTCTTGCGGTCTATCGCCATGAAGCAGCATTTGCGGATGAATCGCCCGAATACGGGTATGGAGAAATTCTCCTTCTTCGAGATGTACGATATTTTCCATGCCTTGAACACATACCATGTGATTATAGGGTCATAGTTGGACCTGTGATTCGATACGAAGAGACACTTCGTCTCCCGGGGTACCTTCTCCATTCCGCTGACGTGGACACGGATTCTCAAAAGGCGGAGAATGTTCCTCGTCGAATTGTTCAGAAGCGCCCTGTAGAAGGGACTGTCCTTATCGAATTCCCTCTTCGGAACGAGAATGGCACAGACACACAGAAAAAGCACATAGAGGAGATAGATGGCAACAAGGGAAAGAAGTACATAGAGTACATAAATCATATCATCCCCTCCCTGTTTCCCGGCGTCCCGGTGCCCGCTGCTGCATCTTCGTGTCATATATAAAGAGGTCCTCCCTCGTCCGCATATCATGACAGTAGACGGCAGTGACGCAAAATGCAGATTTCTTCGACCTCGTTTCCATAACAAGATTATAGGTCTCTCGGAAAAATAATATCAAGAAAGGAATCCGCCTTAAATGTAAAATATATGATAATTATATCGGTTCAACCGAAAAAGCGGCATTCCGGAACTGTTGATTCCATCTTTCCCGATGATTGCCGAACTCTGAAAAAAGAGGAGGTCGCCCTCCCCTTCTCATATCATGATATGCATCTTTTCCATTATGGCGTCGAGATTACGGTTTCCGATCTCGTTGGCCTTCCGGGTGCCCGACTTTATGATGTCCCTGACATCGTCCTTATGCTCCTCGTAGTAATGTCTTCTTTCCCTGATGGGGTCAAGAAGCGCATTCATCTTCTCATTGAGAATCTTCTTGCACTGGACGCATCCCATGCCGGCCGAGGTACACTGGCATCTCACTTCCCCGACCCCCTCTTCGTTGAAGGCCTTATGGTACTGATAGACAGAGCAGACATCGGGGTTTCCCGGAATCTTCACGCTTATACGGTTGGTATCTGTCTTGGCGTTACGGATCTTGTTCCAGACTTCGTCGGGAGTGTCGGAGAGGTATATTGCATTACCCAGGCTCTTTCCCATCTTGCTGTTGCCGTCGAGACCGCACAGCCTCGATACCGATGAAAGTTTGTAATCGGGTTCCCTGATTGCCGTGCCGTACATCTCGTTGAAGCGGCGTACAAGCTTACGCGAGAATTCGATGTGCGGTACCTGATCCTCTCCTACCGGAACGAGATCCGCATTGCAGAACGTGATGTCGGCAGTCTGGCTCACGGGGTACCCCAGGAAGCCGTATGTCAGCTTCGAGAAGTCATACTCCCTGTTATCGTCCTGGAAACCGTAGCTTCTCGCCTCGGTCTTGATGGTCGGGTTTATGAGAAGGTGGTTGCACGTCGTGATCATCGAATAGAACATCGTCAGAACGTGGATTGACGGAACCTGTGACTGCTGTATGAACGTGACCTTTTCCGGATCCAGTCCGACTGAGAGGTTGTCCATCGTTATCTGATAGATGGAGTCGTAGATGAGCTCCGGCTTCTCGAAATGTGTCGTGAGAGCCTGGACATCGGCGATGAGAATGAACTCCTCATAATCGTCCTGCAGTGCGACCCTGCTTCTTAGGGAACCGCAGTAGTGTCCAAGATGCAGCTTGCCTGTCGGTCTGTCTCCTGTTAGAATCCTCTTTTTTTCCATTACTTTCTCCCCTGGCAGGATGCACAGTTACATCCCGATGAGTGTGGGTTATCTGTACAGTAATAACCGGTACCCTTGTAGATTACGGCACCCGGCTCTGTAATCATGCGCTTTGCTTTTCCCCCGCATGTGGGGCACACGTCGTCCTTGTCGGAGTCGTCGAAGCTTCTGAAAGCATCGTATTCGTTTCCGCATGACGAACACTTATATGAATAGATAGGCATTCAGATCAATCCTCCAAGCCTTTCGGAAATGAGCGCTTTCGCGTTTTCCTTCATTTCCCCTGAAAGTGTATAGTCCGTTATGATAACGGAACTGCCACTTGTAATAAAGATACCGGAAAGAGACGAAACGTCAAGTTTCTCGCCCGCTCTTCTCTTCTCCTGGATTATCTGGTTACGTAAGAGTGTGTTGAGCGCCCTCGCGGTTCCCTCACTTGTCACTCTGATATATCCCGAGAGTTTTATTTCCCCGTCCTTCTCGTCGAACAGAAGACATGTCTGAAGAATCTCGGCGGTAACGGCAGAGGGAAGTTCGAAGCCGATATCAGCAAGGCTCTCGGGCTCGAATACGTAGAGTGAGAATGCAGCAGAAGCCATCATCAGGGCCGTTTCGTCGTCGATGAGCATCTCGCGTTCGGTGTACGAACGGCGGAAGAACGAAGGGTAGTCACCGTTCGTGAAGAGCAGGACTCCGCTCTGCGGAACGTAGAGGCTGAGATTCCCGTCCTTGGCACTGTACCATTCGGCGTTTCCGTCCTTCTCCTTCTCGAAAGATGAGGAGAACATCAGGGCCGTATTTATCCCCAGGCGCGATATGTCGCCCTCTACGGCCCCGCTTGTAAGTGTTATCTTCCCGTCCGCGGTGTCTTCACTCTCGAGCGAGACGCTGACTCTCGTCGCCTTCTTCACCATAGAGTTCGTTCTTACACTTTCGTCGACGAGTTCACCCAGCTCCCCGTTCTTTATCCTCTCCATGTCGGCTGTCATCACCACTTCCCCGCTCTCCCCGAGTGCCTGATAGAAGTACTCGGTGGTGAACGGTGTCTTATGGACACAGCCTGTGATAAGGAGAAGAACTGCAACTGAAACGGAAAGCAGGGTTCTCTTCATGTCTTATACCTTTTCGACCTTTACTGTGACTTCCTTCTCGTTGATCTCGGCAGTCTTTCCGTCATTGAGAGCGAATGTGAGGGAATCGGAGAGAGTTTCCTTACTGATGAAGGCGGAGAACATATCCACGGCCTTCTTCAGTGTTCCGTCACCGTCGACTGTGAGACGGATATGGTCCGCAACGTCGAATCCGGCTTCCTTTCTCTCCGTCTGCACGAGTCTCACGAGGTCTCTTGCGATACCTTCAAGGAGAAGGTCCTCTGTAACCTCCGTGTCGTATCCGACTGTGAGGTCTCCTTCGTTGAGCACCTTGACGTGCTCCTTCTCCGTTCTCTGGACGACAAGGTCGCCTTCCGAGATGTCAATCGAGCCGTTGGAGTAGTCGATCTTCTCGCTTTCCCCGTTGAGAATCTTCTCGATTCTTTCGCCGACAAGACCCTGGATGTGAGCAGCGACTTCCTTCATGGATTTACCCAGCTTTGCACCCAGTACCTTGAAGTTTGCCTTTGCAGAATATGTTACGAGATCCTCCTCGTTCTTTCTGACGAAAACCTTCTTGACGTTGAGCTCTTCCTTGAGTATGTCGATATCCTTCTCGAGAGTCTCCCTGACAGAGCTGTTCCTGCTGACGACGATGAATTCCTTTAAGGGCTGTCTGATCTTGAGGTTGGATGAAGCACGCAGGGAGCGTCCCATCTCGACGGCCTTCATGACGACTCTCATCTCCTCTTCCTTGACTCTGTCTCTCTCCTCCTCGTTGTACTCGGGGTAGTCGCAGAGATGTACGGAAAGCGGCATATCATCAGTTCTGAGGTTCTGGTAGATGGTTTCGGTGACGAACGGAATCATCGGAGCTGCAACCTTGCAGAATGTGATGAGCACTCTGTAGAGGGTGTTGTATGCATCCTTCTTGTCGCTGTCATTCTCGCTTCTCCAGAATCTTCTTCTGCTTCTTCTGATGTACCAGTTGTTGAGGTCATCGATGAATGAGACCACAGCCTGTGTGGCATCCTGAATCTGGTATGTGTCGAAAGCCTTCGTCGTCTTCTCGATGAGTGCCTCGAGATCCGAGATGATCCACTTGTCGAGAGGATTCCTGAGGTCCCTGGTTGCCGTCTCCGAGGGCTCATAGCCGTCGATGTTGGCATATGTTACAAAGAACGAATATGCATTCCAGAGAGGAATGAGTAGGCCCTTGAGGACATCCTTCACAAGGTCATCGGAATACTTGACGTCATCTGCCCTCACAAGGCATGAGTTGATGAGAGCGAAGCGCAGTGCATCTGCACCGTACTGACGCACGACTTCCATCGGGTCAGTGTAGTTGTGCTTGCTCTTGCTCATCTTGCTTCCGTCCTCGGCAAGAACGATTCCGGATACTATGCAGTGCTCGAATGCGGGCTTACCGAAGAGACCTGCAGCGAGGACAGTCAGCGAATAGAACCAGCCTCTTGTCTGGTCCAGACCTTCGTTGATGAAGTCTGCCGGGAAGATTTTGTCCCACTTGTCGGCATTCTCGAACGGATAGTGCTGCTGTGCATACGGCATGGAACCGGATTCAAACCAGCAGTCAAAGATGTCCGGAATACGGCGCATCGTCCCCTTTCCGTCGGGGCTCGGCCATGTGAGACTGTCAACAAAGTGCTTGTGAAGATCATCAACCTTCTGTCCGCACTTTTCCTCGAGTTCCTTCACGGAGCCGATGACTTCGATGTAGTCCGAGCCGTCACACTTCCAGATCGGAATCGGATTACCCCAGAATCTGTTGCGGCTGATAGCCCAGTCCCTTGCACCTTCGAGCCACTTGCCGAAGCGGCCGTACTTGATGTGCTCAGGAACCCATGTGATCTGGTCGTTGCATTCAAGCATCGTCTTCTTGATCTTCTGAACATCGACGAACCAGCAGCTCATTGCCTTGTAGATGAGAGGCATTCCCGTTCTGTAGCAGAAGGGATATGAGTGGAGATAGTTCTCCCTCTTCACGAGCTTTCCGCTGTTCTTGAGCCATTCGATGATGGACTTGTCAGCATCCTTGACGAACATTCCCTGCCAGTCGGGAACTTCTGAAGTGAAGCGGCACTCCTCGTCAACCGGACACACGACAGGAACCTGCGGAAGCTTCGATTTCATCGTGTTGTAGTCGTCCTCACCGAAGCCCGATGCCGTGTGTACTATACCGCATCCGTCTTCGACAGTAACATAGTCTGCCGTAACGACCTGGAATGCTCCCACTTCCTTAAGGGAAGCGAAATAAGGCATCAGAGGCTCGTATGTCATGCCGACAAGGTCTTTTCCCTTGAGGGTGCGGACAATGCGGCAGCCCTTGCCGTCCTTGTAATACTTTCCGAGAAGATTCTGGGCAAGATAATAGTGACATCCGTCATCCTCATCCTCGACTTCTACGTAGTCGATATCTGCACCTACAGCAAGAGCAAGGTTCGAGGGAAGTGTCCACGGCGTTGTCGTCCATGCAAGGAAGTAACTCTTATCAGTCCCGTCAATCTTGAAACGTACCGTCACGGCCTGATCAGTCACATCCCTGTAGCCTCCCAGTGATACTTCCATATTCGAAAGCGGGCATGCAAGCTTCGGGGAATACGGAAGGACATTGTAGCCTTCATAGATGAGGCCCTTGTCATATAAAGTCTTGAAGACCCACCATACGGACTCCATGTAGTTCTTGTCCATCGTCCTGTAGCCGTTGTCGAAATCGACCCAGCGTCCGGTGCGGGTGATGGCCTTCTTCCATTCGGAAGTGTATCTGAGGACAATGGAGCGGCACTCCTCGTTGAACTTCGCGATGCCGTACTCGACGATTCTGCTGTGTCCCGAGACTCCGATTGTCTTTTCCATCTCTGCTTCGACAGGAAGGCCGTGGCAGTCCCATCCGAAACGTCTGATGACCCTGTGGCCCTTCATGGACTGGTAACGCGGAATGGCATCCTTGATTGTGCCGGGTAATATATGACCGAAATGAGGGAGTCCCGTTGCAAACGGAGGCCCGTCATAGAAAACATACTCGTTGTCAGCCGGGCGGTTCTCGATGGATTTCTCGTAAATCCTGTTGTCCTCCCAGAAAGCAAGAACCTTCTCTTCTTCCTGAGGAAAGTTCACCTTATTGTTCACAGGTTCAAACATCTTTGTTTCTCCTTAGATTTTTCCTTTTAATTGTAAGAGTTTGACACTCGTTTCTCAAGGGGAGAACGAGAGTCCGTCTACCTTAAAGAGGCAAACTGTGGTACATTTGACGCATGAAATACGATGCCCCGGAGAAACTGAGAGAGATTGCCCAGGTCTTTTCCTCTCACTCCTATTGTCTCTATCTTGTCGGCGGAGCCGTCAGGGACTTCCTCCTCGGACGGAAGAACGACGACTATGACCTGACGACAAGTGCAACGCCGGAGGAAGTCAAGGCGATGTTCCGACGCACAATCGATACGGGAATAAAGCACGGCACCGTAACCGTAATCTACAGAGGCGAACACTATGAGATAACAACCTTCCGGACCGAAGGTGACTACACAGACTCACGTCATCCCGACAGTGTAACATTCGTACGCTCCCTCGAAGAGGACCTCAAGCGCCGTGACTTCACGATCAATGCCCTTGCCGTCGACATTCTCACGGGAGATATCATCGATATGCACGGCGGAAGAGAAGACCTCGAAAACGGAATAATCAGGGCAATCGGGAATGCGGAGGAAAGATTCGGAGAGGACGCACTGAGGATGATGAGGGCATGCCGCTTCTCCTCGAAGCTCGGCTTCACGATTGAGGAGAAAACCCTTTCTGCAATAAAGGACCTCCACTCTTCGATAAGGAAGGTATCTGTCGAGAGAATAAAGGAAGAGCTGGATAAGCTTCTTCTCTCACGCTTTCCCGTACAGGGACTCATGTACCTCAGGGACACAGGACTCCTCGACAAGATAATCCCCGAGCTGACTCTTACGGCGGGTATCCTCAGCGCAACGGAAAAGGCAGAGAGCGCCAAGCTTCCCCTCTCCGCATTCTATGCCATCCTCTTTTCAGATCTGGACAGTGGAACAGCTTCAGAGATTCTCACACGTCTCAGATCTTCCAACAGGGAGAAGGAGGACGTGTGTCATATCGTGAGGGAATGGAAGTACGACGAAAGCAGGAACACGCCTCTTGATGCACGGCTTTTCATACATGAGAACGGACGGGAGCTGATTCCCCTCATCTTCGCTGTCAGAAAGGCGCTCAGAGACTTTACAGGGGACGACGGGAAATTCGAGAGCGCTGTCAATCGTGAAATCGAGAATAAGAGTCCCGTATTCATAAAGGACCTCGCCATCACCGGCTCCGACCTCAAAACAGTTGTTCCTCCCGGTCCGGCAATGGGAAAGGCACTCTCGTACCTGTTGGAAAAGGTAATCGAGAATCCCGGATACAATACAAAGGAAAAGCTTCTCGAAATAATCCGGGAAGCCTAATCTCTGTTCTTTATCTGTTCTGTATTGTTCGGTTCGAGCCCCAGATGAATGAGGGCCTCTCTTGCCGCATTCTGCTCGGCATGCTTCTTGCTCTTTCCGCTCGCCGGTCCGTAGGTCTTTCCTTCGACCTGTACCGTTACAGAGAAGACCTGATCGTGGTCCGGTCCTGACTGGGAGACAAGGGTGTAGACGGGAACCCTGCCTTTCCTCTTCTGGTAATATTCCTGGAGTTTGGTCTTGTAATCCTTGTAGGCGACCTTGTTCCTCAGCACCTTCTCTATCTGGAAGGGAATGAACGAAAGAATGAAATTTCTCGCTTCCTCAAGGCCTCTGTCAAGATAGATAGCCGCAATCACAGCCTCCATGGCGTCGGCCTGGATGGCCTTCTTCCTTGCTCCCCCCTGGCTCTTCTCGCCCTTCCCGATAAGAAGATAGCGCTCGAATTCAAGGCGTGAAGCTATCTCGGAGAGAGAGTCTTCGCTGACGACGATTGCCTTTATCTTGGAGAATTCACCTTCGTGATAGACAGCATAGTAGTTCTCGAACAGATACTGGGCAGTCACCATGTCGAGAACAGCGTCGCCGAGGAACTCCAGCCTCTCGTTGTTGTCCATGCCCCCCCTGGCCTCGTTGGCGTAAGACGTATGAGTGAAGGCGAGATTGAGAAGATTTATGTCGTTGAAACGGAGGCTGTTGGCCTCCTGGAAACAAATAAGCTCCCTTTCTCTCTCACTGTCGAGAACGGGAGCTTTCATCGGAAAGGAAGACACTTCAGTTGAGTTCCTTCATGAGATATCTTACAGAGTCACCGACTGTCTCGAAGCCGTTGGCCTCATCGTCGGAGATAGTGACACCTGTCTCTTCCTCGAGAGCATATACGAGATCGTATGTGTCAAGGCTGTCAGCACCGAGGTCCTTGCGGAATGATGCATCCATAGTGACTTTATCAGGACTGACTCTGAGCTTTTCTACAACAAGATTTTTGACTTTGTTAAAGATTTCAGCTTCTGTCATCTGATTACTCCTCGTCTTTTGCTACAACAGCCTTTCCTGCATAATAGCCGCACTTCGGGCATACGCGATGTGCAGGGATAAGGTTACCGCATGTCTGGCATGTGACAAGGTTCGGAGCCTGAAGCTTCATGTTTGCAGCCTTTCTGGAAGCTGCTCTGGACTTGGATGTTTTATACTTAGGAGTTGCCATTTTAAACCTCTCTATTTCTTAGCTGAATATAACGGTTTGTAAGTCTATCAAAAGAACACACCCTCGTCAACTGAGGGAGACAAACCTTCACTACTATACCGAAAGAGGGCCGTTTAATGCAAGTGGTCAGATAGATTAAATCTCCGTAATGCAGAATAATATCAGCATGAAAATACTCAGAGAGATATTTCTCATCCCCGTGCACCTGTACAGAGCTCTCATCAGCCCCTTCAAGGGCGGTCCCTGCTGCCGCTATACGCCCTCATGCTCCGAGTATTTTCTCACATCTGTCAGACGCTTCGGCATAATCAGGGGCACAGTCTGTGGAATTGCCCGCATTCTCAGATGCAGGCCACGCTACTTCGGAGGTCCCGACCCCGTTCCCGACGCATATTCCTGGAAAGCAGTGAAAGACCAGTACATCATCCGCCGTAAGCCGAAGGGATTCGACAGAGACAGTAAGAAAAA
>CAVFYD010000008.1:0-52591 GCA_963626615.1 Sphaerochaetaceae bacterium
GCAATTAACGGAGGCGGACAAAAAGAGAACTTTGGATAACCCGAACTCTCCTCATACAGGCCGGTATAGCTGCATAGGGCCTGTTCTGTCTGTCTTTTACTCAGAGCCGACTTTATACAAAAGTAATCCCTCCGTCGCCGGAGGGATTATCGTCTGCTTTATGCTGTAATCACACAACAACCTGGAAGCCGCTGAGGAGAGGAGAGATAGTCTCCATCATGCTCGGTACGACTGCGAGGAGAACGCCTGCTGCAACAGCAGAACCGATGACACCGGATACGTTCGGTCCCATGGCATGCATGAGAAGGAAGTTCTGTGTGTCAGCTTCCTGACCGACCTTGGATGCAACACGTGCTGCCATAGGAACGGCCGAGACGCCTGCTGCTCCGATAAGCGGGTTGATCGGGTGCTTCGGGTCGAGCTTGTTCATGAGCTTTCCGAGAAGGACGCCGCCTGCTGTTCCGAAACTGAATGCAACTGCACCGAGAAGGAGGATTCCGAGTGTCTCGAGGTTGAGGAACCTGTCAGCAGCCATCTTGGAGCCGACCGAGAGGCCGAGGAAGATGGTGACTGTGTTCATGAGAGCGTTGCTCATTGTGTCAGCAAGTCTTCCGAGAACTCCGCATTCCTTTGCGAGGTTACCGAACATGAGGGCACCCATGAGGGAAACTGCAGACGGAAGGAGAATACCGCAGAGTGTGATGACGAGAATCGGGAAGATGATCTTCTCTGCCTTCGAAACCGGTCTCAGCTGCTGCATTCTGATCTTTCTCTCATCAACAGTTGTAAGAGCCTTCATGATAGGCGGCTGGATGACAGGAACGAGAGCCATGTAGGAGTAAGCTGCGACTGCAATCGAGCCGATATAGCTCGGTGCAAGACGGGATGTTACGTAGATGGCTGTAGGACCGTCGGCACCGCCGATGATACCGATTGATGCTGCAACGTTGAGTGTGAAGTTGATTCCCGGGATATATGCAAGGAGAACTGCACCGATGAGAGCCATGAAGATACCCAGCTGTGCAGCTGCTCCGAGAAGCAGTGTCTTCGGGTTTGCGATGAGCGGTCCGAAGTCTGTCATTGCGCCGACACCCATGAAGATGAGTACCGGGAAGAGACCCGATTCGATACCTGCATCGTAGAGGATCTTGATGAAGCCTGTAGCAGCGAATGTGCTGTTCGGGTCAGTTCCTGCAATGTATGCAAGAGGGATGTTCGAAAGAATACAGCCCATTCCGATCGGGACGAGGAGAAGGGGTTCAAATCCCTTCTTGATAGCAAGATAGAGGAGAAGGAAGCCGACAAGAATCATGATGGCCATTCCCCAGCCCTTTTCTTCCGTTATGAAGCCGTAGATACCTGTTGAGTACCAGAGCTGAACAAATCCGTTAAGAATATCTGACATACGTTAATCCTTATGCAATAACCATGATGAGGTCACCAGCCTGGAGCTGATCGCCCTGGTTAACGGAGATAGATGCGACTGTGCCTGCAACTGGAGAATAGATCTCGTTTTCCATCTTCATTGCTTCCATGACACAGAGTACCTGATCCTTTGCGACTGTATCGCCGACCTTGACTTCGAAGCGGAGGAGAAGACCGGGCATCGGAGCTGAAACTTCAGCGCCTTCTGCTGCTTCAGCCGGAGCTGCTGCAGCGGGTGCTTCTTCAACTGCTGCTGCCGGAGCTGCCTCTTCTGTAACAGCTTCCTCAACAACTTCTTCGACTTCTTCAGCGCTGCCGCCGATGGTCATGAGAAGGTCACCGGCCTGGAGCTGGTCGCCCTGGTTGGCGGAGATAGAGGAGACAACACCATCGCACGGAGCGTAGATTTCATTCTCCATCTTCATTGCTTCCATGACACAGAGAACCTGGTCCTTCTTGACGCTCTCTCCGACCTTGACTTCGAATCTGAGTGCGAGGCCCGGCATCGGAGCTACGACTTCTGTACTTCCTGTTGTCTTGACAACCTTCTTGACTGTTGTTGCTGCTGCCTTCGGAGCTGCTGCAACTGTCTTGATTCCGTCAACAACAGAGAGAGGATATTCCTTTCCGTTGACAACTGCCTTGTCGCCGGAAATCTTCACGCCGTAAGCCTTGCCGCCGACTGTGACTGTGTATTCACCGTTGCCGCTCTTCTTCTGAGGAGCTGCTGCAGCTGCCTTCGGTGCTTCTGCTGCCATCTGGCTCTTGAGTCTGACACCGTTGACCTTAGCCTTACCTGTGAGGTAGAGGATACCCTTTTCCTTGCATGCTCCTGCGATGAAGATGTTCTCGTCTGTGAGCGGGAGACCTTCCTTCTCGAGCATTGCCTTTGCTGCTGCGACGCCCTTCTTCGGGTCTCTGTCGTTGATGTCTACAACCTTTTCAGTTGTCGGCTCGAGGTGGAGCTGCTCGGAAGCGAGCTTGACAACTTCAGGGTCCGGAGCAACAGGTGTCTTTCCGAAGTAACCGAGGACCATCTTTCCGTAGCCTTCAGCAAACTTCTTCCAGGGCCCGAACATGACGTTGTTGAATGCCTGCTGGAAATAGAACTGGCTGACAGGTGTGACTGATGTTCCGAAACCGCCCTTTGCAACTGTCTCGCCCATAGCTTCGACAATCTGAGGATACTTGTCCATGAGGTTGTTGTCTCTGAGCATCTGTGTGTTTGCCGTGAGAGCGCCGCCCGGGAGCGGGAAGAACGGGATTTCGGGGTTGACCTTTGTTGCCTCTGGAGGGAGGAAGTAGTCAGCCATGCAGTCTTCGAAGACCTTTTCTGCCTTCTTGACCTTGTCGATGTCGATATCGAGTGTGTAGTCAGTTCCTCTGAGAGCATGCCACATGGTGATGATGTCGGGCTGGCATGTTCCGCCGGAAACAGGACTCATGGAGAGGTCGAGCTGGCTTGCACCTGCTTCGATTGCTGCCATGTACTGCTGGATTGATACACCTGCTGTCTCGTGTGAGTGGAAGACGATGTTCATGTTGGGACCGACAAGCTTTCTTGCTCTCTTGATTGTCTCATAGACGGTGTGAGGAGTTGATGTGCCGGAAGCATCCTTGAAGCAGAGAGAATCGAACGGAATCTTGGCGTCGATGATTTCCTTGAGAATCCTCTCGTAGAAGTCCGGGTTGTGTGCACCCTTTACTCCTTCAGGAAGGGACATCATGGTGACTGTGACTTCGTGCTTGAGGCCTGCGTCATGGATTGCGTTTCCGCTGTCGATGAGGTTGTTGACATCGTTGAGAGCATCGAAGTTCCTGATTGTCGTCATGCCGTGCTTCTTGAAGAGCTGAGCATGGAGCTTGATCATATCTCTCGGCTGGGAGTCGAGACCGACGATGTTGACACCGCGTGCGAGTGTCTGAAGGTTTGCATCCGGTCCGGCAACTCTTCTGAATTCATCCATCATTGCGAATGCATCTTCGTTTGTATAGAAGTACAGAGCCTGGAATCTTGCACCGCCGCCTGCTTCGAAGTGTCTGATGCCTGCTTCTCTGGCAGCAGCTACTGCCGGCATGAAGTCCTTAGTGAAAACACGTGCGCCGTAAACGGACTGGAAGCCGTCTCTGAAAGCCGTGCACATGAAGTTGATTTTCTTCTGAGCCATTTAATTCCTTCCTTTGTCGACTGAAGCGGCAATTGCCACTGCAATCTTCTCGTCATCGTTAGATTTTGCTACTGTTGCAGGTTTAGCAGCGACCTTTTTCTTTGCCTCTTCAGCCGGTGCATTCTTTCCGACAATCTTGCTCATCAGCTTGATGGAGTAGATGAGGATTGTGAGGAAAATGAAGACAACGATCATACCAAGGAACATTAAGATAACTCCGTCCTTCAGCTGTGCACTTAGATATGCACTGGGCAGATTTTCTAGTAATGTCAACATTTATTTTCGTCTCCTAAACTGGAAAATAGATTTTTGCTGTATTCTACCAAATAAAAACTGTTAAATTCAACTGTCCGGTAGGGATGTAAGCATATTTTACTATATATCTCAATATTCGGGTTGAAGTGTTTTCTGTCTTTGAAGATTTTGCTTCGAAATTTTTATAGTAACTGCAATTACGGCTGAGATACCGTTCTTTTCTTTAATGTGTTGAGCTGTGCACGGGGCAGAGAAGCAAAGAAGGGGCAAAGAAAAGTGAGACCGTGGCGGGGCAGAAACAGACGGCGGCCAAATTGATTGACCCCTGTCTTTGGATTATTATATTCAGTATCGGAGAAGAAAAATGGAAAACACACAGAAAAGTGAATACGATCTTCAGACAGAAAGAATAGACAGGAGAATGGCGGACATATCACGTAAGATAGTCGTCATGTCGGGAAAAGGAGGAGTGGGCAAGACAACCGTTGCTGTCAATCTTGCCTTCGCCCTCAGCGAAATGGGTAAGAAAGTGGGAATACTCGACTGCGACATCCACGGCCCGAACGTTGCGAAGATGCTCGGTGTCAGGGATGCGGAGCTCTATTCTCCCGACGGGAAGACCATGATTCCGGTCGAGGCAAAGAACGGCATAAAGGTGATGAGCCTTGCCTTTGCGCTTCCCGATCCCGACGATGCCATCATCTGGCGCGGAGCCATGAAGATGGGAGTCATCAGACAGTTTTTAGGCGACACGGAGTGGGGAACGCTGGATTATCTCATCATAGATACTCCTCCCGGAACGGGTGACGAGCAGCTCACCGTCGTGCAGTCAATCAAGGACATAACGGGAGCAATCATCGTGACGACACCGCAGAGCGTCGCAATCCTCGATTCGAGGCGCAGTGTCACGTTTGCCAGAAAGTGCGGCCTTCCGATCATCGGCGTCATTGAGAATATGTCCGGACTGAAGTGCCCCGGCTGCGGAACCGAGATTCCCGTATTCGGAAAGAACGGCGGCCGTAACATGGCTCTTGAGATGAACACCCCGTTCCTGGGGGCAATCCCTATGGAACTTGACCTCATGAAGAGTGAAGACAACGGAGAGGAGTGGATCAAGGATACCACCCATCCGTCAGCGGAGGCGCTCGTGGCCATTGCCGAAAAGCTCGAGAAGGGCAACGCATGCACCACAGGGCGCGAGATGAACTATCTCGGAACCTCCTCATGCTCTCCCGAGGCATGTGCTCACTGCACATCGAACTGCACAAGCAAGAAGAGCTGATGAAGAGTAACGAAGAATTGATGTGGAACTGCGGGGAGAAGAGAAGGGTATTCACTTCTCCCGTTCTCAGTGTTGACCTCTCTCACAGAACACACGGTGAAAGAGAGGGGGAGTTCGTCTCTCTTTCTCTTCCTGACTGGGTTTGCGTCATTCCCTGGATGCGGGATGAAAACGGAAAGCCCGTATTTCTCATGGAGAGACAGTACAGGCACGGCAGCGAAAGTGTAACCGTGGAGTTCCCCGCGGGTTTAACAGAAGAGGGGGAAAGCCCGCAAGAGGCTGCACGGCGTGAACTCAGGGAGGAGACGGGGATGGAAGCGGAGCTTTCCTCTCTTGCGTCCTTCAATCCCAATCCTGCGTTCATGACGAACAGGCAGACTTTCTTCCTTGCAACTTCCCTGAGGAAAGTCGGAAGACAGGTCCTTGATGAGAACGAGGAGATAGAGCTTCTTTACGTGCCCGTCGAGGATGTCATCCGTGATATGGGGGAAGGAGTATATTCGAACGGGATCATGCTCGCAGCCATGTTCGCTTTTCTGAGGGAAGCCGAGAAGAACCCTGATTTGAGGAGGGTAATCCATGAGTAGAAAGCTTAATGTAATCGCAGCTGCACTTGTTGTACTTCTTTTCGTTTCCGGCTGTGCAACCGCAGAAAAGAGCGAAAAGACCACTATCACGGTTACAGCGACAAGCACTGTCGCCGTCGCGGCCGACACCGCATCCTTCTCGATAACAGCTGAGGCCGTGGAGAGCACGACAGAGGAAGCGAGAGGAGAATCGAGCGCGATGATTGACGAGGCCGTGAAGATCATAAAGGACGAATTCGGAATCACGGACGACGAGATAACGACCGACTACATGAACATAAGCCCGTACTATCAGTGGCTCGACAGCGGCCGTACGCTTATGGGACAGAAAGCTACGCAGACGCTGACGATTACACTCAGAAACGGCGTTGACAAGGCCGGAAAGGTCTATGACAGGCTCAGCGTCCTCGACGGTATCTCGATATCATCAATATCATATTCCAAAGGTGATACTTCAGCCGAAGAGGCATATGCGAGAGAATGTGCGATGAAGAATGCCATCCGGAAGGCTGAGGACTACGCAAAGGGAGCTTCCCTTACTGTGGGGAAGGTCCTCTCGATATCTGAAGGCTCCGACGGCTATTCGTACTCCTACGCCAACAGCAAGGTCATGATGATGGAGACAGCTGCCGCGGCCGAGGACAGCTATACGGGGACAACATACTATCAGGGAGACCTGAGCGTATCTGCAACGGTGACTGCCGTATTCGAGCTGAACTGAGCCCTGAATAACGACAAGGAAGAAAGCCATCCTCATGAAAACGGGATGGCTTATTTTTGCAGGATGAATATTGGTTCTTCCGGTCCTTATTCTGTAAGAGCCTTGAGTATTTCCTCGAAGCCTCTTGCCGCCTTCGTGAGTTCATCCACCTCTATGTACTCATCCCTGACGTGGGCAAGGCTTTCGAGTGACGGGCCGTAGCCGATTGCCGGGATTCCCTTCTCGCCGCAGAAGTGACTGCCGTTCGTGCAGAACGAGAAATGCGAAATCTTCGTGTCGATTCCGGCTTTCTTCAGTGCCCCGAGTGCCTTCTGCACGAGTTCGCTCTTTTCGTCGACAGCCCATGCCGGGTAGTACCTCTGTGCTTTGATTGTGGCCCCTGTCCAGCAGAGAGCCTCCCCGTCTCTTATGTAGCATCTTGCCTTGAGTTCGGGATCCTTCTTCCTTGCTCTTTCAATCGCTTCGTCGACCTGCCCGAGAATTGTCTCGACAGTCTCCCCGACGAGAGTACGCCTGTCGAATGTTGCGATGCACTTCGACGGTACGACCGATGCTCCCGGATACGGATAGGATTTGATGTCTGTCAGTTCGAGTATTCCCTTTCCGAGGAGCGGATGCTCGTTCGGAACAATCTTCCTGATTTCCTCGATGACTCCCATCATCGCGTAGACTGCATTCTTTCCCTTCTCCGGATTGGAGGAGTGACATGATACGCCTTCGGTTTCGACGACTACTTCGGCTCTTCCTCTCTGTCCGATCTTGACCGTCGATGTCGTGGCTTCACCGATGATGACGCAGTCGGGTTTGACGTAGTCCGATACCAGACGGCAGGAGATACCCTCGAAGCATTCCTCATGTACCGTACATGATACTGCGACGCGTCCCTTGAATTTTCCTCCGGTATCCTTCTTGAAGTTGCCGGCAGCTATGACGGCAGCACAGACGCTTCCCTTCATGTCGGATGTTCCGCGGCCGTAGATTTTTCCGTCCACCTCTTCGGCACCCCAGGGCTTGTGCTTCCATTCCTTTTCGTCGATGACATCAACGTTGTCGATGTGGCCGTCGATGAGAATGGTCTTGCCGGGTTCGGATCCGTTTATGATTCCTATGCATGATCCGAACTCGTCGATGACAACACTGTCGTAACCGAGTTCCTCCATCTTCTTCTTCATGAGAAGGGCAACTCCCTTCTCCCCGCCGGATGGACTTGGTATCCGGATGGCCTCTTTACAGAATTCCACTACTTCCTTATCTCTTTCGTTCATGTTTACCACCTGTCTAATTAGATTATTCCCTCTCGGGGAGATGTCAACGAAAAATTGTTTTTTAACAAGCCGTAACCGTTCAGACGAAGAGGCCGTCGATTGTCACCTCTCTCTGAATCAGCTTAGAATAAGACCCGTTTTCTGCCAGAAATCAAATTCCGACTTGATTCATATCGGTAAACTCAGAAATGACTGTGTTTAAGCGGAAGATGGAACAGAATTAAATGTTTCCGCTGAGAATCTTCTGCTCCGGATTATACCTTCACGACTCCGGCCTTTCTTCTGAATAGTCTTGTGCCTCTTCTGAAGAGGATGGGAAGAGCAAGTCCCAGGGCCCGGAATGTGTTGTCCAGAGCCATGCATAGCCAGACGCCGAGAAGGTCTGTGTGGATGGCTTTTATTGCGATTGTGGAGAAGAGTATCCTTATTCCCCATGCGCCCACTGTCTCGATGATGAATGGAAACTTCGTCTCCCCCAGTCCGTAGTATATACCTTCACACACTATCATGAGGCCGAAGAGAGGCTCTGTGAATGCAATGAGCTTCAGTATTCTCGTTCCCTCATCTATGACGACTTTGTCGGGTGTGAAGAAACCCATGACAGGGCGGGCAATGAAGAAGAGCAGGGCACCGGTGAAGGCCATCATCAGGAGCGTGAGGATGGTCGCCTGACGTTCGATTATCCTGAACTTGTCCTCGTCCTTCTCTCCCACCGATATTCCTATAAGCGTACTTGTTGCACCCCTGAGGCCGTAGCCCGGAACATAAAAGATCGTTTCTGCGGAGAGTGCTATGGAGTGGGCCGCAAAGATTACTGTACCCATGGAGGACACAAGTGATGCGAATACTATGTGTCCCAGACAGCTTGTCGTGTTCGTCGCAGCGGCAGGAAGACAGATGGCGAATGTTTCCTTCAGAAGTGCCTTCTCAGGTTTGAGATACTTCTTCCTGTAGCTGATGATTTTCTTTCTCTTCCAGATTACCGCAAGTGCTGCGGCACCGCATACATAGGAAATGAGCGTTGCGATTGCGGCTCCCTTCACGCCGAGTGAGAACGTGTAGATCAGAAGATAGTTCAGTACGATATTCAGAAGGTTCGCCGAGAGATTTATCAGCATCGGCGTTCTGCTGTCCTTTACGGCACGGAGAGCTGAGCTTCCGATGATTATGAAAGCACGCGCAGGTATTGCCGCACTTATTATCGCAAAATAGAGAGATGCGGGTTCTCTGATTTCTCTGGCGGCATTCATCCAGACGGGTATGAACGGGCTGAGTGCGATTGCTGACAGAGCAACGACAGAACCCATGATGAGGGAGAGGGAGAAGGCCATCGATGATGCCTTCTCTATCTTTGTGTAGTCCTTGGCACCGAGAGATGAAGATATTATCGCAACTGTTGCGATGCCGAATGACGAGAAAAGTGAATAGATGAGCCAGTTCACGGTACTCGTGAGGCTAACCGAAGCCGTTGCATCGGCTCCGAGCTGTCCCACCATTGCCGTGTCCACATACTGGAGGAGGGTTGAGAGAATCTCCTCCAGTACGATTGGGAAGGCGAGGATAAGGAGTGCCTTGAGGTTTTCCCTTCTCTTCAGTCTGTCCATGTCACTTGAGCACTGCGAGGAAGTAGTCGTTGATTCTTCCGTCTTCGTAGAGAAGATGATAAAGGTTCATGACGAGAGGAAAGTCCTTCTCGAGTCCCAGTTCCTTCACTTTCCTTGCAACGAGGTTTATGGTCCTCTTTCCCTCGATTACCGTTGCCGCGTTCTTTTCCTCGTTGAAGAGGAAGCCTTTGCCGATGAGCATTCCGAACGTGCGGTTACGCGACAGATCGTTGAGTGCCGTGAGACCGAGGTCCCCCAGACCGCAGTAGCAGAAGATTGTTTCCTCGGAGCACGAGTAGAGCTTCAACAGCTCCCTCATCTCCTTTACGGCCTTCGTATAGACGAGGAAGTCGACGTTCGGGGAACCGTATTTTCCCGACACGAGTCCTATTGCGATGGCATACATGTTCTTGAGAATGGAGCAGAGCTCGACACTTCTCGTGTCCTCCGTCCAGTCAAGCGTGAATCCGGTGTGTGGAAGGATAGTGTCCCTGAAATAGGAGTAGTCGCTCTTCTCGCCGCCGAATGTGAATGATGTCGGGAAGCCGTTCATCGTCTCGATTGCGAACGATGGTCCCTTCATGCTTGCCCTCCTCCCGAAGGGAATATCCTCGGTGATGAATGCACCGTCGTCGCTCATTCCCTTTGCGAGATTGACGATGAGCGGGTTTCCGCTCGTGTTTCTCCTGATTCTCTCCGAGAAGGGCACAATGGCCTTCGACGGAAGTACAAGGAGTATTACGTCAGCCTCGCTGAAGACGGCGTCGTCCATTGTCGCCGTCAGGGACGGGGAGAGAAACTTTGTCGGGAAGTATTTCGTGTTCTGATGGTTTCCGGTTATGTCCTTATAGACATCCTCTTCTATTGTATGAATCGTGACAAAGTTGTTTCTGTTCCATGTGAGACGCTCGGCGACGGATGTACCGAATACACCGCCTCCTGCAACTACTATTCTGTTCACTTCTTTTCCTCTCTCTTTCTTATTATATAGAGTCTCGACGTATTGTCGCTGAGGGTTCTCATTCCCTCCTCGTAGCCGTTACCGCTCGTGTTGTCGGCAAGTGTGAGGCCTGCCCACTTCAGGGCATCTCCGCCTACATTGTAGCACTCGATCTCCTGCGGCTTGAGAACAAGGTCGACCTTGTTCTGAAGATGGCTTCTCGCCATGAAGGAGTAGTCATAGTTTTCGTTCGCGCATTCGACGTAGAGCTTCTCCGCCGTCGTGTTTACATCCGCTCTCTTGAGATAGTAGAGCATCAGAATCGTGGAGCCGTCTCCGTTCGAGACAGTCCAGACTGT
The DNA here is from genome assembly GCA_963626615.1 of Sphaerochaetaceae bacterium. Taxonomy (GTDB): domain Bacteria; phylum Spirochaetota; class Spirochaetia; order Sphaerochaetales; family Sphaerochaetaceae; genus Ornithospirochaeta. The sequence continues at coordinate 10,607 of CAVFYD010000008.1, forward strand.
TCTTGTGTCACTGTCTTCCTGGACTGTCAGTGTTCCGCTCTGCAGGAAGAGCCTGTATGCCTTGTAGAACTCGATCTGCTGCCTGAGAATGAATTTCTCGACCTTGGAGAGGTCATGCGGGTTGACCGAGAGCGTGAGAACGCCGAATACCGATGCGTTGAACTTCGTCTCGCTGTCTGTCACCCTTCCCGTGATTCTGTCGGGCGAGGAGGAGAGCGGGAGGGATATTACCGAAAGCGGATAGACAAGGGCTGTACCTTCTATCGTTTTCATCCTCATCAGTGGGTCGGAGCATTCCGTTGCCGTAATTGAGGCACAGTAGGAGAGCATTCCCATGTCGAATCTCATTCCGCCGGAGGAGGTACCCTCCACGTAGAGTTTGGGGAATGTCTTCGTTATCGTATCGAGTATGTGATAGAGACCGAGAAGATAGCGGTGCATGAATTCCCCGCTGTTCCTGTTTCCGCTGTTTGACCAGAGGTCTCCCTGATTGCGTGAAAGGCTCCACCTTATGTAGTCGATGTTTGATGATTCGATGATTCCCGTCAGTGTCGATATTACCCACTCCTGCACGTCAGGACGCGTCAGGTCAAGAAGGAGTTCGTGGTTGCCTTCGCTGCTCTCTGCGGCGCTGCGGCCGACTATCCAGTCGGGATGTGCGCGGTAGAGCATGCTTCTTTCGCTTATTCCCTCCATCTCGAACCAGAGACCGAACATCAGGCCGAGATAGTGCACTTCGTTCGCAAGGTCCTTGATTCCCGAAGGAAAGTGCCTCGTGTCGGCATACCAGTCGCCGAGGGATGATCTGTTGTCGCTTCTCGCTCCGAACCAGCCGTCATCGACTACGATTCCCTCCACGCCGAGGTTCTTCGCCTCCTTTGCCATCTTCAGCACCTCAGCTTCATCCGGGTCGTAGGAGAGCGTCTCCCATGTGCTGAGCATCACAGGCTTGATCCTGTCCTTCCAGAGACCGCGCCTTATGTGCTTTTCGATGAATTTCTGCATGAGGACACCCACCCTGTTCCTTCCGTAAGGAGAGTAGGCGAGCACAGCTTCCGGACTTTCGAAACTCTCTCCCTTCTCGAGTTTCCATGAAAACAGATCCGGGTTGATGCCACAGACTATGTGTGTGATTCCGTTTGTCCCCTGAGAGACTGACGTGCGGTGGGCACCGGAGTAGACGAGTGACGAGAGATATGTGTCCTTTCCGTTCTCGATTATGACTGTCGGGTCGGCAAAGCCGCTCTGTATTGTGCGGGATTCGACTGTGAAGACGCCATCTGTCATCACTCTCCCGCTTATGTGTTTCTCACGCCCCCATGCGCCCGAGAGTGAGGTGACCTTCACCCCCTCCGCCCTGAGATCGAGGGATGATGAATAGACTGAGGAGAGTGTAAGCGGCTCATTCGATTCGTTCTGGAGTGTCGTGCGTCTTGTGATTACGTCGGCTCTGGAAAAAGCCGTGTAGTAGGTCGTGAGCCTGACAGAACGGGATTTGTCCGTATAAGTGACTGCGAGGGTCTCGGCTTCTCCTTCGCTTGCGACTGCCTGCGGCATCCTGGCGCCCCTGAAGCGTACTATACCGGGTGTTATCTGATGGGATGTGTATCTCAGGTCGAGGGTCCTGTCGCCCTTTTCTCCGAGGGATGCGGAAACGAGGGGAGTCTTGTAGTCTCCCTTTCCCTCTGTCGAGAATTCGAGGAGTGTGTCGTCAAGCGAGAATTCGCCGTATTCCCTTGTCGCGAGAGTCGACATGTGCGGGGCCTTGAGATGCTTCTCCCTTATCGCGGCAAGCGATGATGAGGGATCTCTCAGTTTCCGGCCGTAATAGACGTGCTCCGGATAGAGCGTGTCCTCGACGGAGAATATGTAGCTTGTGTTTTCCGTTTCGATGCAGAAAAGGCCGTTGGAATATGTGATCATCTTTGTCCTCGCTTCTCCATGATATTCTACAGCAGAATTTGATTACAACAAAGTAACCATTGTGATTTTCATATGTTATTATATCTGTATATGGATATCAGGAGACTCTCCCTGTGGGAGGGAAGATACGCAACTTTCATGTCTAACGAAACCTTCCAGGCTCTGATTGAGGATCAGGGCGAGGTAATGCTGGAGCTGAGCGTCCGCAACGGCGCCGGCGCACGCACATCCTCTCTCTGCCTTCCGTACTTCCGCGGTACGGGAAGCGGAGTCATGAGCGACGAGAACGGACAGTGGTGGCGTATGAGCCAGGGGCTCTACCAGGCAGGCGGGGCCTACTTCAATTTTCCTTCAGGAAACGATGACCTGATAAACACCTCCAACACCTACTGGACACTGAGGCGCTACGGCACCGAGGACGAGTTCGGGGGAGTCTGGAAATACAGCGAGATGAAGTCCCGTCAGGAGGGTAACCGCTACAAGGCGGGTAGAGTGGACCTCATTCTTCCGGAGCAGGACGTCATCTACACAGCAATAAGCATAACCAACACAGATGAAGGTGACCTCTCAGGCAATGCCAGGTGGGTCACGATGCTCTCCTCTCCTCTCATCGAGAAGGGTGCGTTCATCACCACGAACTCCCGTTCCTTCTCTGTCTATCCTCTGACATACCGCGAAAGCGGGGTCAACCGCTTTGTTCCGAATGTTGTCTTCGAGGACCTGAGGTACGCACCGCTCCTCCGCGGCGGCACGGCCGATGCCGCAACTGTGCCGTCCCCGACGGGTACGTACGACTACATCATGGGGAATACCGACAGTGACAGTGTCTCGTGGCTCAGCGTGATCAATCCCAACGACCAGATGTGCTTCTTCATCTTTCAGCCGAAAAAGGAGAGTGATAACGAATTCCAGTTCCCGCATTCGACAATCGGTGAGAACTGGTACGGGAGAATGGATTCACCGTGGGCACTCTTTGACGGGGCAACCCCGCAGACGAGGTCTCTTTCCCTCGGCTTCGCAGCAGGCGAGAGAGGAAGCAGCAATTTCCTCCTCCGTCCCGGAGAGACGAAGGTTATGTACATTGCGAACGCCTATACAACGGTCGACAATCCGCGTATTGCGGCAATGGGATTCTACCAGAACGACATCAGAAGCGACGGTTTCTACCTCAGGCGTACACGTACCCTCTCCGTAATAAAGGCCGACACTTCCTTCAGGGCAATAAGAAAGCTCTCGAAGAGAATATTCCTCAAGAGCTCGACGACTGAAGATATATAGTAAAATCAGTATCTGTAATAGACCGTATCGAGAACGGCGTCGTAGATATCGTGATAGTGGATTCCGACGAATGGCTGAAGAACGGTGAAGCCGATGAACGCACGGGCAGAGTATGAGATTCCGTCTTCGTTTTCATAGTGGGTAAGGGAGCCGTTGAAACCGCATGTGAGGCCCATCTGAACACGCTCTTTCTGCTCCGACTGCGGCGTGAACGTGTACGCAAGTGCAAAGCCGGCGCCGAATCCTCCCTTGTCCTTGCTGCTGGACTCAGCTGCAGGGACGGCAACTTCGGGGCCCAGTATGAAGGCTATCGAATCAGATGGGGAGAGCCTGAGGGCGAAAGCCGGGCCGACTGCGAGATTGACGAGAGCCGAGTATCCCGTGTCCCTTATTCCGTTGATCGGAAAGCCTGCCGTGATGTATGTTCCGAATCCGAGCGACACCCTGTCGCTGAGGGAGAAGCCGAACTGGTACTGGCTGTAGATTCCGGGAGCCGGAATCTCTCCCGTCTCCTTGTCGAAACCGACGCTTCCCGCAAGGATTATGTATTCTCTTGCCGCAGAGAGCGACGAAAGTGCAATCAGTGCCGCAAGGATGATGATCAGTGTCTTCTTCATGAGGTAAGGATAGGAAGAGACTCCGATGCTGTCAATTATTATGGTTGACAGTCTGATATTTGGAAGAGAAAATAACTGAAGTGGGGTTTTACTATGGCAAAAGCTAAGAATGATGCTGCAGAGGCAGCAAAGGAAGTCCAGGTCGAAGAGACAAAAGAGACGAAGGAAGTTAAGGACGTTCATGAGCTCAGCTACGTCGCTGAAAAGGGCTGGGGCGTCAGGAGACAGGGCAGTACAAAGGTCATCAAGTACTTCAAGACGAAGCTTGAGGCTGTTCAGTACATCATCAAGGTTTCCGAGAATCAGAAGACGAGAGTCGTTATCCATCTGAAGAACGGCAAGTTCCAGAAGTTCGATAATGCTGTCAGAGCTCTCGCTTATGCAAAGACAAGCTCCGAAGAGGAGTAATCTTTCTATTGACTAACACTGCCCGATTAGGGTATTGTTAGTCACACATCGGTGTTGTGCCCGAGTGGCCTAAGGGGACGGTCTGCAAAACCGTTTTTCATCGGTTCGAATCCGATCGACACCTTGTTTTATAACGGCTCCTGTAAAACGGGGTCGTTTTTTTATACGTTCATGTTCAGTTTTCATGATGTGCTGTTGATGCTGTGCTGCATTTTATTTGGAGATAACTCTGCTTTTCTGATACGAAATCTCCAGATAAAATCAAGAAACGGCTATGATAGAACGAAAAAAAGAAGTGGAAGAGCTTACCCGGCTTTATGAAAGGAACAGTGCAGAACTTGTTGCTATCTATGGAAGAAGAAGGGTTGGAAAGACCTTTCCTGTTGATGATGTCTTCGGTTCCCGCATCACTGATTACCACATTCGGACTGAAGAGGAATGAGTACAGCGGTGCATTTACGGATGTTGTCCTGATGGATGACCTTTTCCATAATGGAAAGAGCCTCTTTTAAGTGAGGCTCACATTTTCCGGTAAAATCTGCTGTGACGGTTATGATGCAGCATTCTGTTTTATCTGGAGAAAACTCTGTGTTTTTTATGGGTAATCTCCAAATAAAGTTGTTTATATCTCTTATCTCTTCTCTGCAAGGAGGGCTTTCATGGTCTCCTTTGCATTATCGAGTGTCTGCTGGTACTGGCTGTTCAGCCTGTCGATGTAGTTCCTGACCATCTCCAGGCTTTCCTTGTCGTTCTCGAGTGTGAGATGGACGCTCTGGCCGTACTTCTCCCTCATCGCCTCTTCCTTCTGTTTCAGCATAGGTTCAAGCTGCTCCTTGAGCTGCTTCATCATCTCTTCCTTGTGGACCGGATACTGTGCCATGTGCTGGCTGATCTGGTCGTAGTAGGAGAGAATGTCATCTGACGGGAAGGCAATGGAGAGCAGTGTGCGGATTCTCTTCGTCTTCTCCCCGACTGCGCTTCCGTCCTGCGGAAGAACCATCGAGTTCATGATTGTACTTGTGAGAGCCTCCCTGACGAGTGCGCCATCGAAGGACGAGAGTTTTGTTTTGAGGTCATTCTCGTTCTCTTCTCCCTCGTCGGCTGTTATGTACTGTCCTGCAATGCGTCGGATCCTGTCTATCTCTGCGTTGTGTCTTATCTTGTCCTGGTCGATTTCCATTCCCTCTGTCTTCTCGAGGGCAATTTCCCATGCGCTTCTTATCTTACCCATATAAGGCCTCCGTGATTAATATAAGCATAAAACGCCGCAGTGTTAAGAAAACAGAAGATACTTCCATGCAGGCAGAATGTGCTCTTGTCTTTCCGTTTCCGCTTATTTCCTTTTCTTCATCGGGTGGGACTATTGTGCTTTCTTCCTGTCTGAGCTCATCCATTTTCTCAAAGAGGCTTCTTTTCTCCCCGTTTTACGTTTCCTCGCTGCTGATCACCACACTGATTCCAACCAGTGTGATTTCCGCTTCGGAGCCATATGCCTAGCCTCCTTCGTAACCGGATTTTGTTCTGTAACAGAAGCCCCGATCCGCCTTTCGTCTTATATCTTTCCCTTATATGATGACTGTTTTCCAAAATCAGTTTAAGCTGTCATCGCTATGAATAACGGCGTATTACTCCTGTTTGATGTTTTCGGAACCTTCGTCTTCGCTCTCTCGGGAGCTGCAAAGGCAATCAAGAAGAATATGGACTTTCTGGGTGTCATAGTCTTCGCCATCACTGTCGGCTGTGCCGGCGGTATGATAAGGGATGTCCTCATCGGTGCTGTTCCCGTCGCCGTATATCAGAACAGCGTCTACATAGCAGTGGCATTCGTCGCGGGGCTTGTGATGTTCCTCATCGGAGAGAATGTCTCCGTTGATTCTTTCCCAGACCACATAATGTTCCTCGACGCCATAGGACTGGGGTTCTTCACAGCCCTCGGCTGCGAGAAGGCTGCCGCCCTCTCGATAATTCCTGTCGGCATCATATTCTCCGGCGTTCTCTCCGCTGTCGGAGGAGGTGTTCTGAGAGACCTCTTCGCGAAGGAGGTGCCGATGGTCTTCACTTCCGATTTCTATGCTTCGGCGAGCATACTCGGAGCGCTGCTGTATCTTCTTCTGAGCTATCTGGGAGTCGATGCGGCAATCAACATCTGGGTTACTGCATTCTTCACGATTCTTGCGAGAGTGCTGGGTTACAAGCTCCATCTCTCGCTTCCGAAGGCCCATCAGGGGAGAAGTGACAATGACAACTGATAAACTCTACTACAGGGAACCGTATACGAAGGAGACGGAGGCAACGGTCATTGCCGTTTCCGTTCAGGGCTTTCTTCTCGACAGGAGCATATTCTATCCCGAATGCGGCGGACAGAGGGGGGACAGCGGCTATTTCGGCTCCATCCGGATTGTCACGACAGTCAAGGACGGGGAGGGCAATCCTCTTCACGTTACTGACGGTCCTCTTCCCTCTCCCGGAGATAGGGCCATCCTCCGTCTCGACTGGGACGAGAGATTCTTCGGCATGCAGGAACATACCGCGCAGCATCTTCTTTCATCCGTTCTCTATAATTCCTTCGGTATCGGGACGGTCGCGGTCCATCATGGAACTGACGAGATAACAATCGAAACGGACCGCTCGACAATCGCACACGACACTCTTCTCAAAGTCGAGGAGGAGGCGATACGTCTTATCGGAGAGAACAGAAGGGTCTGGACTGAGGACATGGATCGGGAAAAGGCGGCGGAGATTTCCAGACGCTCGATAAAAGTTGACGACGAGACTGTAAAGATGGTCTTCATCGAGAACCAGGATGCAGTCGCATGCGGCGGTGTTCATCTCTCGTCGCTCGGGCAGATCGGGGAACTTGTATTTGCCGGCGTCGACACGATAAGAGCTCACTCGAGAACAGTCTGGAGAGTCGGAAAGAAGGCAAGGGACCTCAGACGTGGAAACGCGGCGGTAATCAGTGAAGCCGGAGCTCTCTTATCGTCTGATTCTTCAGCTCTTGTAGAGGCTGTCAGTCATCTCATCGGCGAGAACAGGGATCTCAGACACCGTGTGAAGACTCTCGAGAAGACAGCAGCTGAAACGGAATTTCTTTCACACACGGAGAGTACTGTCGTCTATTCGACCCGGTATGACCTTGATGTACTCATAGAGAAGGCATGTGAGGAGAAGGAAAGGAAAATCTTCATCATAGGAAACGGAAACAGATTCATGTTTGTGGGCTCAAAGGATGATTTCAGTGCGTTGAAATCTGCCTTATCTCTCCGCGGGGGCGGAAGAGACCCCCTTTTCAGGGGGACTTTCACTCAGAGTGAGGATGAGATAATCTCTTCAGCCAAGAGCCTTCTCGGCTCTCTTTAGTACCATTTCCGTTCTTTCGACTGCGTCTCCGATATACTCTGAGGCGTCGAGTGTCTTTCCGATTTCCTCTTCTGTAAGGTATTTCAGAATGTCTTCATTGTTCATGAGTTCATCCTTCAGCGGATTTGGTTTTCCTTCCTGGACAAGAGCCCAGGCCCTGAGGCTCTCCTCTCTGATTACCTCATGCATTACCTGTCTGTCGGCGCCTCTCTTTCCGAGTTCCATCAAAAGTCTTTCCGTTGATGCGAAAATGGAGTAGTTGTCGAGAAGTCTCTTTGTCGCTGCCGGATGAATCTGCATTCCTTCAACTATCTTCTTTTCGGTGATGAGCATCTCGTCGAGGGCGAGGAAACTCTCGGGGATGAAGATACGCCGGGATGCCGAATCGTCGAGAGTTCTCTCGAGAAACTGGGATGAGGCATTCTGCCATGCACTTGTATAGCTTTCCTCAACTATTCTTGAGAGCGAGCATATCTTCTCGCTGAGGATGGGGTTACGCTTGAATGGCATTGCAGAGGAGCCCACCTGCATCTTTGAAAACGGCTCGCTGAACTCCCCGATCGGCGGAGACTGCAGGACGCGGAAGTCCTGGCTGAACTTATGGAGTGTTGCAGCAATGCCAGAGAGCGTCTCCACGATTCTCAAGTCCTGCTTACGCGGATATGTCTGAGTCGCTGCATCGAAGGCTTCGAGTCCCAGTTCATCCATCACAGCCTTCTCGAGTTCCATCGCCGTGACACCGGTTCCCTCGGTGAGAGTGGAGTAGGAGGCAGCCGTTCCGACGGCTCCCTTCATTCCCTTTCCCTTGATGCGGTTTATCATACTGACGAGATCTTCCCTGTCGTCGAGGAGATCCTGGAGAGTCTGACTGAGTCTGTAGCCGACTGTCGTTACCTCCGCCGGCTGTATGTGGGTGAAGGCCATCGTGATTGTGGCCTTCGTCTCCTCTGTCTTCTCCACGAGGGCCTTTATGACATCGTCGAGATGGCTGAGGGTCAGAAGAAGGGCTTCCTTATATCTTACGGCGTCGGCGTTGTCGAGAGCGTCCATGCTCGTTGCCCCGAGGTGGATTATGGCACCGGAGCGGGGGCACTGTTCGGCATAGGTCTTTATTTCGGCCATGAGGTCGTGGTGGATTACGTTCTCGATTTCTGTCGCCCGTTCGATGTCGATATCATCCTTATGGGCGATGAGCTCTTCCACCTGTTCTTCAGTTACGAGCCCGGCCTTCATCTCCGCCTTTGCGAGGGCTATCCAGACACGTCTGAGGAGCTTTCGCTTATGTTCTTCGGAGAAGATTCTCTTCATTTCCTCCGATCCGTAGCGCCATGTGAAGGGTGAGATGAAAACTGAGTGGTCGTAATCCATATTATTATCTGTTCCTTATGATGAGCTGGTCTCTCTCGGGACCGACAGAGATGAGTGTGATGGGAGCTCCGATGAGTTTCTCGACATCGAGGATGTAAGATCTGCACTTCTCGGGAAGGCTTTCCCAGGTTCTGCATTCCGTAGTCGGAGTCATCCAGCCCTCATATTCCTTATAGACAGGCTTTGCCTTCTCCTGGTGAGCCGTGTCGGGAAGATATGAGCAGTATTCTCCGTCAATCATGTAGCCTGTGCATACCCTGATGGTCGGGAATGTATCGAGGACGTCAATCTTCGTAAGACATACGTCGGTGACTCCGTTCATGTAGCATGCGTAGTCCGTTGCAACTGCATCGAACCAGCCGCAGCGTCTGGGACGCCCTGTCGTTACGCCGTATTCTCCTCCGATGTCCCTCAGTTTCTTTCCGTCTTCATCGAAAAGCTCCGTCATATACGGACCGCCGCCGACACTTGTCGAGTAGGCCTTTGCAACGCCGTAGACTCTGCTGATTGCCCTGGGCGGGATTCCCGCTCCGTTGCATGCGCCGCTTGATGTGGGGTTGGATGATGTCGAGTACGGGTAGATACCCCAGTCGTTGTCTCTCATGATGCCGAGCTGGCCTTCGAGGAGAATCTTCCTGTCGCCTTCGACTGCGTCCCTCACGACGGTCGTCGTGTCGATGATGTGTGAGCCGAACTCCTCCTTCCATGCCCTGCATTTTTCGAGAAGCTCATCGAGCGTGTATGTATCGAGTCCGTAGTATTCGAGTTCCCTGTTCTTCTTTGCGAGGTTCGCTTCAAGCCTTTTTACGAGGAAGTCCCAGTCAAGGAGGTCCCCGGCCCTGATTCCGCTGCGTGCAGCCTTATCCTGATAGCACGGTCCGATACCCCTCTTTGTGGTTCCGATTTTGTCCTTCTCCTCGCGCTTTCCTTCTTCTGCTCCGTCAAGAGCCATGTGGTAGGGGAGGATGATATGAGCCCTGACATCGATGAAGATGTTGTCCATCTTTCTTCCGATCTTCTTCTCGATGTCCTCGATTTCACTGTGCATCCTGTCGAAGTTGACGACAGTTCCGGCACCTACGATGTTCATGGTATCGGGATTGAAGATGCCCGACGGCAGAATGTGAAGACCGAACTTGCCGTATTCGTTCACGACCGTATGTCCGGCATTGTCACCGCCCTGATAGCGGATTACCATATCTGCATCCTGAGCAAGATAATCGACGATACGTCCCTTTCCCTCATCTCCCCACTGGAGACCTACAACACAATTGACAGCCATTCTGCTCCTTCCTTTATTCGCGCGGAATCATTTCTGCTATATAAGGGAGAGTGCGGTACTCCTCCTTATAGTCGAGACCATATCCGACAACCCATACGTCCGGGATGTCGAAACCCTTATACTGAATAGATACGTCGACTTCGTGACGCCCGGGCTTGTCTAAAAAGACAGCCTTCTCCACAGACACAGGGTGACGGGCAAGAAAGTTCTTCGTTAGATAGTCCAGCGTGTGTCCGCTGTCGAGAATATCCTCGACGATGAGAACGGGACGGTCCGTGATGCTCTCTCTTGTGTCCATGAGGAATCGTACCTCTCCTCTCTTGTCACCCTTTGCGCCGTAGCTGGAGATTGCGATGAAGTCCACGATGTGCGGTACCGTAATCTTGCGTGCAAGGTCAGCAAGGAAGAATACCGAACCCTTGAGTACTCCCACGAGTACCAGCGGTTCTGTAATATCCCTGTAGTGATTGTTGATTTCTTCTGCGAGCTCGTCGACTCTTTTTGCGATCTGCTCTTCGCTGATGAGGACCCTTTTCAGGTCTTTGGTAAGTGGTGCAGCCATTTGATGCCTCCGACTTAAAGAAATTCTAAAGGAAAAGAGAAAAACATGGAACACTCAGACAGAACAAAATTCATATTTTGTCACTGCGATTGTGATGATAATCAAAGAGTTATCGGGATAACATCATGATTCTTCCCATGACTCCGAACGTTTTCTGACTGTGCCAATGTGAATTTCCCATCAACGTGAAAATGCATCTGCCGGATGCGCGACAGGGGGGAAGGAAATCTGAAAAGCCTTCCGTTCTTATGACGCAGAGTCCGTGGCAATGCTGTCCTTGACCCCTTTTCCTTTTATCTATACCTTATATTCCGATTGTTATGCTTGAAACTGAAATACTGTCTCTTCTCATACGCTCGAGGCTTTTCGAGGAGAAGATAGACGAGGAATTTAAATTAGGTAATCTTTACGGAACAACCCACCTTTCCATAGGACAGGAGGCTAGTCACACGGGACTCTGTCTTGCCCTTGAAAGGGGTGACTGGTTTGTCCCGACACACCGCTGTCACGGTTTCAACATCGCTTCCGGAAGTGATATCTCACGCATGTTCAGCGAGATGCTGGGCTCCCGCAGAGGCTTATGCATGGGGCTTGGGGGAAGCATGCACATGACGGACATGGAGCACGGAAATCTCGGATCGTCGGCTGTCGTCGGCTCCGGAATTCCTCTCGCTCTCGGGGCTGCATTCGCCCTGAAAAGGGAGGGAAAGGATAATATTGCAGTTGCCGTTTTCGGAGACGGAGCCTCTTCGAGGGGAACGCTTCATGAAGCGATGAACCTCGCGTCGGTATGGAATCTTCCCATACTCTTTTATATGGAGAACAACCATTACGGTATGTCCGCATCGTCGGAGAGAATGATCAGCACTTCCTCCGTTGCGTCGCGCTCTCACGGCTACGGCATCGAGTACGGGACTGTTGACGGCAACGACTGTGATGCCGTTCATGAGGCTGTGTCTGACGCAAGAAAATACATCATTGAAAATCACAGGCCATTCTTCCTCGAAGCCGATACCTACCGTCAGTGCGGTCACAGTAAGTCAGACAGGCTTCTTTACAGAAACAGGGACGAGGAGAGGAAGTGGAAGGAAAAGGACCCGATCTCCGTGTTTGTCAATAAGCACGGTATTACCGATGAGACTTTTTCCTCCGTTCTCGATAAGGAGAAGGATTGTGTCGAAAAGGCATGGAATGAAGCTCTCTCGACTAAGGATGATGCGGTGAGTCTGGAGGAGGCTGAAAAGCTTGTCGTTCCTCCTGCAGAAGAATATGTATCTGAAGAGGGAAGTCTTCACAGTGCCTCATACCGTGAGGCTGTGAGGGAAGCTCTTGCTTCCATTCTCAGGAGAGAGAAGAAAGCATTTTTCATCGGCGAGGACATCGGTGTCTACGGCGGATGCTTCGGAGTATCGGGAGACCTTTTGAGGAGATTCCCTTCTCAGATAATGGAGACTCCGGTCAGCGAGGAGACCTTCACAGGACTCTGTGTGGGTTCGGCGTTCCTCGGGGAGAGGCCGATAGTCGAGATAATGTACGGGGACTTTCTCACTCTTGTTTCAGATCCCGTGGTAAACCATGCGGCCAAGGCGTACTTCATGTCCGCCGGCGCACTCCGGTGTCCCCTTATCGTCCGTACGGCAATGGGCGGAGGTACGGGACACGGGGCTCAGCACACACAGTGCCTCGAGTCCATGTTCCTCTCCGTGCCGGGACTCAAGGTGATAGCACCATCAGATGCAGGGACTGCCAAGGCATACCTTATCGGGGCAAGCTACGAGAACTGTCCGGTAATATTTCTCGAACACAAGGCTCTTTACGGCGATAAGGCCGACGATGTCGCAGACGATTCTTTCATTCTTCCTCCGGGAAAGGCCGTGAAGACCGGAAGGGGCTCCAGGCTTCTTGTCATCGGGTACTCGAGACCGTTCAGCAGGGCGAAGAAGCTTCTCTCCCCGGACGAGTGCACATTCCTCGATATTGCGTCCCTCAAACCTCTTGACGAGAATGAGATAAAGAAGACTGCGTCAGGATTCGGCAGGATTCTCATCGTCGAGGACACCCCCCTTCAGGGGAGTGTGGCGGAGACTGTCATGAGACTTGTACATTCTGTCAACAGGGATGCCGTAATCAGTGTACTTTCGGCAAAGGATATCCCCCTTGCCTTTACAAAGAAGCTCGAAGGTGAAACACTTCCCTCAGATGATGATATCCTTTCTGAGGCTCGGAGGCTGATGGATGAATGACAGAACAAGGGAGATTCTCTTCTCGAAAGAGGTCCCCGATGATTTACTTGTACATTCGAGGGAGGTTCCCCTCTACGATGTTGAGCGCAATGCGACGACGGGGGAGAGCGTGCACTATCCTCTGCCGTACAATGCAACGAAGAAACCATGGACATTGACGGCCTCAGTCAAGGCCGAGAGATATCTTTTCGAGAAGCTCGTCGAGGCCGGATACGCTGTCTGGAAGCCTGTCTATGACGGAGAGGAGTTCAATCTTCTCACGGAAAACGGCGGAAAGAGGTACATCATCGTCTTCGTTCTCGACAGTGAAAGCGAAAAGAAACTCTGGCGTGCACTTGAACTCAGGGACCGCTATACGATAGTCGTAGTCCGCGAGAATGCGCAGAAAGAGGCGAAAGGGGCCATCGGAGTCTCTGTCGACGAGGTCTTTGACTCTTTCAATTTTTTAACCCGTTAATTATTATAGGAAAAGCTTGATAAGCTTAGGAGTTTATATGGATATAGATGTAAAGAATCTCCATCCCCTGGAAGTCAGACTTCTCAGACATGTAAAGCTCGGTGAGAGCATCACAGGCGAGAGAATCATTGACGAACTGGGCTACAAGGTCGGTCAGTGCAACCAGGCCTTCTCATGGCTCAGCGCAAAGGGATGCCTTGAAGAGACAAAGAGAGAAAAGAAGACCCTCTACGAGCTGACTGACCTCGGACGGGAATACCAGAAGAACGGTATGCCTGTCGAAAGAATCTTCAGCTTCATAAAGGAAACGCCCTCGACGATGCCTGAAATCAGCGAAAAACTGGGACTCGAGAAGAGCGACACGGGATCGGCCTTCGGTCTTTTATCTAAATCCGGCTGTGCTTCCCTTGACGGCGAGAAGAAGGCACATGCAGTATCTGACTCTCTTCCTGAGGAGACAATTGTTCAGCGCTCTCTTCTCGACAGGGCAGTCGAGACAGGCTCTGTGGATGACGCATCTCTCTCGGATGGAGAGAGAAAGGCCATCGGAGCACTCGCGAAGAAGAGAGGTGCTTCCTCGTCTCCTTTCAAGCTCGTTGAAAGGGAAGAGGTGGAGTATGCTCTCACATCTCTGGGTAACGAGGTAAGAGAAGCCGTGCTCAAGGCCAACATCACAGGTGAGGAGTTCGGGGTTCTTACTGCCGAGATGATTTCATCCGGCTCCTGGAAGAACGGTTCGTTCAGACCTTACGGCATCAATGCTCCCACCTCCCGTCTCATTCCGGGACGTCATAATCCCTACGGCAACTACCTGCAGTGGGTAAAGGACAAGCTCACATCCCTCGGTTTCGAGGAATTCGACGGACCGCTTGTAGAGAACGAGTTCTGGAACGGAGACGCTCTCTTCATGCCGCAGTTCCATGCTGCGCGTGACATACATGACGTCTACTACGTCAAGGATCCCGTCCACTGCAAGGAGATAGAGGAGCCGTGGCTGAGCCGTGTTGCAGAGACTCACGAGAACGGCGGAGAGACAGGTTCCCGCGGCTGGAACTATAAGTTCGACCACGAATTCACACGCCGCCAGGTACTCCGCAGTCAGGGTACTGTTCTCAGTGCACACCAGCTAACCAAGGCAAAGGTTCCCGGAAAGTATTTCGGAATAGTCAGATGCTTCCGCTATGACCAGGTCGACGCCACACATGGCGCAGACTTCTATCAGACGGAAGGTATCGTTCTTGGCAACGACGTCAACCTGCGTAACCTTCTGGGACTTTTGAAGATGTTCGCAGAGGAGATTGCGGGTGCCGAGGAAGTCAAGTACGTACCCGGTTACTTCCCGTTCACGGAGCCGAGTATCGAGGTACATATCAAGCACCCGGTCCTGGGATGGTTCGAGCTCGGAGGAGCCGGAATCTTCCGTCCGGAAGTCACGAAGAGCCTCGGCGTTGACGTTCCTGTCCTCGCATGGGGACTCGGTATCGACAGAATGGCTCTCATGCATCTTGGCCTGAACGACCTGAGAGAGCTCTTCACACCGAACATCGAAGCCGTAAGAACAAGGAGGGGTAACTGATATGCCTAAGATCGATGCACCCGAGAAGTTATTCTTCTCTTTACTCGGTAAGACAATGACAGACGACGAGCTTGTGGACATCTTCCCCGTGGCGAAGGCCGAGCTCGACGGACATGACAATGAGCATCATGTGATAAAGATAGAACTCAACGACACGAACCGCCCGGACCTCTGGTCCCCCGCAGGTGTTGCAAGAGCACTCAGGACATATGAAAATGGTGAGATTCCCTATTATGACTTCTTCTCCACGAAGGATGATGTGAAGGACAATGAGGGAAGAGTAATCATCGATGACGAGAGCGCAAAGGGAATCAGGGACTTCTCGATAGGCTTTGCATGCCGCGGCGTCGAAGTCGACAATGACCTTCTCGTCAACCTCATCCAGAGCCAGGAGAAGCTCTGTTTCAATTTCGGCCGTAAGCGCAAGACCATCGCAATGGGAATCTACCGTTCGGAGCTTATAAACTATCCTGTGCACTACGCTGCGGTCGACCCGGATAAGACGAAGTTCGTCCCGCTTGGAATGGACGAGGAGCTTTCATTAAGGGAAATCTGCGAGAAGCACCCGAAGGGAAAGGAGTACGGCTATATCGTGTCATCATTCGATAAGTTCCCATATCTTTATGACGACAAGGGCGAGACACTCTCGTTCCCGCCCGTCATCAACTCTGCACGCATCGGAGCCGTCGAAGTGGGGGACAGCGAGTTCTTCATCGAAGTCTCGGGTCCGATTCTCAACGACCTGCTGCTTGCCACGAACATCCTCGCATGTGACCTCAGCGATATGGGCTTCGAGATTCTCCCGATAAAGGTCATCCTCAATCAGGATACACCCTACGGCAGGGAGATTACGGTGCCTTACTACTTCCAGGAGCCGCAGAGAGCTTCAATCGAGGCAATAGACAGGAAACTGGGTCTTCCTCTTACAGCTGATGACTGCATCGCTTCCCTCAGGAGAATGGGAGTCTACGCAGTTGCAGACGAAAAGTACGTCTATGCAGAGTGCCCGGAATACAGAAACGACTTCCTCCACGAAGTCGACATTGCGGAGGACGTGATGATCGGCTACGGCCTGGGTAATTTCACTCCCGTCATGCCGTCGGACTTCACGGTTGGAAGACTCAGCCCTGTCGAGGAATTCTCGAGAAAGATCAAGGACATAATGGTCGGACTGGGATTCCAGGAGATGATGTACAACTATCTCGGTTCAAAGAGGGAATACATCGATAACATGCACACATCCGGAGAGGAAGCTGTCTTCATCGCTAACCCGATGAGCGAGAACTACGAGGTGATCAGGCCGAGTATCCTGCCGTGCCTTTTGGAGAGTGAATCGGTTTCCGGACACGCAGTCTACCCGCACCTCATCTTCGAATGCGGAAAGATTACCGTAAAGGATCCTTCGGACAACAGCGGAACACACACTGCGAACAGCATGGCGTTCTTTGCATCCGATGTGCAGATAGGCTACAACGAGGCATCATCCTACATCCAGACGCTGATGTATTTCCTCAGAAAGGAGTACACGCTCCTTCCTGTCGAGAACGACCCGAGATTCATCCCCGGACGTGCTGCATACATCATGTACAACGGAAAGAAGGCCGGCGTCTACGGCGAGACACATCCCCAGGTTCTCGAATCCTGGAACTGTGCCCTTCCGTCAGTCATGGCTGAAATCGACATGGATGTTCTTCTCGGTTGAGAAAGACAGATGTAATGCCGAGACGGCAGATCCATTGAAATAATTCAGCAAAGCCGTTTTTGTGTCAAAAGCAAAAACGGCTGATTTTACAATCCTTCTTCAATCTTTCTCTTACTGTATAAATAATTACAAAAATACATTTTTTATCGATAAAAAAGTATAGCTTTTTGAAGAGACATGTCTTATCATGAATACTAACGATAAAAAAATATTTATTGGAGGAGAAAAATGGCTCGTTTTACATTACCAAGAGATTTGTATCATGGAAAAGGCGCTATCGATGCGCTCAAGACCTTCAAGGGAAAGAAGGCTGTCGTCTGTGTAGGCGGAGGCTCCATGAAGAAGTTCGGATTCCTTGACAGAGTTGTCAACAATCTCAAAGAAGCAGGCATGGAAGTCGCACTCATCGAAGGCATCGAACCCGATCCGTCAGTCGACACAGTCATGAACGGAGCTCAGAAGATGCTCGAGTTCGGACCGGACTGGATTATTGCTCTCGGCGGCGGCTCACCGATTGATGCAGCAAAGGCAATGTGGATCAAGTATGAATATCCTGAGGTCACATTCGAGGATATGTGCAAGGTATTCGGACTTCCCGAGCTGAGAAAGAAGGCTCATTTCTGTGCCATCTCCTCCACAAGCGGAACAGCAACCGAGGTAACCGCATTCTCAATCATCACTGACTACAAGAAGGGTATCAAGTACCCGATTGCAGACTTCGAGATTACACCGGATGTCGCAATCGTTGACCCGGATCTCGCAGAGACGATGCCCAAGAAGCTTGTTGCACATACTGGTATGGACGCAATGACACATGCCATCGAAGCATACGTATCGACAGCTAACTGCGACTACACCGATCCTCTTGCAATCCACGCTATCGAGATGATTATGAAGGATCTCATTCCTTCCTACAACGGTGATATGGAAGCGAGAGACAGAATGCACAACGCACAGTGCCTCGCAGGCATGGCATTCTCCAATGCCCTCCTCGGTATTGTACATTCAATGGCTCATAAGACCGGCGCAATCTTTGCTGACTACGGCGCTCACATCATCCATGGTGCCGCTAACGCTATGTACCTGCCGAAGGTAATCGCATTCAACGCAAAGGACCCCGTGGCAAAGAAGAGATACGGTGTCATCGCAGATTACATGCACCTCGATGGAAAGGATGATGACGAGAAGGTAAAGGCTCTGATTGCATACCTCAGAAAGATGAACGACGATCTCAATATCCCGCACTGCATAAAGAACTACGGTGCTGACAGCTATCCCACCGAACAGGGCTTCGTTCCGGAAAGCGTATTCCTCGAGAGAGTCGATTCGATTGCTGCCAATGCAATCCTGGATGCATGCACAGGATCCAACCCGCGTCAGCCCAGCCAGGAGGAGATGGTCAAACTTCTCAAGTGCTGCTACTACGACACGGAAGTCGACTTCTGATTGCAGGAAAATGCACAGCGCTGCCTACGGGTGGCGCTATTTTTTTTGGCTAAAAGACTTAATTCTTAAAATACTTCGAAATACTTCTTCTTCAGTTTGACTTGTTATCTTTTTATCGATATAGTAATAGCCGGTGGGCATGAATCAGTCTGAATTTATGCCTTTTCGCAATGGATTACAAAAATTAAAAGTAGAGAGTCAGTGATGTACAGAATTGTAAGAAAGAAGAATCTAAATCCAACTGTTACACAGATGGAAATCGAAGCACCTCTCGTAGCCAAGAAGGCTAAGCCGGGTCAGTTCATCATTCTCCGCGTCGACGCAGAAGGTGAAAGAATTCCCTTGACCATCGCCGGAAGCAATCCCGACGAGGGAACAGTCAAGATTATCTTCCAGATTGTAGGTGCTACAACCGAGA
The DNA here is from genome assembly GCA_963626615.1 of Sphaerochaetaceae bacterium. Lineage (GTDB taxonomy): Bacteria > Spirochaetota > Spirochaetia > Sphaerochaetales > Sphaerochaetaceae > Ornithospirochaeta. The sequence continues at coordinate 29,247 of CAVFYD010000008.1, forward strand.
AGCTAAATCACAAGGAGGAGGGTGAATACCTCCAGGACTTCGTGGGACCGCTGGGCGTTGCAACTCATACAGAGGGAATCAAGAAGGTATGTATCATCGGTGGCGGTGTAGGATGCGCTATCGCAATGCCTATCGCTGAAGAGTTCCACAAGCTCGGTGCTGATGTCACATCAATCATCGGCTTCAGAAACAGGGATCTTCTCATCTGTGAGGATGAATTCAGGGCTGCTTCCGACAAGCTTGTCGTCATGAGCGATGACGGATCTTACGGCAGACACGGTAATGTCACTGTTCCTCTCAAGGAAATGCTTGATGAAGGCGAGAAGTTCGACATGGTCATCGCCATCGGACCGGTCATCATGATGAAGTTCGTCGTTCTCACATGTAAGCCTTACGGTGTTCCAGTAACTGTATCCATGAACCCGATAATGATTGACGGCACAGGCATGTGCGGCGGCTGCAGACTCACTCTTACCCAGGACGGCAAGAAGGTCACGAAGTTCGCATGTGTCGACGGTCCTGACTTCAACGGTTATGAAGTCGACTTCGACGAGGCAATGAGCAGAGGTAGAATGTATTTCGACTTCGAGCGCCATGCACACGAAGAAACATGTAATCTTTTCAAGAAAGCGTGAGGAGGAACGGAATGCCTATTAATCCAAAGAAACACGAGATGCCGACTCAGGCACCGGAAGTTAGAGCTCATAATTTCAGCGAAGTTGCTCTCGGCTATACTCTCGAGACAGCTGTCGACGAGGCAAAGAGATGCCTCAACTGCAAGACAAGACCCTGTGTACAGGGCTGCCCTGTCAACATCAGCATTCCCGAGTTCATCGCTCATATCAAGAACCAGGAGTTCGAGGATGCATATCAGGTAATCACGAAGTCCTCGTCTCTCCCCGCTGTATGCGGCCGTGTATGTCCGCAGGAAAGCCAGTGCGAGAGCAAGTGTACTCTCGGTGTCAAGTTCGAACCTGTAGGAATCGGAAGACTCGAGAGATTCGTTGCCGACTATCATAACGCAAACGTGACAGCTGCTCCTGTTGCTCCCAAGTCCAACGGCCACAAGGTTGCTGTCGTAGGTTCCGGTCCTTCGGGCCTCACATGTGCAGGTGACCTTGCAAAGAAGGGCTACAAGGTAGCAGTATTCGAGGCTCTCCACACAGCCGGCGGCGTTCTCGTATACGGTATTCCGGAGTTCAGACTTCCGAAGTCAATCGTTGCAAAGGAAGTTGACGGCCTCAAGGCTCTCGGTGTCGATATCGACACGAACGTCGTCATCGGAAAGACTCTTACCATCGATGAACTCTTCGAGATGGGCTATGAAGCTGTATTCGTAGGATCGGGCGCAGGTCTTCCGAACTTCATGGGTATTCCGGGCGAAGCACTCAAGGGTGTATATTCCGCAAACGAATTCCTCACACGTTCCAACCTCATGAAGGCTTATAAGGATGATCCTGTAACTCCTATCATGAAGGGCGGCAAGGTCGCAGTCGTCGGTGGCGGTAACGTCGCAATGGATGCTGCACGTACGGCACTCAGACTCGGTGCTGAGCACGTATATATCGTATACAGAAGATCTCTGGAAGAACTTCCTGCAAGAAAGGAAGAGGTCGAGCATGCAATGGAAGAGGGAATCGATTTCAAGCTTCTCAACAATCCTGTCGAAGTTCTCGGCTACAATAATCCCGAGAATCCTCGTGACCCGAAGAACGGCTTCGTAACAGGCCTGAAGTGCATCAGAATGGAACTCGGCGAACCTGACCAGAAGGGAAGAAGAAGACCAATTCCTGTTCCGGGAAGCGAATTCGAACTTGATGTCGATACAGTTGTCATCGCAATCGGAACAAGCCCGAACCCGCTTATCAAGAACACGACAAAGGGACTCGAGGTCAACGCTCACGGCGGTATCATCGTAAACGAAGATGGTCTCACATCAAGAGATGCAGTCTACGCTGGTGGCGACGCTGTCACAGGTGCTGCCACTGTCATTTCTGCAATGGGTGCAGGTAAGACTGCTGCAAAGGCTATTGACGAATATCTCAGCAAGAAGAACTGAGTCATACAGAAAAAGAAGAGGGCGTGGCGGAAGTCACGCTCTCACTCTTTAAAAGAGCAGTTATTCCGACTAATCTGAAGTTTTAGCCGGTTTTTTTTCAAATCAGTCCCTGTGTACTTCTCTTTCATTTGAAGAGGTCATCCGGAGTGGTTACATTGCCTTCGTTTCTCTTCAGACCATATGGTGTAAGCAGAGTACTCCCTAGAGATGTCTTTTTCGAAACCTTTTCCAGGAGCCTGCGCTTATCGTGCAGCAATTATGTGCTGTCCGCTGTGAATGTGTCACTGCAGAACTTCAGAAAGTAAAAGTTGCTGTCAGATCCGTTTTTTGTGCCGATTCAGCAGTTTTTAAAAATGAAAGCTGCTATAAGCCGTGAAAATCGGTCGTCGTAACAATTTAGCAGATAAAAGTGGACAATATAAGATAATATGTTTGATTGTGCTTTCATCGGGGTTGAAGGAAAGCCCCCGCTTTCTGCTTTGTCCGCATCATATCAGATTTCAAGCATCCGTCTGATGCCTTCCTTCTCCAGGACGCCGCTGTACTGCCCCATGTTCTTACCGTCCTTGTAGAAGACAAGGGTCGGGATTGTCTCGACTGCGAACATTTCGGCAAAATCGGGATCTCCGTCGACGTCGCACTTGCATATCTTGATCGCGCCGTTCCATTCGCTGTCCAGCTTCTCGAGTATTCTGCCCTGAGCCATACATGGACCGCACCATGTGGCAAAGAAGTCAATGACGACAGGGACGGGGGAATTGACCACTTCCTTCTCGAAATCTTCCTTTGTTATGTGATGAATCATAATCTGCCTCCATCTTTAAGATAACTATGGAATAAGGAAGGAGGCAACTGTGGCGGAAGAGGAGAGGTTCTCGACAGGAACGGTGAGAGAGGAGAGGGTAATCATTCCCTTGGAGTAGATGAAGTCGAGTCTTTCGGCGTATGTGCCGTAGAACCGTGTAACTCCCGGCTCTGTCTCTTCGCTGTAGCGTGATACCGCATATGCATCGTTCCATCTCAGGGATGACAGCATGTCGGAAATGAGGAAGCTCCGCTCCTCCCTGTAGCTGTAATCTGTCCAGGCCGTCCAGTCGAGAGAGGATGGGGCGATTGACGTGAGGAAAAGTATCTTCGCATCCGTTATGGGGGAGGACACCTTTTCTATGAGCTCTTCGGCATTCTGTCTTTCAAGGGTATCAACAAGAGTGAGAACGTCTTCAACTGTATCGGAGTGCGGAACCACAGGATGGAAGTCTTCACTGTAGACGGTAATACTTCTTTCCGGCGAGACTTTCAGAACCATGTAATCTTCGTTCATCTTTTCAAGTACGACGCCGTCGAATATGACTGTACCGCCCTCAAGTGTCACCGCATCCTTTCCGAGTGCCGTGGCAACTGCCGTCTGGGAGGAGAGCTTTCCCGTCAGTGCCGTGAGCGTGAAGCTGTAGGAGGAGAGGAACGATACAACTGATGCAAGTTCCTCATCCGTCAGGTCCTCTTCTCCGAGAGGAATGATGACTGCCGAGAATTCTGTATCGGTATCGGTCAGGGTTGCTCTGCTGTTCTTTACCGGATTGTAGTAGAACGGGAATGTCATTGAGGTGAGGTCTTCGGGGTAGGTGTTGACTCTTTCTGCTTCTGCCTTTCTCAGCCTCTCTGCCTCTTTCTCGTCTTCAATTCTCTGCCTTTCGGCTTTTTCAGCCTCCTTCTGCTCGTTGATGACTCTGATTCTTGTCTCTGTTGTCCCGCTTTCGGGGTAGACAATCGTCTCCCTCGCCTCAGCTATAGTGTAGGAGGCACAGGAGGTAAAGAGAAGAAGACTGAAGAGAAGGGGAAACAGGACTTTTCTCATATCTTAAGTTTTTCTCCGTACTGGGCCATTTCGCCCTCTTCATATTTCTCCTTGCTGGGGAACGAGAATGTCTTACCGTCACCTTCAAAACGCGGAATGACGTGGATATGGAGGTGAGGAACCTCCTGTCCCGATGCGGGGCCGTTGTTGATGAGGATGTTCGTGCCGTCGGCATGAAGGACGTCCCTCATCTTCCTGTCGACCTTCTTCGCTGTGTCCATCATATGATACAGCGTCTCTGCCGGAACGCTGTCGAAGGTGGGCTTTGCCTCCTTCGATATGACAAGGGCATGACCCTTGTTGACGGGGGAAAGGTCGAGAATGACGAAGCAGATGTCGTCTTCATAGAGTTTTACAGAAGGGATGGCACCATCCCTGATCATTTCGAATACTGTAGCCATACCCCGATTTTATCATTCATCGGAGTGTTTTTAAAGCGTATGTTTTCCTTTTCACTTTTACGGAAACCCCGGATAACATAATTTTTCCTGCGTTTGTACGAAAGCGTTCTCTTTTTCTCTTCGTTATGCACAAAAGAGAGAAGAAAGGGCAATAGTTAAGGTAGTATCTAATGCGTATTGGCATAACTTATTTTTAACCAACAAGATACTTGAACAAAAAGTGCAAAGTCCATATTATTTCAGAGTTGGAATTTTAATAAGATATTACGAGCAGTGGTTTTCCCACTCTCAAGATTGTCAGAGGTAAGAAACAAATGAATCACGATCTTCTTGGTATGAGAAACATCGGTATTAGCGCCCACATTGACTCGGGTAAGACAACCCTGTCAGAGCGTATTCTCTACTATTGCAACAAGATTCATGCTATCCACGAGGTACGTGGAAAGGATGGTGTTGGTGCAACAATGGACTCCATGGAGCTTGAAAGAGAGAGGGGAATCACAATTGCATCAGCTGCAACTAACGTAAACTGGAAGGGACACGAAATCAACATCATCGATACTCCGGGCCACGTTGACTTCACAATCGAAGTCGAGAGATCACTGAGAGTCCTTGATGGTGCAATCCTCGTTCTCTGTTCCGTCGGCGGTGTCCAGTCACAGTCAATCACTGTTGACCGCCAGATGAAGAGATATCATGTTCCGCGCATCGCATTCGTCAACAAGTGCGACAGAACAGGTGCTAACCCGTACAAGGTCAAGGATCAGCTCATCGAGAAGCTCGGCCTCAACGCAGTCCTGATGGAAATCCCTATCGGACTCGAGGATAAGCATGTCGGTGTCGTAGACCTCGTCAACATGAAGGCAAACTACTTCGACGCAGGTCCGTCAGGTGACGGTCTCAGAGTCGAGGAAATTCCTGAGGAACTGAGAGAGGAAGCTGAAGAGAAGAGAGAGGAACTCCTTGACGCCGTCAGCATGTGCACAGGTAATGATGCACTCATGGAGGCAATGCTCGAGGAGAACGTTTCCATCGAACTTCTGAAGGAATGCATCAGAAGAGCCACAATCAATCTTGAGCTCTGCCCGGTATTCATGGGTTCCGCACACAAGAACAAGGGTATCCAGCCTCTGCTCGATGGTGTCATCGACTATCTCCCGAACCCGACTGATGTCGAGAACAGGGCACTTGACCTCGATAACAACGAGCAGGAAGTCGTCCTCGAAAGCAATGAGGACAAGAAGCCTGTCATTCTCGCGTTCAAGCTTGAGGACGGCCAGTACGGTCAGCTGACGTACATCCGTGTCTATCAGGGACACATCAAGAAGGGCGATACTCTCGTCAACACGAGAAGCAGAAAGAAGTTCCTTGTCGGAAGACTTGTCAAGATGCATGCTTCCACCATGGAAGACATCACGGAATGCGGATGCGGTGAAATCGCTGCACTCTTCGGCATCGACTGTGCTAGCGGCGATACATTCTGCGATCCTTCACTCAACTACTCCATGACAAGTATGTTTGTTCCGAACCCCGTTATCTCGCTGGCAATCACTCCTGTTGACAAGAAGGCTGCCGACAACATGGCAAAGGCTCTCAACAGATTCACCAAGGAAGACCCGACATTCCAGACATATGTCGACCCCGAGTCCAACCAGACAATCATCAAGGGTATGGGCGAACTCCATCTTGATGTCTATATCGAGAGAATGAAGAGAGAGTACAAGGCAGAGGTCACCGTCGGTCAGCCTGAAGTTGCATACAGAGAAGCCATCAGCCAGAGAGCTGACTTCAACTATACACACAAGAAGCAGACAGGCGGTTCTGGTCAGTATGCACGTGTTGCAGGTTACATCGAACCGACAGTCCAGACTGATCCCGACGAGCCGGCTCCCGATTATCTCTTCGTTGACGAAGTCAAGGGTGGTGCAATCCCGACAGAATACATCCCGTCATGCGACAAGGGCTTCCAGAGTGCAGTCAAGAAGGGTGCACTCCTCGGCTTCCCTGTTCTCGGCGTCAAGGTTGTCGTCAACGACGGTGCATGGCACCCGGTTGACTCTTCAGATATGGCATTCCAGATTGCTTCAATCGCGGCATTCAAGGAAGCTTACGAGAAGGCAAAGCCTGTCATCCTCGAGCCTATCATGAAGGTTGAGGTTGAAGGTCCAAGCGAATTCCAGGGCAATATCTTCGGTTCAATCAACCAGAGAAGAGGTATGATCATCTCCTCGACGGAAGACAACAACCAGTGCACGGTCATCGCAGAGGTACCTCTTGCAGAGATGTTCGGTTATTCTACAGTCCTGCGTTCTCTCACTCAGGGAAAGGCGGAGTTCACCATGGAAGTTGCAAAGTACGGCAAGGTTCCGCAGTCTGTCTCCGAAGAGCTCAAGAAGAAGTACGCAGAGAAAGAGAAGAACAAGAAATGATGAAAAATAGCACATGGCCGCACGGCTGTGTGTTATACTCAGCTTAAGGATTTTGAAATGGATTTAAAACAGCTTAATAGTGTCAGCCCCATCAGGGCTTTTGAGGCTTCAATCAACGGAGGACTCGGCAAGGGCAACCTCGGTGTGATTGTATCGAAGAAGGGTGTCGGCAAGACAGCATGCCTTGTCCACATCGCAACAGACAAGCTCTTCAAGGGAGAGAACGTAATCCACGTCTCCTTCTCCGGCAATGTCGAGCACGTTATCAACTGGTATAAGGAAGTTTACAGGGAAATCGTCGAATCGAATTCCCTCGACGATGCACAGGATGTCTATAATCAGATTCTCTCCAACAGGGTCGTCATGAACTTCTCTCAGGAACAGGTTCCTATCGAGAGAGTCCTCGAGAGCCTTTCGTCTCTCATCAGCCACGGTGCATTCAAGGCTGATGCAGTACTCTTCGACGGCTTCAAGCTCACAATCGCGAGCGAGGAAGACATCGCGAAGATCAAGGCATTCGCAAAGGAAATGAACACTGAGGTATGGTTTGCAGTATCTCCTGTAAGACCTGATGTCACATTCGACGAGTACGGCGTACCGAACACACTCGTGAAGTACTATCCTCTCATCGATGTCCTCGTTGCCCTCAAGATTGATGACAGCCATGAGAAGGTCAACCTTACAGTCGTCAGAGCTCACGGAGAGAATCTCCCGAAGCCGGCACCTGTCTCTCTTGACCCGAAGACAATGCTTATTGCAAAGAAATGAAGATATGCCGGAGACTGAGTTCTCCGGTATTTTTGTGAGGAAGGGAAAATGGAAATTCAGAATTTCTTCATTGGAAACGATATTTCATCAGTTCCTGCGGGGGACGGTGTCACAAGAAAGGTGCTCGCACACAGCGAGAACCTGATGGTGTGTGAACTTCACTTCATGAAAGGCTCTGTCGGAAAACCGCATACCCATATCCACGAGCAGTGTTCGTACATCATAAGCGGACGCTTCGAGTTCGAGATCGGCGGAAAGAAGATGGTGCTCGGACCGGGCGACTCGACATACAAACAGAGCGGAGTTCTTCACGGAGCAGTATGCCTTGAAGAGGGAACTCTCCTCGATATCTTCACACCCGAGAGGAAGGATTTCCTCAAGTCCTGACAAGAAGAACGACTTCGGCCCTGACTGCCTTTCCTTCCCCGAGAGCATCAAGGCCCTCGTTTGTCTTTGCCTTCACGCTCACTCTCCCCACCTCGATGCCGAGAAGGGACGAAAGACTCTCCCTTATTGAAAGAATGTAGGGGGCAAGTCTGAAGCCTTCGAGCGTTACAGTCGAATCGAGATTGATGATTTCCGCTCTGACTTTGTCGAGTATCATTTTCAGAAGAGTGCGGCTGTCCGCATCCTTCCACTTCCTGTCCTCGGGCGGGAAGAAGTGCCCGATATCTCCGAGAGCACAGGAACCGAGTATGGCATCGATTACGGCGTGGATGAGGACGTCCCCGTCGCTGTGGGCTTCCTCTCCCTTCGTGTGAGGGAGACAGACTCCCCCGATATAAAGTTTTCTTCCTTCCACCAGACGGTGGACATCATTACCGTATCCTATTCGCATTTCCTTCTTCTCCAGGTCCGAGCGGTACGTAATCTTGATGTTTTTTTCATCTCCTTCTGTCAGGAAGACCCTGTTTCCTGCCCCTATATAAGGTTCCACGTCGTCCTGGAAGGATGCATCACCGTCCATAAGTGAGTAAACCTGTACAAGCCTGCTTTTTGTGAAGACCTGCGGTGTCTGCACTCTCCTGAGAGTGTTTCTGTCTTCTGAGGATGTGACGAACATACCGTCTGTCCTCTTAACGGCGTCTGTGAGACAGAGGGAGGGAGCGGATGCTCCTTCTCTTTCCGCATCGGAGAGCAGTCTTCTTATAAGAGTATCAGTCACGAAGGGACGTGCGCCGTCATGTACTGCAACGAGCATGGAGTCATCGCTCTCAAGCGTGGAGAGATAGAGTACTGCGTTCCTGACACTCTGGGTGCGGCTCTTTCCGCCCTTTACGAAGTGCAGGAGAGTGTCGTCGGGAAGGGCAATGGAGGACAGGGCTTCGCTTATTTCGCCCATCTTTCCATCGGGGTATGTTATTACTATATTTCTGAGAAGCGGAATGTCGAGAAAGGGAAGGAGTGAACGCATGAGGACACTTCTTCCATCTATGAGGGAGCATTCCTTCTTTTCTGTGCTGCCAGTGCCGTTATTGAATCTTGTGCTGCTTCCCGCAGCGGTGATTATCAGATCAAATGCCTGCAAGACCTTCAAGGTAAGAGAACACCAGTTTTCTTACCTCCTCCTCGCTCTTTTTTAGCACGGAAGAGGCTTCGTCTACAAGCATGACGAGGGCACTGTCGTAGAGCTTCTTCTCTACAGTGGGGAGTTCCTTGATCTTCGATCTCCTGTACAGTGTCGATACGACCTTGCAGATGGATGATGCTGTGCCTTCCTTGAGACGTGCGGTATTCTTCTCGACCCTGTGCTTCCATTCTCTGTCTTCGTCACTTGCGTCATCAGAGAGCGTCTTCAGTGCAGAGACTAGTTCGTCCTTTCCGGTAAGGTGTCTCAGCCCCAGAGCCGGGGCGTTATCTTCGGGAAGGAGAATTATCGAATCCTGACTGAGGGATGACAGTTTGAGGTATGTTCTGCCGTTCCTGTCTTCCTTCTTTATTATTGAGCAAAGACCCACCGAGGGGTAGAAAACATCTTCTCCTATTTTGAAATTTTTCGATAATTCTGTTTGTGACATATATTTATTATAAACTAAAAAAAGGACGGCGTCAAAACGGAGTTTTCTGAAATTTGTAAAATTTCCAAGGTTGTTTCTGTCTATGAACCGGTTAACAAAGCTTTATGCTCCATATATAATGACGCTATGAAAAATCAGGAAAGAAAGACAGGTGTTCTGCTTCACATAACAAGTCTTCCATCCCAGTACGGAGTGGGGGACCTCGGCGATGAAGCCTACAGATTCATCGATACCATCTCATCCAGCGGCATCACTCTCTGGCAGATGCTGCCTCCCGGACCCACGGGCTACGGTGACAGCCCCTATGCCTCGCGCTCTGCATTTGCGGGTAACGAACTCTTCATTTCCCCGCGTTCCCTCTACATCGACGGCTATCTCGACATCGAGGATGTACTTGTGAAGGCTCCCGAGAGCGAGAGAGTTGATTACGGCAAGGCAAGGGAAATAAAGATGCCGCTTCTGTTCAAGGCTGCGTCACGCTTTCTTTCCTCTGCAGACAAGAAGGCAAAGAACGATTACAAATGCTTCAGGGACGAGAACGGCTGGTGGCTTGAGGACTATGCTCTCTTCCAATCTCTCTGCACACGTTTCGGTGACTCGAGATGGTTCTCCGTCTGGCCTGAGGAACTCAGAAAGAGAGACGAAAAGGCCGTGAAGAAGGCCTGTAGGGAAGAGAAGGAGACAGTTGAAATCTACTGTGTTCTCCAGTACTTCTTCTATAAGCAGTGGGCGAAGATGAAGGCCTATGCCAACGAAAAGGGTGTGAAGATCATAGGCGACATCCCTATCTTCGTTGCAGCCGACAGCGTCGACGCATGGACGAACACAGCTCTTCTCCAGTTCGACGGGAACTGCGTCCAGGAAGCAAGCGCAGGAGTTCCCCCTGATGCATTCAGCACCACCGGTCAGCTCTGGGGCAATCCTCTCTACAACTGGGACAGAATGGCCGAAGACGGCTATAAGTGGTGGATAGAGAGAATAAAGAGCTGTCTCAGACTCAGTGATGTTGTCAGAATCGATCACTTCAGGGGCCTTGAGGCTTACTGGAGAATCCCGTACGGCGACACCACAGCAGAGAACGGAAAGTGGGTGAAGGGGCCGGGACAGAAGTTCTTCGATGCAGTGAAGAAGGAACTGGGGCCGGATCTTCCCATCATCGCAGAGGACCTCGGAGTAATCACCGAAGGCGTCGAGAAGCTAAGGGACAGGAACCATCTTCCCGGAATGAAGATAATGCAGTTCGCATTCGGCTTCGACGATAATGGCAACTTCGATACGACGAATGCATATCTTCTTCATAACTGTGACTATCTTTCCGTTGCATATACCGGAACCCACGACAACAACACGACTGTCGGCTGGTACCGTTCACTCGACGAGAGGACGAAGGACATTGTCCGCCGCTACTTCGAGTGCGGGGATGACGGTGTTCTCTGGAAGATGATGAGAGCCCTCATGATGGGGCCAAGCATGTACGTCATCTTCCCGCTCCAGGACATCCTGGGCCTGGGAGAGGAAGCAAGGATGAATGTTCCCTCAACATGCGGGAGCAGCAACTGGTCATGGAAGATGAAGAAGGAAGACCTCACGTCTTCGTGCTTTGAAGGCATAAAGTACTACTCGAAACTTTACGGAAGGTCGAAGTGAACATAATTCTGATGGAGGAGGGGGAGAGAATTTTCTCTCCGTCCGATGAAAGGGCACAGCATATAAGGAAGGTACTTCATCTGAAGGAGGGAGACTCCTTCAGATGCGGTGTTGTCAACGCAGCGGAGGGCAGTGCCTTTATCACATCCATCACGGATGAAGGCGTTGCCTTCACGTTTACACCCGAAAAGGACACGTCGGCGCTCTATCCCGTGACGCTCATTGTCGGACAGACACGCCCCATATGCATGAGGCGCATCCTCAGAGAGGCTGTATCCCTGGGAGCCGGGCGTATCATCCTCCCGATAACCGACCTCGGAGAGAAGAGCTATTCCTCATCGTCTCTCTACACTTCCGGTGAATACAGAAGGATTCTTCTCGACGGCGCAATGCAGGCGGGAAAGACCGGCGTCAGCGAGTGTGTTATCGTATCGGGCGTCGAAGAGGCTGTCGAAAAGGCGGAGAGCGACGAACTCCTTCTTCTCGATAACGTAATCGGGGCGGAGAACCTCTCCAGGATGAATCTCTTTCATAAGAGTGTAACACTTGCCATAGGACCGGAAAGAGGATGGTCGGAAAGGGAAAGGAATTATTTCCTTGCTAAAGGCTTTACCCCCACACTCCTCGGCTCCCGCATACTCCGTACGGAGACGGCGGTATCTGCATCGCTTGCTGTTGCTCTTTCGAGAATGGGGCTTCTCTAGAATCTACAGAATGATGTCGGGATTTGTCCTGAACTTTCTCCTGTTCTTGTCCTTTTCCTCCAGCAGGTAGCCTTTCTCGACGAGGCCTCCGAGTATCTTCTTTCTGAAATAGGTTGAGTCACTTATTCCGATATAAGATGCTATTTCATGAGGTTGCGATACACCGTAATGACAGTAAGAAAGTATCTTTCTGTCATAATCGGAGACTTTTTCAAGGGAAATGAAGTCAATAATCGGCATGATACCGGTATCGACGCCGTCGTCGTAGGTAAGATCGGGGAGAACAAGCGAGAAATGGGATGATGAAGAATAGATGAACGGCTTATGCCGGATATCGACATCAGCATAAGCTTCTATTATCTTGTCAAAGCCTGTTCCTCTTGCCTCCATCATGTTGCACATTACGAGGATGTCGGTAATCAGCGGGTTCCTTCTTGTCGAAAGGTACTGTGAGAGATTATATGTCTTTTCAATCGGCTCTCCCTGAAAGAAGCTTCCGGGGCTGGAGATTTCAAGCCTGTCCCTGAACATGTCTATCTGTATCTGTGTTCCCAGAAGAAAGTAGTTACGGTGTGCGACTGCGTTGACAATTCCCTCGAATACGGCGCGATGAGGATAGGCATCAAGATTTTCTCTTCCTCTGTCCTTCTTGATTATCGTATGGGTCATTCTCTGGTCTATGAACGTTATTGCAAATTCAACTGTATCGATGATATTCCCCTGGAATTTCTTTGCAGTTGCAATTCTGTCGCTTCCTTTTGTCAATCCGGAAAAGATTGAGCACTGCACTGCGGTCCGTTCTCCGTTATATGTATCCATGAAAAGGAGGGCTCCGGCCTTCAGCATATTCCTGTTATTGAAGAAGTGTACGGCCTTCAGATCCCTGTCGGTAAGTTCTTTTCCGTCATTATGCTCACTGTAGTAATTCAGAAGCGTCGAAAAGGAAGAACGGCTGTATTCCGTACCGGTGTCAGTGGAATCATACTGGGTATCCCTGTTTGAGACGAACATGTTTGTCATCTCCTCGTAGTCTGCCTCATTTGTATATCCTTCCCGCCGCATGAAGATCCCATATAATCCCCTGTATTTGAGGAGGACAGGTTTCACAGGAGATTCGTGGACTTCAACCTTAATGATGCAGAGTTCCTTCCCGTTGTTTTCGTAGGGTATGAAGCTGATATCAATCGGGGGATAGGGATAGATGTGCTCATTGATCTGATTCGTGAAGAAGATCCGTTCGCTGTCTGCTTCCCTTCTGTCAAAACCGATAAGCTTGTTTGTCTTGTCTTCGACACCGATATACATGGTGCCACCCTTCGTGTTTGCAAAACCGGGGATTGTCTTGAGCCATCCTACAATGTCATCACGGTTCAGACGGGCTTTCACTTCCATCTTGAAAGACTTATACTTGTCTGCTTTTTCAATATCTTCAAGGTACATGATTCTGCTGCTCCCGTTTTCTGAAGTACTTCAAAAACTACTTCAGAAGTTTTCTGAAGTTTACTTCAAGAACTTTTTGAAGTCAACTTCAAAGCTACTTCAAAAGAATTCTGAAGTTTTTGAAGCAGTGGTAATCTTGACGCCGGGCCTGGTAATCAGGCATGCTGTCAGCTTCTTCCGATTCCGAGTTTCCTGCAGTAGCTGTTTTTCATGTCACTCTCGAATTCCCTGTCGCAGGAGTATTCTCGTCCGAGTACATCCGGCCAGAGTGACGGGTCCTCCATGCAGAGGTAGAAGAATACGTTCTTCCTGTATTCCTCGGGAAAATACGAATACAGTGCGGAAAACATCTCTCTCTTCTTATCAAGAGGGTAGGAATACTTCCCCGCAGTCTTCACGAGTTCCATCTCGAGAACCCTGCTCTTTCTCCCTTCCTCCCTCAGGTGCTGTATGACAGCCTTGGTGAAGGTGAGGGTCCCCATGCTTATCATGACAATGTCGTCGGGGGAGAACGAGTAAGTTATGGCCTCGGCGACTTTTCGGTACTCCTCTCTCCATCCCCTGAAGTAGAACATGGGGTGAATATGGAAGCCGACCTTGTTCCCGTTATCACGGGCAAGGCGGGCGCACTCTATCCTCTTCTCGAGGGGTGCTGTACAATGCTCCTCCTTTTCGATTATCGTGGGGGCATTGAGAGACCAGGTGAATACCATGTTCTTCGGCCAATGGCGTGTGAAGACATCCGTGCGGGAGGCCTTGCTCTTGAGTTCCATTATGATATCGGGATGCTTTTCGCAGAAATGTGCGAGCGCCGAGAGCGTCGAGTAGTCGTCTCCGTAGAGAAGCGAGTCAGACGCCTGTCCTGTTCCTATGTGCCACACCCCCTCCTCGATTTCCATATCGTCGAGCTTTTTTTCCAGGTCGGAGACTATCTTTATCTGGTTCTCGTTGTAGAAGGCCTGGACGGAGCAGTACGCACAGCCGAAGCCGCACTGCATGATGGCGTCGAGGGTTCTGAGACGGCAGCATCTTGTCTTCTCGCCGTCAACGGGACAGGGACAGCGTGAGAGTACGATTTTCTGGTCCAGCACCACTTCCTTTGTCTTGGGTCTGATGATGCGCGGCGGAAAGAACGACGAGTAGTCGGTCTCATTTGCCCTGAAGTCATTCATGTAGGTTCTTAATGCGTGGAGATATCTTTCTCCTCCTCTCCCGTCTCTGCATTCCGAATATTCAAGTATTCTGCCTTCCGTCACGAAGCTTTTCTCGTCCCATTGCACGAGATCCGCCTCCTGTTTCACGATTTCAGTCTTCTCCATTTCGGAGAAGTGGATTTTTTCGAAGAGGCGGTCGATTTTTTCCCTTATATCTTCTGGAAGACGGTCATATATCCCGGTAAAGCTGCTGTTCATGAGACAAGTGTAACCTTCTGTTTTCAAAAATGGAAGGAAGGGCTATCCTACAGCAATGGAAAGTGCAAGAGAACAGGCGAAGGCATTACCGGAGAATCCCGGCTGCTACCTCATGAAGAACGAGGAGGGCACCGTCATATATGTGGGGAAGGCGAAGAGCCTGAAGAAGAGGGTTAACCAGTACTTTCTTCCTAACCGCAATGCGAAGACGCAGGCGCTCGTCGAGAAGATCTGCAGGATAGATTACGTCATAACGGGAAATGAATACGAAGCCCTTGTTCTCGAGAACAATCTCATCAAAAAATATAATCCCCACTACAATATTCTCCTGAAGGACGGCAAGAGTTATCCCGTGATAAGAATCACGAAGGAGGAGTACCCGCGTCTTTTCAAGACAAGACGCATAATCCAGGACGGCTCACATTACTACGGCCCCTATCCTGACGGCAAGAGGCTCGATATGTATCTCGATACCGTGAAGGAGATGTATCCGCTGCGGCTCTGCCAGGGACCGCTGAAGAAGAAGGATACTCCCTGTCTCTATTACCATCTCCATAAGTGTTCCGGGCCATGCATAGGGGCAATTACGCCTTCTGAATACGGCGTCTACATAAAGGAAGTGAAATCCTTTCTCGACGGTGATGATTCTTCACTCATCAGAAGAGTCGAGAAGGAGATGACGGAGGCTGCGAAGAAGCTCGACTTTGAGACTGCCGCAGCCAAGCGTGACCTCAGGCAGGCACTCCTTGTCATGCAGAAGAATCAGGCGATGGAGGACCTCAACAGAACCCAGGCCGTGGACAAGCGCGACTATGCCGCAATCGAGATGAGGGCATATCTCTGCACTGTGTCCATCATGCAGTTCCGTGACGGAAGACTTATCGGAAAGGCGCTCTACAGAAGCGAATGCCTGGGAGACGAGACGGAGACACTTCTCTCGTTCCTTATCCAGTACTACTCTGACGGAGATTCTCTTCCGAAGGAGCTCTATGTCTCGCACGACATAGATGCCGCTCTTCTCCAGAAATATTTCAGGGAAGAACTCAAGGGCAATATATCTGTCAATGTTCCGAAGGACGGAAAGCATTTCAGAATTCTCCGGCTTGCTTCGGAGAACGCATCGCGTGACGTCGAGAAGAGACTCAGGAGCGTCGACAACACTCCTGCTCTCTCCAGACTCATGGAAATCTGCGGCCTCGATAAGCTGCCGCGCCTCATAGAGGGCTATGATATAGCACAGCTGTCGGGTAAATACACGGTATCTTCACTGATAGTATTCCGTGACGGTAATCCGTCGAACAGGGAATACAGACATTTCTCGATGAAGAGCCTCGAAGAGGGTGAAATCGACGACTTCAAGTCAATCCATGAGGCTGTCCTCCGCCGTTACAGAAGACAGAGGGACGAGAAGAACGAACTGCCTGGTCTCATCATGATAGACGGAGGACTGGGCCAGGTTCACGCAGCGCTTTCGGCACTTGACGAACTGGGGCTCTCCATACCCGTCGTGGGACTTGCAAAGAGGATAGAGACAATCGTTTTCCCTGATGGAAGGGAACTTGTCCTCGACCACACGGATGAGGGACTGAGGGTCCTCATAGCGGTAAGGGACGAGTGCCACCGCTTTGCGACATCGTTCAACCAGAGGATGAGATCGACGGATGCTTCCTTCAAGCTTCTTGAGTCGATTGAAGGAGTGGGTAAGGCGAGAAGCCGCCGCATCATGGAGAAGTACGGCACCGTCGAGGATATACTCTCTCTTACGAGCGGGGAACTTGCTGAGGGTGCGGGTATTCCCGTCTCCGTTGCGGAAAGGGTACTGAGAAAACTCAACTTCTAACGGAATGGGTCGGGAGAGACGAGACTGTCGATGGAAAGCGAGAGGGGAGTCTTCTTTCCCTTTCCGACTATCACGGTATATACAATCATCTCGACTGTGATGAGAAGATTGTCAGTCGATGCACTCTTGATGGCCGTGTCGGACTCTCCTAGAAAGAGGATTATTCTCATCACATCGTCGAGAGTGTAGTTACGCATTGCCTTACGGAAGATATCGGCTTCCTTGAAGTTGACGCCGCTCTTCGTCTTGAATGTCGAGTACGTCGAGAAGGCATTGAGCTCCTTGAAGATTGTCGCTTCCGGTATTCCTCTCTTCTTCATTCTCAGTGCTTCCTCGACTCTCCTGAACTGGTTTGCACATACCGTGACTGCTCCCAGCACATCTCTCTGGTCGTTGAGGATTATCGTGTCCACGGCTCTCAGTGCCCTGTCGAGGTCACTCTCTGCAAGGGCGCGGAACAGCGAGTAGCCGTTCTCGCCTTTGGAAGCTGTCGAGTACGCTTCGATGTCATCCCTTTCGATTACGTTCTTCTCCCCCTTGAGACGGAGAAAGTTCGTGATGGAGAGAACAAGATTCTTCATCTCCTCCGTGTTGTTCTCGACTGTGCTCAGGATTTCGTCAACTGCGTCACGCGTGATCGTAAAGCGTTCTTTCGAGACGGCCTGGAATATCCAGTCCTTCTTCTGCTGCTCGGTAAGCTCCCAGAAGGTTATGGTGCCTTCCTTTCCTGCGGCGGATGTGAGGCTCCTGTCCCACGAGGAAGACGATGAGTCGGTGGAAGTTATGATCAGGGTCAGATCTTCCTGGCTGCTCTTTGCCGCCTCTATCGTCTGAGTGTAGACCATGTCCGTTTTCTTCACGTTCTCCCATCCCCTGAGAACAATGAATCTCCAGGATGAGAAGAGGGAGGACTGGCTTACGGCTGCGGCGTAGGATGAGGCGTCATCATCTCCGACGAAGAAGGAGTAGCACTCCGCATCCGGATGTGATGAGAGTACCCTTTTCCTGACGTTTGCTATGTAGTTGTTCTTCGACCCTTCTTCCGGTCCGAGCAGTATGTAGATTTCAGCCATCTCTCAGTAACTCCGCCTTATCTCGATAAGAATACCATAAATGGGATAGTTTTTGCTCCTGATAATTCCGGCAGAGTCGCTTTCCGCCCAGAATTCCGCTATCGAATTGGAAATGTGCATACGCCTCAGCTCAGACGAGCGTCCATCCTCCCTGTCAACGAGTACGATGTCGTTGTCCGAGGGCTTTCTGCTCCGGTCGATTACTGCCGTGTCTCCTGCCATTATACCGCTCATCGTCATGCTCTGCTGTGTGACGCGGAATGCAAAGACACCGGGCTTCGCCTGAGAACGGGGAAGGAGAATCGTGTCCGCAGATTCAGGGTTTTCGATTTCGTCCTTCGACGGTTCCTTTCCGTAGAACGGAACGGGAATGTTCTCTCGCCCCTCCATTTCGTCTCTGTTGAGGACGATGTTCCTCATCCTGTCCTTCTTCACGGTGAGGTATCCCTTCTTTTCAAGGGCCTTCACTGCATAGTAGGCGGCTGCCGGCGTCATGGAGAAGCGGTCCCCGATTTCCCTGAATGTCGGGACCGAACCTGTTGAGATGACGGATGATGAGATGAAGTCGAGAATCTCGCTCTGCCTTTTCGTTTTCTTAAGCACGTCTGCAGTTTAAGACAGGGAGACGAAAAAAAACAGAGGCCTGCGGGGCCTCTGCGTTCCTTCTGAACTGATTTCACTGGGGATCCTTGGTTATTTCCTTCTCCTTCTTTGCAACGCTCTGGATCTTGTCCGCGAGCTTTTCAATCCCCTCATATAATTCATAGCAGTCTATAGATACCAGCTTCTCCTTTCTCCATACAAAGTGAAGCTTGGCATCCAGGTGGAAGCCGATGCCCTTTGCTTCCTTTTTCACAGCGATGTCCAGATCCTGAAGATAGTCTTCTGCAAAACCTATCTTCTGGAGCTTCTTGTCAAGAAATGCCCTGTCTTCTTCGTTCGGGGTGTAACCGATTCCTCTGAATGTGATATTCATTTCTTTTTCTCCTTTCAAGCCGTCCGGCTTGGTCTGCAGCTCTTTCCACTGATGGAAACCGGAGGGAAGGATTCCGTTTCCCCCCTTAATTGAATTTTACATTGATTTCGGAAATACACAAATGAAAAATTCAGGAATTATTCCTTTCCGATCTGACTGCGGTATTTGTTGACCGTGCGCCGTGCGACCTGAAGCCCTTCGAGCGCGAGCATGTCGGCTATCTTCTGATCCGAGAGTTTCTTTCCCGAAGTGTTATTCTCGATTATTTCCTTTATCCTGTAGATGACGGCAGTCTTGGAAACCTCGCCATCGCTGTCGCTTTTGACTTCCGTCGAGAAGAAGAATCTGAGAGGCAGTGTTCCCCAGTCCGTAATCACGTACTTCTCCTGTGCCATCTTCGATACCGTGCTCACGCTTATTCCCAGCTCCTCTGCGGCCTTCGTCATCGTGAGGGCACTCAGGTGCATGGGGCCGTAAAGGAAGAAGTCCCTCTCTTTCTCTACCAGAAGGCGTCCGATCTTCTCGAGAGTCTGCTTTCTGAACGAGAGAAGCTTTTTCAGGTTTTCAGCCGACGATACGTTTCGTCTGATATATTTTTCGGCTTCCTTTTCCTTCGCTCCCTTTCCGCTTTTCAGTTTCTCTCCGAGCTCGATGTAGTCTTCGTTTATTTCGATATCGGCAAGACCGCCCGAGAGAAGTCTCAGTACAACGACATTGTCAACAACGGTTATCGAGAGCTCCGGAAAGGCGTAGGGTGTGTAGGAGGATGTGTACTTGAGGCCGGGAAAAGGGGTAAGGGATTTCAGTACGTCGAGCATGGCATCGAGGTCCTCGCGTCCTATCTTCAGGGCTTTCGCAAGCCTGTCCTCCTCTCCGTTCTTTATGTACTCGAGTCCCCTGTAGATGATGTCACGGTAGCGCTGTCTCTCGTCCCTGTCCTTCTCGATTTCCCTTATCTGGAACATCAGGGCTTCCTTCCAGTCTTTTGCGCCGACTCCCGTGGGGTCGAGTGACTGTACGGCCTTGAGGGCCTCCGGGACATATTCCCTGAGTTTTCCGGGAACGAGAGTCTCCGGCTCCGGGCCGGTGAAACCGCTGGGGTCGAGGGCGGAGATGATGTTCTCCGCTGTCTCCCTTACCTCGGCTGTCAGCTCCAGACACCCCAGTTCCTTCATGAGGTGCTCCTGAAGATCCTCCTTTTCGCTTACGGTCTTCTCGAACCAGTCACTCTTATCGTCATCGTCTGAATATGCGTTCGGGTTCGCCTCATCGGAAAAGGTATGACTGTAGCTTCCCCTTTCTGCCATTGCCTCAAAGGACGGTGTTCTCTCCCTGATGTCGATGGCGGGGTTGGAGGCTGCCTCCTCCTTTATCTTCTCGTTGAGTTCTGCCGACGGCATGGTGATCATGTCGATCATCTGAATCATTGATGTGTCGAGTCTCTGTTCGGTTTTCAGTCCTGCCGATATCTCAACGCCTGCCATCAGTACTCCTCGTAGTCGTGTCCGAAGTATATTTCTCTCGCCCTGTCGTTCTCGAGAACCTCCCGTCTTGTCCCGCTGACAAGAATCTCCCCGTCGGAGATTATGTGTGCCTTCGTCGTTATCTCGAGCGTATCCCTTACGTTGTGGTCGGTAAGAAGTATCCCGATACCGTTGTCGCTGAGGTGCTTTATTATCTGTTTGATTTCGTAGACGGCCTTCGGGTCTATTCCCGCAAAGGGCTCGTCGAGGAGCAGGAACTTCGGGCTTGTCGCGAGGGCGCGTGCGATTTCGGTACGCCGCCTCTCTCCTCCGGAGAGGGTGTAGCCGTACTGTTTGCGGACCCTGTCGATGCCGAATGCCGTGAGAAGTTCCTCTTCCTTGTCCCTTCTTTCCTTTTTCGTGAGGTATTTCTGTGCCTCGAGCACAAGGCGTATGTTCTTCTCGACCGTGAGCTTACGGAAGATGCTCGGCTCCTGCGGAAGATATGCAAGTCCCATCCGGCTTCTCTCGTGCATGGCCAGGCCCGTTATGTCCTCGCCGTTGATGCTGATTGTGCCGCCGTTGGATTTTATGAAGCCTACAATCATGTAGAAGGATGTGGTCTTTCCCGCTCCGTTGGGGCCTAAAAGTCCCGTGATGTCACCGCTCTCCATCGAGAAGGAGACATCCTTGACGACGTGCTTTCTGCCGTAGTACTTCGAAAGGTGTTCAACTGTCAGAGTGTCAGCCATTGATGGTACCTCTTATTCTTCCCGAAAGGGTGATTTCGTCATCCCTGAGATCAACCGAGATTATATCCGCCTCGTAGTTGTCCCCCTTCCAGACCACCTTGCTCTTACCCCTGAGGGATACGAACTCGTTCGTTCTGTCGTAGGTAAGCGACTCGCTGGAGCATGTCATCACTTCGCCCTCGCTTATTCTCATGAGGGTAACGGACATGCTGAGCTCGAGTTTCTCGTCCTTCATCGAGTACCTGAGGCTCCCTGCCGTTGCGTAGAGGTCCTGGCTTGTGTCGTCGATTTCGAACCATGAAGATATGAGTATGAGTTCCTCGGTCCTGTCGTACCAGAGGCCGTTTGTTCTTATCTCGAGCCCTCTGTCGCTGTCGCATATGACAACCGAGCCTGTGCATTCGACATAGCGCCACTCGTCTCCCGATAGCGTCATCCTGTCGCTTTCGATTGTTATGGAACCCGTTTTAACTGAGGCTCCGCCGGAGAGCGTGACGCTCTTCTGTCCTTCCCTGAGAGATAGCGAGCTCTCTCCTCCGGAGAAGGTGATGCTTTCTGCCGCAAGAGGAAGAACAAGAAGGAAAAGAAGAATAATCAGAGCTGTAATGTGCTTATTCAAGTGTGAAATCTCCTTCTGTTATGCTGGAGAAGGAGTAGACTCCTTCCCTCAGATCCCCCCTGAAGTCATATCCTTCAACGGTCCCCTCATCAGATACTACCACAACTTTTCCCTCTGTTGTGATTTCATCTCTCTCTTTATCATAGACGAGGCTTTCTGCCGTTATTGTCATGTTGTCCCCGGGACGCGAGAATGATACGCCGCCAGAGAGCGTAATCGAACTGCCGTCGAGTTCGATTTTGCCTTTTTCCGCTCTTCCCTCGGTTTCCGTTCTTCCGTCTTCTGTGTAGGATGTGAACGAGAAATCCTCGAGGAGAGCATAGTTGTCTTCACTGTAGAGAGTCATTTTTCCGGCAGAGAGGACTATCGGACTCGAGTCGCTCTGACCAACACTGCAGGAAGTGTTCGTCATTATAAGGTCGGGGTAGATTCCCTTGACTGTGTCACCATTACTGCTGTCCGTATCACGGGCGGAGCAGGAGACGATGAGAACAAGAGTCAGCAGCAGGACGGGAAGTTTCTTCATAGCTTTCTTATGATGTACGGTGAGTATTCCTTCTTCCTTCTTCTGAAGAAGAGCCATGAGATGAGAAATCCGAGACCGATGAAGAGAAAGCCGAAGAGAGCCATGATGACTTCATTTTCCGTTATGCTTTTTCCGACGAAATAGCCTGGAATGAACATGAGAAGGGGAAAGAGAAGACTCATCAGAACCGAGAAGACAGCCTTCCCTTCGGGAATCTCGACTTCGACGAGGTCTCCTTCCTTCACGTCAAATCCCTTTGTGTTGTTGACTTCGTATGTGCTGTCCTTCTTGCGGCAGAAGGTCTCGCTGTGACAGCCCGAGCATGCTGATGACGAGCATCCGACTCTCACATTCCCGTTCTTTACAGATACTACACTCACAAGCTGTGTCATCATTCCTTCTCCTGCGGTTTCTCAACAGAGACCTGTTCGTCGATTATCTGAATCCTGACGGCCCT
Source organism: Sphaerochaetaceae bacterium (assembly GCA_963626615.1). Lineage (GTDB taxonomy): Bacteria > Spirochaetota > Spirochaetia > Sphaerochaetales > Sphaerochaetaceae > Ornithospirochaeta. Next base: position 51,686 of record CAVFYD010000008.1, read on the forward strand.
GTGCGTTTCTTCGTCGATTGTTACCACAACGCCCTGAAGTCTCGGGTCAAGCCAGGCTTCACGGCTGCGGATGGGAATCTGACGGCGGTATTTCCTTATTTCGGTTTCGCTGTCGAAGCCTCCTACACTCATGAAGGAGCCCACACGTCCGATGTCGGAAATGAAGGCCGTGCCTTTATCTGTTACGGTATCGTCTGCCGTCAGAACCTTCGTGTGTGTGCCTATCACAGCCTGCACCCTGCCGTCAAGGTAATGCAGCATCGTGGCCTTTTCGGCAGTAGTTGATGCATGATAGACAAGAAGAATGATGGGGTCGTTCTCGACCTTCTTGAGAAAGCTGTCGATGGCGACGAATGCGTTCTGGACAGCTATCTTCATCGAAGAGTTCCCGAGAAGGTTGATGACAAGAATCTGAGTGTCTCTGACAGCAATGTTCTTCACGCTCTTTCCCGGACAGAGGGGAGGGTAGTTGAGAGGCCTGAGAATGAACGAGCAGTGCTGCATGAATTCGACCATGTCGGGCTTGTAGAAAAGCTTCTCTCCGCCCGTGACGAGATCGACGCCGAGTTTACCCAGCTGCACAGAGTGTGCCTTTCCGATGCCGTAGCCGTTGGTCATACCCTCACCGTTTATGATGGTGTAATCGATATCATATTTAGTTTTAATCGCTCCAAGACCGTTCTTCAGTGCCCCGATACCGCACCTTCCGACTATCTCGCCGAGAAACAGTATATTAACCATAGGTTGGATTTTAACCGCTTTGAGAGAGTAACGCAACGACCTTGACCATCAGGGTAATATTGAATAATATCTAGTGGATTGCCCAGATGGCGGAATTGGTAGACGCGCTAGGTTCAGGTCCTAGTTCCGGCAACGGTGTGTGAGTTCGAGTCTCGTTCTGGGCAT
>CAVFYD010000009.1:0-47783 GCA_963626615.1 Sphaerochaetaceae bacterium
AGCTGTAGAAATCAGATGGGGTAATGCAAACATCAGCGGAGGTACGTTCAAATCAAATGCAAGTGAGTATTCCTGTACATCTGCAACCAGTGGACCTACAACAAAGGGGGCTGCCATTGCTGTTGCTCCTTATAAGGATGATATTAACGTTGCCATCAGTGGTGGAACATTTGACGGCAAGAAAAAACTTGTTGTTGTTAACCCGAATAACCTGAATTCTACCGAAATAAAGAATGTCAAAGTCGTTGTAGAAGACGGAGTTTCTCTTATCCCTTCTGATGTATTGGCTTTTGATGTTTCGGGTACCTACTATGTTAACATAATCTCGGCAAAGGCAAGTGGAGCAGATGTTGATAAGTCAGTATGGAGTGGTAATAAGATTACAAACAATTCAGGTATTGATGACAGCTTCTTTGAAAGTCTAGACTATGGAACATATAATGCTATTGCTAATGCGGATCTAAGGGCAAAGGGCGAAACCTATAAGCAATGGTTTAATACTCAGTTTATTGATACGGGTAAAGCTTCATATGAAGAAATAAAGCAAGAATCATTAACAAAAAACAGTGGTATCATACTGAAAGTTTATAATGCAGATTTGTTTGCTTCTTTTGATCTCATTTTCAATTATCTTAAACTGATGAAACTTGATCCAAATAACTGGGGTACGGCAACAATTACTGTCTCTATTGACGCTGATCTGGATTTGAATAACAAGGAATGGGCTCCTATTAATGCACAAGGTTACGGCCTTATCTTCGACTTTAATAATCACATAATTTCAAATTTAAAGATTGCGAATGCATCATCAGGCAGCGTTGGTCTCTTCGGCGTCAAGAGTGAGGGCGAAATTAAAAACCTGACAATTACCAATGCTGATGTTTCTGCAAAAGACAATAAGAATGTTGCAATCGTTGTCGGTTATGCCACTTCTTCCATGCAGGTAAGTAACATAACAGTGAAGGATTCCAAGCTTGAAGGCATGAAATATGTGGGAGTAGTGACCGGAATGTGGTATGCCCAAAGAAATATTGCTGACTGCAAAGTAGAAAATGTTACAGCTACAGCAGTTGAACAGGTCGGCGGTATCGTAGGCTATATCCAGTTGGGTAAAGTAACAGATTGTTCTGTAACTGATTCGACTGTTGCAGCTACTGTTGAAAACAGCGAAGGTAATGAAAGTGCCGGTGGTATTGCCGGAAAGGTATATGCATGTAATGGATCTGATGTGTCAGTAACAGGAAATAAAGTAACTGACTGTACTGTGAACGTTGGAACAAACTGTCCGTCTGCTAATATCGGGTGCTCTTCTGATAATTATTGCGGATATATCTGTGGAGGCAAATATATCAACAATGCAGGACCAGCATGTGATGTGATTGATGGATTTGTAGGCTCAAGAGGAACTACAATCGTAAATAATAATATCTATAGCGCCAACTGATACTTATTCTTTATCTGGAGTTCATCCTCAGATGAAGAGAGAATTTGTTGTTACCTATCCCCCGGATAGCTGACATAGATTTTTAACTATTCCCTGCACCCTCCGATAGCACTGCGGAGGGTGCCTATTTATCGTTTGTTATGTTTGCTGCTGTCAGTCGTTTTCGTGCTTCCTCAGCCACTCTTCGTCATCGTCTGTGAGGTCTGTGTCGATATCGCCCTCGTCCTTCTCTGCGACGTCGTCCTTTGTGGGGAGCGCCGTGAAGTCAGGCATTGAAGGGAAGGATGACGGCATCTGGAGGCCGCTTTCCACTTCGGGCATCTCGCGTCTGATGAGGACTGTCGGGTCTGTATCTATCGCCTCTAAAAGACCCCAGCGTGTGTCCTTGTCCTCCGCATAGGCGATGAAGGTATCTATCTGGGATTCCGTGTAGACCGAGGCGTTGGTGAACGTCACGTTCTCCTTGAGTTCCTTCAGGGCCTTTACCGCATTCTCCCATTCTCCGTAGTGGAGCTGGACCATTGCCTCATGAAGATACGGATCCATGAACCTGGGCTTTCCGTCTGCAAAGAGAAGTCGTGTGTACATTCCGCACTTGGCCCAGTCTGACTGTGTCATGTAGTAGGAGGCTTCAAGATCTATTGTTGCAGGGACGTTGACTTTCTTTTCCTTTGCATCCTTCAGAAGCTTCTTGAACTCTTTGTACTTTCCTTCTTCCAGATAGAATGTCAGGAGGTTGATGTAGAGGTTCCTGTCGCGGTATGTCGAGTTATTGTAGACATCCTCGGCTATTTCCGTTGCCTTCTTAAGGTCTCTCTTTATCCACCAGTACATGCTGAGTGATATCTTCGCGGTTCCCGAGAGTTTCTTGTCGGTATTCGCTTCGTATTCCTCGAGTATCTTCCGTCCCTTTTCCATGTCGCCGTACTGCACGAGGAGCGTTGCCGCTATTATTGCAGCCTGCGGGTCGAGTGTCCGGTTTACGGCTTTCTCGAAGTAGGGCATTGCCTTCTTTATATCGGGATTGTCTCCCTGAAGACATTTCGTTCCCTTCGTGTAGTAGATTGTTCCTATGCTGTTTATCATCATGAGAACAAATGTCAGGGCGAAGAAGCTGATTCCCGCCCACTTTGTCATGTCTCCCGTCTGGATGAGACATATGAATCCTGCCGCAAGACAGAGTACCGCAGAAGCGGAGAAGATTTTTCTTTTCTTTGCATTTGTCATTGTTATCTGAACCTCTGTAGAGTTTTTCTTACTAATGTTCAATAATAAGGGGAATCGGTTTGAAGAACAATGAAAAAAAAGATATTGGTCCATGTATGCTGCGGTCCCTGTGCAACTTCCTCCGTCCTCCGTCTCATCGAAGAGGGGTGGGAACCTGTGCTATTCTTCTCGAATTCGAATATCTTCCCGTATGAGGAGTTCGAGAAGAGGTACGCGAGTCTTCTCATCGTGGCTGAACATTACGGATTGAGAGTCATAAAAGGGGATTATGACCACGAGTCATGGAGAGAGTGTGTGAAGGGTCTCGAGAATGAACCCGAGCACGGTAAGCGATGCTCGAAGTGTTTCCGCTTCAATCTTCTCCTTGCCTCAAAGAAAGCGAAGGAGGAGGGGATCGGACACTTCTGCACGACGCTTACGGTATCACGGTTCAAGAACAGCGCGGCAATCTTCAGGGAAGGTGAGGACCTTGACGGCTTCGAGAAGATTGACTTCAAGAAGAAGGACGGCTTTGCTCTTTCGTGCAGACTGGCAAAGGAAATGGGGCTCTACCGCCAGTCTTACTGCGGATGCGAGTTTTCGATGAGGAGGGATGATGCTGAGAAAACTCTATAAGATTCTACAGTCCAGGATGTTCTGGATGATTCTGTTCTTCGGCTGTCAGCTGGGTCTTATCCTGTACTTCGTGCTCTGGTCGGCGATGGGCCATCAGAACTACGTCTTCTTCATGATTCTTTCGATGGTGATGGCAGCAATCATCATCACCCGGAAGGAGAACAATGCATACCGCCTCATATGGATGTTCGTCATCATCATATTCCCGTTCTTCGGTGCCGTCCTCTATCTTCTCTTTGCAAACAAGAAGATAGGATCGCTCTCGGAGAAGAAGATTGCGGATTTCAGAAAGCGCATCCCTGACGACACGGCATTCTCCCTCACAAACGGGGATGAGGAGCTGTACGCTCTCTCTCCCGTCTTCCGCCGGCAGAGTGAGTATGTCAGGAACATCACGGGATTCTCCGCCTACCGCAACACTTCAGTCACCTACTTTCCTTCCGGGGAGGATTTCTTCAAGGATGTTCTCAAAGAAGTTGAGAAAGCCGAGAAGTTCATATTCATCGAATACTTCATAATCGATCAGGGAAAGTGGTGGAAAAGAATACTCGAGATATTGAAAAGAAAGGCCGGTGAGGGAGTTGACGTCCGTGTGGTGTTCGACGATGTTGGCTCGATCAACGTTCTTCCCCGCGGCTATGATTTCACCCTGAGACGCATGGGAATCAAGGCAATGGCCTTCAACAGGATAAAGCTTCACTTCAATCCCCGTCTCAACTTCCGCGATCACCGCAAGATCTTCAACATAGACGGTAATGTATGCTACACAGGCGGCGTCAACTTTGCAGACGAATATTCCAACGACCTCATCAAGTTCGGCTACTGGAAGGATGATGCAATCCGTCTCGACGGAGACGGAGTGTGGAACGCCACACTCATGTTCCTGCGTAACTGGGACTGTCTCACCGGCGAAGTCGATACCCTTGAAGCCTTCGTTCCGACTGTGAAGGGTAAGGATGACGGATACGTGCAGATGTTCGATGACAGTCCTCTCGACAGCGAGACCATTGCCGAGGACACATACCTTCAGATCATCAACAACGCGAAGAACTATGTCTGGATAACAACCCCGTACCTCATTCTCGACGAGTCCATGGAATCTGCGCTCATCATTGCGGCCCGCAGCGGTGTGGACGTCAGGATCATTACTCCCCATTATCCTGATAAGAAGAGCGTCTTCGAAGTCACGCGTTCGAACTATGAGACACTCCTGGAGAACGGTGTGAAGATATATGAATTCACTCCGGGATTCATCCACTCGAAGAACTTCATTGCCGACGACGAGATTGCCGTCGTGGGGACCACGAATCTCGACTACAGGTCATTCTACCTTCACTTCGAGCTCAGCGTTCTCTTCTTCCGCTCCTCGATTGTCGAGAGTCTCAAGGATAACTTCTCCCGTACTCTTCTTCTCTCGGAAGAGATTCATATCGGAGATGAGGGAAGACTTCCTCTCTACCGCCGTGCATTCAGGAAATTCGTCCGCATATTCTCCCCGCTCTTCTGATTGCGGTTGACGCGGAGTGAGAGGTGTTGTTTAATAGTTTCTATGGGTAGAAACAAGAAGATTGTCATCGACAGAGAGGAGGAGAAGAGAGGCAGAGACGAGCTCTATGCCATTCTCCTTTCAATCAGGAATCCCGAGGAGCTCGACAGCTTCCTTGATGATATGCTTACCAACAATGAAATACAGGACATAATCCAGAGATACCTCCTCATGGATGACCTCTGGAAGGGAAAGAGCCAGAGAGATATCGCAGCCGACCGTTCGATGAGTCTCTGCCGCATCACCCGCGGCTCGAAGATGCTCAAGAAGAAGAGCGGCTTCATGAGACGCTACTTCGAGGAGAAGTACGACGACTATACCCATATCTGAGGGTTGAGAGAAACCGGGCTCATATGTATGATGTGGCACTATGACGAGGCGTAAAGAGATTATCCAGGTAATAAAGTATCTTCTTTCGGGACTCAGTGTCACAGTTCTCCAGTTCGTGCTGGTGAATGTGTTTCCGTACCTCTTTTCCGCCTGGAAGAGCTCTCTTCCGTCCTTTCTGGGTGTAATCTTCAGCGAGAAGACAATGGGGGCGGGTAACAGCAACTGGGGCTATGTAATGACCTTCTTCCTCTCGAACCTGATTGCCAATATCTACGGCTATTTCCTCAACCGCAAGACTGTCTTCCATTCGGATTCCCCCACATGGTGCTTCGTGACATTCGTCGTGATGATGACGACTCTGATCCTCATCTCCACCTGGCTTCAGGGGATGATATCTAACGCGGTTACGGAGAACTGGCCGGCAGTATCGGCATTCGCCAACACGATTGCTGCATCATGCTGCGGCTTTATGCAGAACCTCATTGTCTATCCTGTGGAGAAGTTCGTTCTCCTTAAGGAAAGAAAGTAGTGCAATGACATTGCCGGAACTGGCTCGGAAGCTTGAAAGTCCACGCCTGCTGTTCAACGGCATTTGAATCATTCAGTAAAAGTTGGACTTGTTGTGCGTATCGGTTCCAGAAAATCGGGATATTGGAAGGTTACAGAACTTCCTGAGTAACAGCGAAATACCTGGCAGATGAGTCTGATGGTTCTTTAAGGTTGTCGATATTGACCTTGATGGTATCTGAAAGCAGCACCTGAGGTGCAGAAATTTCACCTCAAGTTGAAGAAAACATCTTGATGGCAGGTGACTGAAGAGGTATCGGTGCCACGCTGGCACCGATGATGGCACTGACGCTCATCTGTAGAGCATGAAGTAGTTACCGTTCTCGATGATGTTCGGGTTTGTGCTCATGCTCATGCCGTCGTCTGCGATGTAGCCGAAGTGGATGTAGTCGATGTTCTCTCCGGCTGTAATCGGGTAGTCAGTGCCGAAGACTGTGTTCGAAGCCGAACGCGGAATCAGGACGCGGCCTTCGGAGACGCAGTATTCGACTCTGTAGATTTCCGTATACGTCGTATTCGATACGATGAGGCTTCCGTCTGTATAGAAGGTGAGTATTTTCGTATATGTTCCGAATGCACTCTCCTTGCCGCCACGGAGTATCTCCTGAGCCTTTGCGTCGGCCTTTCCCGTTGTCGTGGAACAGTATTTCGTGAATGCCGCCCAGGTCCTGTCCGTTGCCTTGAATGTAATGCCGGATTTGAAATCATTGGCACTCAGCGTGAAGAGTGTGAGTGCCAGGATGACGATGACTGCTGCTCTTTTCTTCATTTTCGGTTTTCTTCCTCCTGTCTGCTCTCTGTTATTTTCTCTTGCCGCGCCTTGTCGTCTTCTTTTCCCTTACGGAGCATCTGGAATTACGCGAGGATCCTCTTCTGTGGCCTCTCTCTTCTTCCATTTCACGCTCCCACTCGAGGTATGCTTCCTCATCTCTGTTGAACGCTCTGCCTTTTCTTTCGTCCCTGCCGTACGCTTCCCTTGAGAGGGAAGTGTCGGCATTGGATGATTTCTTTCCCCGTTTCCTTTCCTTCTTCAGGTCGGAAGTGCTGTATTCGTTCTTCTTTCTTGTGGAGGAAGTGTGTTTGTCGGAATTCTCTTTTTCCTTTCTTTCGCTTCGCGGGGCCTTTGCCTTCGTTATGATTGTGCGGCCGTCGTACTTCTTGTCCCTGAATACTTCGAGAATGTGCTCTGCAGTGTCGTAGGGGGCATTGACGAATGAATATTCTTCCATGACAGATATGTCTCTCAGGTCCCTGTCCCTGACGCCTGTCTGCTCGTAGATTATGTCCACGAGATCCTTCTTCGTGAGGCCGTCGTTCTTTCCCCGTGCGATGAAGAGACGTGTGACGCCGCCTTCGTCCATGCTCGGGGTCTTTATCCTGTCGTAGGGGCGTTCCCTGTCCTTTCTCTCCTTCGTCTTCTTTGCGCTTTCCTTCGGTTTCTTCCTCTCCTGTATATCCTTGTACTGGCTGACATCAAGGGAGTTGTGGTAGAAGTGATGGAGCAGGGAGGAGAGCACGACTGTGCTGTCACGGCCGGTGAGGAGCTTCTCGGCAACTTCCCTGTAGTCGCCGCCGGCTGTCTCCTTCAGGGCTTCTTCAAGCTCTTCCGTTATTATCTCCTTCTTTCTCTCGACGACTTCCTGGGGGGAGGGTATCTCCTCCTTTCTTATCTCGGCCTTGCTTGCCTTGCGGATTGAGGAGAAGCGTCTGGCCTCTCTCGGAGTTATGAAGGTGATAGCCGTCCCTTCCTTTCCCGCTCTTCCCGTTCTTCCTACCCTGTGGATGTAGATTTCGGCATCGTGGGGGAGCGAGTAGTTGATCACGTGGCTCAGGTCCTGGATATCGAGTCCGCGGGCGGCAACGTCGGTTGCTACGAGGATGCGGATTGTCTTCTCCTTCATCTTCCTCAGGATTATCTCACGCTCTCTCTGAGAGAGGTCTCCGTGAAGAGCTTCTGCCTCATACCCTCTTGCCTGGAGTGTGTGTCCCACTTCGTCGCACTGGTTCTTCGTGCGGCAGAAGATGACGCCGTAGAAATCGCTGTTACGGTCGATTATCCTCGTGAGAGCCTCCATCTTGTCCTCTTCCCTCACTTCATAATAGATCTGGTCGGCATTCTTCGTTGCCTCCTCCCTCTTCTGTGTCCTAACTGTCTGCGGATTCTTCATGAATGAGGATGCGAGGTTCTGTATCTGGGGAGGAACAGTTGCCGAGAACATGAGCATTCGTCTGCTCTGAGGTACGGCTTTGAGTACTTCCTCTATATCTTCGATGAAGCCCATGTCGAGCATCTCGTCGGCTTCGTCGAGGACCATGAATGTAAGGGAGGAGAGGACAAGCGTTCCTCTTTTTATGTGGTCAAGTATTCTACCCGGTGTTCCGACGACTATCTGGACGCCTTTCTTGAGCTTCCTTATCTGGGTTTCCATGCTGGCACCGCCGTAGATTGGAGTGCACTCGAGCTTTCCCTCTCCGTTGAGGGAGTTTATCTCCTCCGCAACCTGCAGTGCAAGCTCTCTTGTCGGCGTGAGAATCAGGGCCTGCACGGCCTTGTCATTTTCATCTACGGTTTCGATGATGGGAAGTGCGAATGCCGCCGTCTTTCCCGTTCCCGTCTCTGCCTGTCCTATGACTTCCGTTCCTTCCTGAAGAAGGAGGGGGATACAGAGAGACTGTATCTCGGTCGGCTCCTCGAAGCCTTTTCTTTCTATTGCCTTAAGTGTCTTTTCTGATAGTCCGAGGTCTCTGAAGGACCTTTTTGTAATTTCTTCGCTCATAATTATTCCAGGGAGAAGAGTCTATCAGAAAGAAGGAGTGTGGTCTATCGTCAGACTTCGATGCAGCCGAAGCTTTCATCAATCGTGAATGATGAGATTCTCCCCTTAAAGAGGCCGTACTTGAGTGTTCTGTTCTTTCTGAACGGTCCCGACTTCTCCTCTATGACACGGAATACCCTGAATGAGAGAGCCGTATTCTCGCCGTCGGTGAAGGTGTATTCATCATCACTCACTTTCTCCATCTTCACGTTGTCGAGGACTCTGAGGGTGCTGTTCTCTTCGAGGAGGCACTTCTTGTCCTCCAACGAGAGCGTGAAGGAGAAGGGGCCGTGGCTGTTTCTTCCGTAGCAGTACGACGAGTACGAACTGCGCCTGAGGGGGAACGACGTCGTCTTCCAGACTCTCTGTGCCGTCAGATTCTCCTCGTTGAGCTCCTTTCTCTCTTCCCCGATAGTCACCCTTCCCCTGACGGATGGGGAAGAGGAGGAGTGAATCGCCTCCGTGAAGCGGTTCTTCGTACATATCTGGTTGAACGATGCCTCACCCGGGTCGAGCGTGAACTCCATATATGTCTTGAGTCCCTTCGTTCCGGAAGGAAGAACGAACTCGGGGAGGGCGGAGATTATCCTGTAGGTGTTGTCCCTTGCAATTACCGAGGCCGTGAAGCCGCCTCCCGTGAAGGTTATTCCCTCATTCTCTCCGGGAAGACGGGCGAATGTCGACTTTATGCGGAATCTCAGTGTTCTGCTTCTTATCTCGGACGTGGTATGAGAAGAGAAGTCGACAGCCCTTACTATACAGCGCGAATTGACGCCGCGCCGTTCGAAGTCGTAGATGAGAGCCGTCTTTTTACTGTGATCTATTACCGTGAAGATCTCTTCATTTGCCCAGAGCTTCGTGCTCTTCAGATGTTTCAGGATTACCGGGGATGTGTCGACGACATTGCTCATGGCTGAAGTTTAGCAGTACGGGCTTTTTTGGGCAATAAAAATGGGTACAGTCGCTGGTACTGTACCCGGTATTGCGTCTAACTGTGTCAGTTCGATGACGATGCTGAAAGGTTGTTCATGAGAAGTGTGACATAGCCGTTTGAAACATCATTCACTGCCTTCTCTGTGAGGAAGAGTTCGGATGCGTAATCCGAAACTGTGTATGTCGGAAGATAGTATGAGTAGTAGGATGTGAAGTAACTTGTCATGTATGACGCCGTGCTTGCTCCTGTTGACTCTACCGGTCTTGCGATTACGTATGCGGAGTTCGAATAGAACGGTTCGAGAACCGTGTTGTAGTCTGATGTGAAGACTGTCTCTGCCCATGAGGAATCTGCTTCTGCCTGGGATGAGAGATAACCTGTCGAATCATAATTGAACGAATAGATGAAGTCGCTTGAACCTGTGTTGAGTGCAACATCGGAGAGTGTGGATACTGTGAGGCCGTGGTTCTCTGCCGCGCCGTCGAAGTCTGCCTGGGCTTCGCTGTAGACTGAGTCGATGACTGTGTCGAGGTAAGCCTTGATGACGTCACTGTCGTTTGCCGCAATGTAGGACTTGACTGTAGCGATTACCTCTTCATCCGTATAATCGGGGTCCTGGGAAGCACTGTCGATGACGAATACTGTGTAGCCGTCAGCCGTCTCTACCGGTCCGATCATTGTCTTCTCTGCTGCCGTGTAGAGCTCTTCAGCCTTTGCTGTATCGTAGGAGGAGAGGTCGCTGTCCATCTGGTATCTGAAGTAGGATTCGACCTTGCCGCCGTTGTCGCTGTAGCTGTCTGTGGATTCTGCAACCATCTCGTCGAGAGTCTTCTCTCCGTTTGCATATGCTGTCATTGCAGCTGTTGCCTCGTCTTCCGTTGCATAGGTTGCTCTTGTGAAGGAGATGACCTTGAAGAGGTCCTGTCTCTCTCCCGCATATGCAACTGCATCCTCGTCGGGGTAGACTGTGCTGTCGACTACGATGTATTCGACGCTTCTCTTCTCGCTGTTGAGAGTGCTGATGAATGCGCTTTCAGCAGTGCTTACAGGTGCCGAGTTGATTGTGGAGTAGACTTCCTGGTACGGGACATATTCTGTCATCCAGGCTGTAATCTGTTCCTTCTGTGTATCTGTTGCGCTGTTGTATGCTTCCTCGTCGGTGTAGTAGCCTGATTCTACGATTGCGTCTGCAATCTGTGCCTTTGTTGCCTTGAAGCCTGCCTTCTCGGCCATTTCCTGATAAGCTTCGTTGAGGACAGCCTGCTGGAATGCGCTGTTCCACAGGTAGTAGTCATAGCTCTGTGCCGTGCTTTCGCCGTAGTACTGTGCGTAGTAGTTGTAGAGCTGGACATACTGGAAGTAGAGGAAACTGTTGTTTGTCAGTTCGATCTTCTTTCCGTTGTAGGTACCGAAGCTTACAAGATTTGATGATGTATCAGCTAAACATGTTGTAGGCAGAATCATGACGAGACTCAGGAGAACGAGAACCGCAACTCCTATAATCCAGCCGATGGAGAATTTCTGTGTGCTCTTGGCTTTCTTTTCCTTTGTGCCGTTTTCACTGCCGGTGACAACTGTCTTGTCTTCACTCATAATGCGAACCTCTGAATTAAAAATGTGCCGTTTCGACACTGTTCTATAAATTACCATCATAGATGGCCTTTCGTCAATCTTTGTTTGCCCTTTGTGTTCTTTGCTCATCTATGTTAAGATTTATGCTCTGAGAGCGGAGAAAGAAGTGAAGATTCTCATTACGACGGAATTCTATTTGCCACTGAGGTGCGGCGTCACATCCGCAGTCCTTGCAGAGAAGAAGGCTCTGGAGGATACGGGAGACGAGGTGAGAATACTGACAATCGGCAGCAATGAGAAAAGCTTCTATGACGATGCTCTCTCTGCCTGGTATGTGAAGGAGACGATGAGACAGCCCTACAAGGACTCCCATGCGTCGATGAATCTCAGGGATATCTGCGTGAAAGAGGCCATAGAGTGGCATCCCGATATCGTGCACTCCCAGAGCGAGTTCTTCTCCTTCCGCTTTGCCCGCCATATCGCCTCACGCCTTTCGGTTCCTCTTGTACACACATGCCACACCGACTTCGTCTCGTACACCGTGCATTTCACTTCCCATTACAGAATCTGGAACTGGGCGGCCTCAAAGGTCGTTCCCTTCCTCATAAGAAAGGCCGACAGGGTCATATGTTCGACTGACAAGATTTATTCTCTCATTTCATCCTACGGGATAAAGCAGCCCATTGACCGCATCCTCGTGGGGGTGGATCTCTTCCTCTTTTCCCGGCGTCTGACCGGGGATGAACGCAAGGCATTGAGAACTTCGCTGGGCTTTGACGACGAAGATACCGTATTTGTTTCCGTATCGCGGCTGAGCCGGGAGAAGAACGTGGATGAGGTTCTCTCTCTCTTTTCGAAGGTGAAGGGAAGGGTGAAGCTTCTCATCGTCGGGGATGGCGAGGAAAGGAAAGCTCTTGAAAAGAGAGTCAGGGCCGAGGGGCTTGCAGACAAGGTTGTGTTCACGGGCCTCATCGACTCGTCGGTAATCTGGAAATACTATCAGGCGGGTGACATCTACATAGGCGCGTCACTGAGTGAGACGCAGTGTCTTTCATATATCGAGGCCATGGCGTCGTCACTCCCTCTTCTTGTGAGATACGACTCGATTCTTTCGGACTATCTTGTTCCCGGAGTCAACGGCTTCTCGTACAACACAGAGAACGAGTTCCTCGCACTTGCCGGCACTCTCATGTCTTCAATCGACAGGAGAAGGGAGATCGGAAAGGCTGCAGTTCTTACGAGTCTTTCTTTTTCGCTTCCTATCTTTGCCGATAAGCTCCACGAATCATTCAGGAGGGCCGGAAAAGGTGAGTGACAGGAACACGAGAAGAGCAGGGATCAACTACGCTGTCGGCATTGTCCTCGCGCTCCTTAGTGCCGCAGTGATGTATGCCGAGCGTATTGTGCTTGTCAGGAGGATGGACATAGTCTATGCAGGCTTCAACAGCCTCTTCGAGAATTCGTTTCTCATTCTCTCCGCATTCGACATCGGGGTTACGACGTATCTCATGAATTATCTTCTCTCTGCAGTGAAGACCGCAGATGAGATTGAGATACGCTCCTCTCTGAGGACTGTCGGCCGCTGCTGCCGTATTTCATCCCTCATCATCCTCTCTCTCGGTCTTGTGACTGCTCTCCTCATGCCGCTTCTCAGCGGAGAGAAAAGCTGGAGAGTCTCCATTCTCTTTGTGATATATCTCCTGGGACAGCTGGGACAGTACATATTCGGTCACAGAGTGCTTCTTCTGAGCGCGATGCAGCGTAACTGGGTTGTCTCCGTCTTCGTTCAGACGGGAAGGATAGCCGGGGAGCTTCTTGCTTTATTCATAATCCTCCGGACTCAGAACTATTTTCTCTACATTACGGCAATCTCGGCTCTGACGTTCCTCTCCTATCTTCTGATATATCTCAGGACAGGTCATGATTACCCGTATCTGAAGGTGAAGGGAAAAGAAAGGGAAAGGGGAGAGAGAATCGGACGCAACGCTCTCGGAATGACGTTCCACCGCGGCTCGTTTGTCTTCTACCGCTCTCTCGAGCCAGTGCTCGTATCTGTTCTCTTCGGTTCTTCTGTTGCAGGACTGTACTCGAATTACCTTCTGGTGACTTCGGCCTTTCTCACTCCGTTCTGGATTTACCAGTCGACTGTCACTCCGACTGTAACGCTGAAGTACCTCGGGGGGACGAAGGAGGAGAACCTTGCACTCTACAGGAGAAGTGTCTACTTCAACTTCATTCTCTCCCTTCTTGCCGCTCTTCTTGCGCTTGTACTCTATTCTCCTTACATAACGCTTTCATTCGGGGAGGATTATCTTCTCGGTACAAGCTATGATGCCATCTTCTCCTTCCTTGTCTTCCTCTCGTCGTTCAGGACGACGGCCGTCGTCTTCCGTGACGCCGCGGGAATCTACAGCCGCGACTGGAAGAAGGCTGTGGCGGAAATTCTTACCGCCCTCGTGCTTTCTCTCATTCTCTCCCGTTTCATGGGGCTCATGGGAATACCTGTTGCCTTCATTTCCTCCTACATCCTTGTCGTTCTCTGGAGAGAGAACAGGACTGTTCTCGAGAGTGCACTCGGGGAGGACAGATGGGACTTCTGCGCAGAGGAGGCATTTCTGATGGCGCTTGGGCTCATTGTCATCGTTGCCGTCTGGTATGTGACAGGAGGAATGTCAGTCATCTGCCGTGTGCTTTCGGCCGTCTCTTTCTGGGCCCTGACAGTGGCTCTCTGGCTTTTTCTCTTTCCCTCTTCGAAGAAGGCTCTTTTCCCGGGGAGGAAGAAATGAAAGGAAAGTATTCACCCGGATGGACTGTATCTTCCGAATGTCTTCTCTTTGCATTTGTTGTAGTCGGGTACCTCGAGAAGATTCATGATTTATATAACCTCGTGATGGTTCTAGACGCCCTTCTTGCCGTCTTCTCGTTCTTCTACGTCATTCTCTGGTTCTTTCTCAGAAGGGAGTACTATCCCAATCCCGTGTCGACGTCGCTGACGGTGATGACACTTGTCATACTTGTGTCATCCGTCGTCGGAAAATCAGACAGCACAAGGCTGATGGTTGCCGCATTCGCTCTTCTCGAGAGCTGGGCTCTCGCGATAGCCGTAATCGTTCTTAAAAGACAGAGACAGAGCATTCTGGTGCCGGTTTATGCCTTCATCATCGCATTCTCGGTATTCTATTCTGTCCTGAGTCTCGTGATGGGGATGGAGAGCGGGGAGACAAGGTACAACGGACTGAGCAATCAGTCGAACTCCCTTGCCGTCGTCGCTGCTTCGTCTCTTTTGATTGCCTTGTCCCTGATGGGAAGAAAGAAGGGAATAATCAGCACGGTTACAGCGAATATCGCCCTCCTTCTCTCGTCTCTGCTCTTTGCATACACCCTCAAGATGACGGACAGCCGCACTTCCTACTTCGCGCTCATCACTGCTCTCTGCTTCTTCCTCGTATTCTCCCTCCTCCATTCGAAGAACAGACTCTCCGTTATTCTCGTCTCCGCTGTCGCAATTGCCGCAATAGCGGTGACTGTCGTCTACCTGCTTTCCTCTTCAAGATCCGCCAGAAGCGAGACTCTCGCATCCCTCACATCCGGGAGAACCACCATCTGGACGGAAACACTGTCGAGAATGGAAGCGGAAGAGTACCTCTTCGGCTTCGGCGGTAACTCCGCCTCCATGGCTTCCTCTCTCGAGGGGAGGGGAATGAGCGCGGCTCTTGCTTCTTACCTCGGGGAGAAGCACCTCATGCACAGTATATACATCCAGTTTATTGTGGAGTACGGAGTCGTGAGTGCTGCCGCCTTCACGTTCGGTGCTGTGTTTCTTTTCATATCGTCATTCGGAACGATGCGAAGGGAGAGGGAGAGCGTCTCTTCTGTCCTTCCTTCGGCCGTTCTCATGATTTTCTTTCTTGTCCACGCCTCGGCAGAGAGCAGCATCTACTTCATAGGCGGAAGCGAGCAGATTCTCTTCATCCTCAGTTCTGCCGTTGTCTACTCGTTCTACCGTGAGAGGAGAAACGGAAAATGAAGAAGATCGCCTCCGCCCTCATCATTCTCATTTGTGTGCTTCTCACCCTCTTCTTTGCCTCTTCTCTCGACAGGCTTGTGCTCTCGGGAGACTTCACGGCCCTCTTTCCCTGGGATGAGATAACCGATGTCTACGAGGGGGGAGTCGGAGGGCAGACTGCCGCTCTTGCCAGAGCTGATGATACTCCGTCATCCTCAATCTGCACGGATTACATAATAAGCAGCAATTACCGCACCTCCCTTACGGCATCTGCAGGAGAGACAATCGGAAAGGACGAGACATACACTTCGACGATGTATGTTCTCGTCTATTCGGAGAACCTATACGACCCGGACTTCCTCGATTGTCTCGAGGAGTGCATTGACAGCATTGACTCCCGCCGTGACTCGGCGCGTCCCTCATCCGTTCTCGACTGGTTTACCCTCAGGGGAGAAGACGGCTACATGGCCATCGGGTCCATGAGTCCCGATGAAGACGGAAAGTGGACAGAAGAGGAAGCCGCGGAGCTCAGAAGCCGTATCGGGAATGACCCGATAGTTCCGTACTACCTTGTCGGAGGTTCCGGTAATTCCTTCATTCTCCAGTTCATCTATGCAGACAAGGCATCGGAAGAACAGATAGAGAGTCTCTCCTCCGTATTCGACAGTCTCAGGGAGAAGGGCGCGAGAGTCATTCTCATGAGCAATATGGTGATATCTGGCGAAGTGATGAAGGCCCTGAAGAAAGACCTGTACGTCCTTGCGTCTCTTGCGCTTTTACTGATGATTGTCGTTTACTTCCTCTCGTTCCGGACACTGCGTGCTGTCGTTCTTCCTCTTCTTCTCTCCGTAATATCTCTTATCTGGACACTCGGGACGATGGCTCTTCTCGGCATTGAACTCAATCTCCTGAGTATTCTGACGCCATGCCTCGTGCTCATTCTCGGAAGCACGTACTCGATGCACATGCTGAACGAGTACTACCTCTCGGGTAAGGATGTGATTGTCTCTTCAAAACACATAATAATGACGATAGCCCTGGGGGCCCTGACGACAGCCCTGGGCTTTCTGGCACTCTCGTTTGCTCCGTCGCACACGCTCTACGGCTTCGGTATCTCGGTTGCATTCGGGGTATTCTACTCAGCTCTCCTTGCCGTGTTCTGCCTCCCGTCCTTCCTCATTCTCCTTCCGCGTCCGAAGAAGGGTAAGGGTGAAAAGCTCAGAAATGGGATTCTTCAGAGGATAATCAACTCCTGGAGCCGGACGGTAGTGCGTATCTGGCCCTGGATGATTGTGCTCTTCTCTGTGATTGCCGTCGTCTTCTTCCTTGTGAAGGACAGGATAAGCGTCGACTCGAACTACATGTCGTACTTTGCAGAGGATGACGAATTCGGCATCGACTGCCGTTTCTTCTCGAAGGAGATAGGGGGGACGACACCGTTCACGGTGACCATCACCGCCCCCGAGGGAGAGGAGAATTTCTTCCTCGACAAGAGAAATCTCGATGCCGTCTTCTCGTGGGAGGAGCACATGAGGGAGAACAGGCATGTTCTACAGATAATCTCCTTCCCGCAGTATGTCGCGTTCGCATCCCGAGAGATTCTCGGCTCCTATTCAATCCCGTCCGACGAAGGTGTCATGAGTATCCTGCGCTCCGTTCTCGTGAACTACGCAGATGCAATTCCCGAGATGACGAAGATTGTCTCCTCCGACTTCAATACACTCACGATAACAGTCCAGACCTGGGACGGGGACAGGGAGGATCTCATCACGACGACGAGTGTCAGCGAAGTCTACACTGATATGGTCTCGTCTCTCTCTCTTCTTCCCGAAGGAACAAAGGTCTCCATTTCGGGCTATCCGATAATAAGCGCAAAGTTCTCAAGCCGTCTCATTTCAGACCAGAAGATATCGACTCTGCTGAGCATGGCTTCAATTCTCATTGTCGCATCGCTCTTCCTTCTCTCGTTTTCGAGGGGCCTCCTGGTGCTTGTACCTGTCACGGCCGGAATCATGATCAACTACATCTTCATGTATCTCTTCTCGATTCCCTTCGACATAATCACTGTTTCATTCTCGTCCATCGCGGTCGGATGCGGGGTTGATGATGCACTCCATTTCTCCCTGCGTTACCGCCGCTTCGAGAAGAAGCTTCTCTCCCCGGAGAGGTGCATAGAGAAGGCTGTGAAGAACACCGGACGCCCGATTGTCCTCACGACGCTCTCGATTGTGAGCGGAATGCTCATGCTGTCTTTCGGAAGCTATGTCCCGATACGTTACTTCGGAGTGTTGATGAGCGTCACGCTCATGGCGTGCATGCTCTCGACTCTCGTCTTCCTTCCGTCGTTCGCACTTTTCTTTGACTTTGTAGCTTCCCTCTTTGACGGCAGGGCATTCAGAAAGGGGGACGGAAAGTGAATAATCCCCTGATCAGTGTCCTCCTTCCCGTATACAACGCAGAGAAGTACATCCGTGATACTCTTCTTTCGGTTGTGAATCAGAGTTACCGTAATCTCGAGATAATCGTTCTCAATGACGGCTCCACTGACAGATGTGAGGATATAATCCTCTCTTTCCGTGATGACAGAATCAGATACCTCTCTCGGGAGAACAGAGGTGTCGGCAGCGCCCGTAACACGCTTCTCTCCCTCGCGTCGGGCGAGATGATACTCTTTGTTGACGCTGATGATATTCTCTCTCCGTCTTTCATTGAAAAGCTCTTTCAGGCGAAAGAACGGACACACGCTGCTGCTGCAGCAGCTGCGGTTGTACCTTTCCGGAGAAAAAGACCGGAGGAGAAGGAAAGAAAAGAGGAGTGTACAGTTTACAGCGGCAGGGAGTTCGTGCGCCTCATGGTGAAGCCTGCCGGCGTATTCTGCTATTCGCACTCCCGTCTCTTCGACAGCTCTCTCTTTTCGGGGCTCTCCTTTCCCGAGGACAGGATTTTCGAGGACGTTGTTCTCATGCCCCGGGTTGTATTGAATGCGGAGAAGGTAGTCCTTGTGAAGGATGCTGTATATCACTACAGGATAAACCGTCAGGGGCTCAGTCACGGGCCGTTTACTCTGCGTGCCCTCGATGAGATGGACGGCTACTTGTCAAACATTGATTTAGGCTTGAAAATAGGGGACAGGAAGATAGTATACTACAGCGGTCTCTTTTTTCTGACCAAATACTATTTTTACTACTGGAGGGTCCTCTTCAGGGGTATGGGATTGAAAGAATACCTGAAGAGATTCAGAGAGGAGAAGACAAGGGTTATCCGCTTACTCAAAGGAAAAAGTTTATGAAAGGTGCTTTTCTGTACGTTGACGCAGGCAAGGGACACTATATTCCTGCTGTCGCTCTTGCCGATGCTTTCCGTGATATGGGTCACGAGGCCGTAGTCGAGGATCTGTTCCTCGTGTTCCGCATGCCGCTCTTTAGAAAGATATGCAAGGAATACTGGAGATATCTTCTGCATCATCCGAATCTCGAGAAGAAGGTCGATGCGCTTTCCAATAACCGCAGTGCACATGACTCGCTGAAGATTCTTTCCACAAGTCCGAAGGGAATAAGGCACTTCAAGAAGTGGTTCTTCAAGGAGAGACCCGACTTCATTGTCAGCACGAACTTCATGGGGGCTGCAATGCTTCCGGCAATCATAAAGAAGATCGGGGCCAACTGCCCGGTATACGATTATGCGGCTGACCTCTTCGATCAGGTCAAGGCCGGTGTCGACAATGACCTCACGATGTGCTACATACCGACGACACTGGGTGTCGAACATACGATAAAGATGGGACAGGATCCGTCGAGAACGAAACTCTGTCCGTTCCCGCTGAGCAGGAAGTTTGAAGTCAGCGAGAAGATGACGAAGGAAGAAGCGAGAAGGAAACTCGCGCTCAAGAACAAGTTCACCGTCCTGTGGAACCTCGGAGGAGAGGGAATCGGAAACCCGAAGATGCTCTACGGCATGGTGAAGCGCGGTCTCGATATACAGGTGGTGGTAATCGGGGGAAAGAGCAAGACTACCGAAGCCGAATTCAACATCTTCAGAAAGAAGTATCCTGACTTCGACCTCGAGATGAGAGGCTTCGTGAACAACGCACAGGAGTACATCATGGCCTGCGACCTTCAGATGGGTAAGGCCGGAGCGAACTCTCTCATGGAGTCGCTCTATCTCAAGCGTCCGTTCCTTGTCTCCGAAGTGCTGTACATGGGACGTTCGACCCAGCTCTTCTTCAATGCCTATCCTGTCGGATGGACAAGCGATGACCTCGAGGAGAAGCTCGACATCATCGAAAAGGCATACAGAGACCCCGAGGTACTGAAGAAAATCGATGAGGAGATGAACAGGCTTCCTGTCGACTTCTCGGCTCCGCATTTTGCCCAGATGCTCATCAGCGATACTCTCGAATACAGGAAGACTTACAGTGAAAACTATTGAGAGGAATGTCGGAGGCGTTGTCCTTCACGGTATACTGCACGAAAGACTGAAGGATGATGAAGCATTCCCCCGGCCCTGTGCCCTAATACTCGCAGGCGGGGCCTATGAACACCGCTCCAGGAGGGAGACGGAGCCCGTGATGCTCCGCTTCCTCTCTTCGGGCTATCAGGTGTTCACGCTCGACTATACGGTTGGACGTGAGAACATTGCTCTTCATGAGCCGGAAAGGGAAGTCAATGCGGCCATCAATCATATAAGGGAGAATGCCGCCGAATATGACACGCATTCTCACAGGATTGTCCTTGTCGGATTTTCCGCAGGCGGCCATCTTGCGCTCTCTTCCCAGTGTCACTTCGCATCAGGCAGGGCCGACGCACTTGTTCTCTGCTATCCCGTGGTGACAACAGGAAAGTATGGGCACGAAGTCTCCACGTTCAATATCACGGGCGGGGACGAGAAGAAGAAGCAGTATTACTCTCTCGAGAATCAGATTACAGATAAGGTTCCTCCGACGTTCATCTGGCATACGACGAAGGACAAATCTGTTCATCCCATGAACACTCTTCTCCTCTCTGAGGCTCTGACTGAAAAGCATATTCCTTTCGAGTACCATCTCTTCCAGAAGGGAAAGCATGGTCTCTCGATATGCACGAACGATGTGAACTCACCCGAGGAGAGAACCTCAAATTGGCTTCCCCTGGTCTTTTCCTGGCTCGAGGACATTCTCGGTTGGAAACAGTGAAATGACGAACATCATCCTTGATCTCGACACCGGAGTCGATGACTCCATAGCTCTTTTTCTCTCTGCCGTACATCCCGATGTGAACCTTCTGGGGGTACTCGGAACATACGGCAATGTGACTCTCTCCGAAAGTGTCCGGAATTCTCTCTCCATACTCCATGCAGCAGGGCGGGATGATGTTCCGGTCTACAGGGGAAAGGAGAATTCACTCTCTGAGAGCGGCGAGCATGTTCCGTCTCAGATCAGCCGCCGCATTCACGGCAACAACGGAACGGGCAATGTCACATTCCCTCTTTCACCCAGGAGTGTCGAAGAGGAGAACGGAATCGGGTGGCTTATAAGGATGATTGAGAAGTATGACGGGAATCTTGTCTACGTGGCGACAGGAGCGCTGACGAATCTTGCCTTTGCCCTTATTCTTGAGCCGTCACTTTCCTCTTCGAAAGTAAGAGTCGTTTCCATGGGCGGGGCCCTTACTGTCAGGGGAAATGTATCTCCGGTTGCGGAAGCAAACATCCATAAGGATCCGGAAGCTGCAAGAACTGTCTATGAAAGCGGACTTGATGTGACGATGGTCGGACTTGATGTGACAATGAGGTCAAGACTGAGGAAAAGCGATGCCGAAAAATGGATAAACACAGGAAAAGAAGCCGGAAGGCTTCTCGGCAGCATGCTTCTCTATTATATCGAAAACACGACAGGCGGCTTCGACACATATGTTCATGACCCGTCGGCTGTGGTCTGTGCTCTCCACCCCGAATACTTCACTCTTCTCAGAACTCCTCTTACCGTTGAAACGGAAGGTGGGGAAAGGGGAAGAGTCTACGTTCCCTCGGAGAGAATACTTGAGCGTGATGCATCGACAAAGGCAGCCGTTGACGTCAGAAGTACGCATGTCGAAGCGGAACTCGAGAGTATTCTTACATTTCTCAATAACTGAACATCAGCAAAGAAATCTCCGATTGTGGTATGTCAGCTCTTTTTCTGATAATTTCAGATATTTCCTTCAATTTTCTATTCCTTTTTAAGAATAATATCATGCGAATTAAATTTTCCATCCATTCAAAGAAAAAGCCGCTTTCGTCTGTTTTAAGCGGCTTCTGTTTTCAGAACGATGTGTTTCCGTTGCTGTGAGTCTGGAGCATCACTGTCTTTCTCTCTCCCCCTCCGTTCTCTATCATATCCATTATTGCAGATACCAGGGTGTCGGTATCGCAGCCGAATGATGTGAGACGGGGAGAGAAGCAGTCGCAGATGTATGTGCTGTTTAGGCTTATGACGCCGATGTCCTCTCCGATTTTGAGACCGTTCTTCTGAGCAAAGAAATATGTTCCCTTTGCGTAGAGGTCGTCACCGAGGAGGATGGCCTGATGCGGGGCAATTCTGTCCTTCATCTGTGTGAGAAGGGCCTCTACATTGTTTTCGGTATGGCCGGTGACGGGAAGTTCGCTCTTCGTAATGCCATACTTTGCACACTCAAAGCTGAAGGCATTTACTCTCAGATTTTCCGGAGAGTCCTTTTTCGGGTGAAGGTAGATGATGTTGCTGTAGCCTTTTTCGCTGAAGATCCTCACTGCTTCTCCGATAGCCCATCTGAAATCTATTACTATGCTGCTTCCGCTCCCCGGAACATCATTCACTGTTATGACGCCTTCCTCTATTGCCGGGCTGACAAGGGTGAGGTCGTTGTAGAGGCTGACAGCATAGGCTGTCTCTCCTCCGAGGAGGGAGCCTTCGATGTAATCATACCATGTATCTGAATCGGCGGTTTCCACAAGCATGCACTCATACCCCTTGGGGATGGATCTGACCCTTAGAGAGTGGAGTATGTGGCTGAAGAAGGGGTTCTCGCTGTCGGGGACGACAAGCGAGATGTTTCTCGATTTTCCTGTCTTGAGTGCAGATGCGGCGAAGTTCACGCGGTAGTTGTATTTGTCGCATACCGCGAGAATCTTGTTCGCTGTATCCTTTCCGACTCTCCCTCTCCACTTTCCCCTGAGCACCAGGGAGACCGATGTCTGCGATACTCCCGCAATGCGTGCTATGTCAAAACTCGTTAATTTCCTGTCCATTGTCTTTACTCTAACATAATGGAAGGCTTTTTGACAGACCTCAGTTCTGTGCTGATTTTCAGAGAGGACGAAACCTCCGGAAATGAAATCACCTGCAGAGAGACGCCGCTGTCAGTGGGAATGATATGAAGAAAATAAGGAATAATCGTGAAAGACCTTGTTTATTTTTCCCCATAGGGGAAGAATAGTGTCATGAAGTACATGGACGTCAGAACTGCAAGTGAGAAGTGGGGTATTACCCCGCGTCGTGTCCGCATTCTCTGCAACGACGGAAGAATAGACGGTGCCGTCAGAAACGGATGGTCATGGGTAATCCCCGATGACACCCCGAAGCCCAGGGACGGAAGGGTCCTGAGGCGTTTCAAGGCCCTGGACATAAGGCCCGGCAGTGTCGATGTCGACGGCCTTAAGGAAGAGCGGAGACTCATATCGAAAGAGGATTATTTTTCCTCGCCGAAGCTCAACCTTCATTTTGCGAGGACACTTTCCTTCCTCTTCGCTCTCGAAGGGGAGGATGTCAGCGAGGAGGATGCTCTCCGTATCCTCTCGGGATTCCTCGTCTACAATCTCAGCCTCAGCACTCATCTTCTTGTGATAAACTTCGCCTCTGTCCTGCGTGAGGAGAGAGAGCGTGACAGCAAGTGGGGCGAGGGTGATATAAAAAGAATGTACTCATCCCTGATGAGGGGAATCGTGTGGACGGACGGAGCCTACAGAAAAGGGAAGGTGAAGAGGGGCGAGGAGAATGTCGAGATAAGCTCGGCTGTCGAAACTGTCGTCAATCAGTACGACTCGTCCTGGTCAATGCTCCATCCTCTGACGTCTGCGCTCCTTCTCTCGGGTGAGCTCATGAGGATTGCACCTTATAAGGAACATATGGTTTTCTTCACATACCTTCTCTTTGCGGGTGAGCTCATGAGAAGCGGCTTTGTTCCACCGACGATGCTTCACCAGTCCCTTAACGAGGCGAAGGCCGCTTACGCCCTCATTTCCTCCAGGGGAGTCTATACAGATATGACCAATTACACTGAAAGAATGCTGAAGAGCACATATGGGGAGATGGAAAAGAATGTATGACATAATACTAAAGAACGGCCTTGTCCTTGACGGCAGGGGAAGTGAACCGAAGAGGGCCAATGTTGCCGTATTCTCGGATTCCATTGCACTCGTCACAGATAAGGATATTGCACGTGCACGCACTGTCATCGACTGCAGCGGAAAGTACATCGCTCCGGGGTTCATCGACAGCCACTGTCACACCGATTTCCTCGTCCTGACGGACCCGAAGGCAGAAGCCAGAATCGGCCAGGGGATAACGACGGACGTTACAGGTAACTGCGGCATAGGGGTATTCCCGTACACTGATCCCATTCTGAAGGATATGGTGAAAGATGTCCTTGGAGAGTGGAATGACTGGGCCTGGACGGACTTCTCCTCGATGAAACGCTACTATCTGGAGAAGAAAATCGGCGTCAACGAGCTCTTCCTCGTATCTCATACAGCCCTCCGCGTTGCGGCAATGGGCGCTGACTGCAAAAGAGAGGCGACAGAGGAGGAAATCGAGAGGATGTGCTCGATTCTCCGCTCGGAACTCAAGGCGGGAGCCGCAGGATTCTCTTCCGGTCTCTATTATTCACCATGTGTGTATTCGACAGAAGAGGAACTCTACAGAATCCTCTGCACCGTGAAGGAGGAGGGTAAGATATTCACCGTCCACCACAGAACTGAAGGCAACGGATGCCTCGAGTCACTGAGAGAAGTTCTTGATGTTTCCATGCATAGCGGCGTCAGACTTGAAGTCTCGCACCTCAAGGCCATCGGCGGCCCCAACCAGGGTGAAGCGGAGAAGATGCTCTCTCTCATTGACGAATACAGAAGGAACGGTCTTGATGTGAAGTTCGACCAGTACCCGTACACATTCGGTTCGACATCCCTCTTCTCCCTTCTTCCACCGCGTGTTCTTGCATTCTCGAGACTCGAACAGAGAATGGCACTGTCACTCGAGAACGAGAGAGAGGAGATCAAGAAGGAAATCCTGACTGACAGGACATGGGACAGCATCTATCCCCTCGTAGGACCTGAGAACATCTACGCACTCTTCCTCTCCTCATCTCCCGAGTACAACGGAATGAGCCTGAAGGCTATCGCAGAAAGAATGGGACTCTCAGATCCCCTTGATGCCCTTTTCGATATCCTCAGGGACGAGACGGGACTTGCCGTCATGACAGATACCACCGAGACAGAGGAGACGCTTGAGAGAATCATGGTCCATCCTCTGATGTGCTTCGGTACCGACAGTCTCTACTCCTCTCCTCTTCCCCATCCACGGTCTTATCATTCTACGGTGGATTTCCTCGCAAAATATGTAAGAGACCGTAAGCTCCTCACACTCGAGGAGGCCGTGAGGAGGATGACAGGCGAGACAGCTTCCCGTTTCGGCCTCAGGGACAGGGGAATCATCGACGAGGGCTACCGTGCAGATATCGTCGTCTTCGACCTCGATAAGCTGAAGGCAAATGATGACTACACGAACGAAGGAATCGAGTGTGTAATCCTCAACGGCAGGATTGCGTCCTACAGGGGTGAGATTCTCTATACGGGAGAGGGAAGAGTACTCTGATGGAGAGAGAGCTTACTCCCCGTCAGAAGAAGGTGATAGGTATTGCCGCAGTTGTCATCTTTGTCCTTTTCTGCGTGGCGGCATTCTTTCTTGTCGGCGTTCCCATTGTGAAGACCGCGGAGAATCCCGAGGTTTTCAGAGAGTGGATTGACGGTATGGGAATGTGGGGAAAGCTGATTTATGTGGGTATATGTTTCCTGCAGGTCCTGGTTGCAGTAATACCCGGAGGCCCGATAGAACTTGCCGGAGGCTACGCATTCGGCCACACGGAGGCTACCGTTCTCAGCACAATAGGACTGGGACTCGGGTCAGTTGCCGTCTTCCTCCTTGTGAGGAAGTTCGGAAGGAGCCTCCTGGAAGTGTTCTTCAGCAAAGAGAAGATAGAGGAGCTGAAGTTCCTCAGAACCACGAAGAAGAGAGACATCATAATACTAATTCTTTTCCTTGCTCCCGGAACACCGAAGGACCTCCTCTGTTTCTACTGCGGTCTTACGGACATGCCGTTCTGGCTGTTTTTCCTCATTGCAACGTTTGCGCGTATTCCCGCCGCATGGCTGAGCTCAATCGGCGGCAGTGCGATGAGCAGCAAAAGCTATATGCTTGCAGTCGTCATCGCAGCCTTGATCCTGGCGCTGACTGCATTCGGAATCGTGGGGTACAGGCTTGTGGTGAGGAAGCACGGGAGGGACAATGAAAACTGACCTTTTCATCTTCGATATGGGAGAGGTTCTCATATATGACGGAGTCAATTTCCCCGAGATAGCCCGCCATCTGGGCATAGAGGAAGATGCATTCATGAAGGACTATGGAAAGTATGACATTCCCCTGATGGAAGGCTGGATGGATACTCTTTCCTACATGAGACATCTGGAGAGTGAGTTCGGCGTCAAAATAGACGGCAACCTCTTCTCTCGTATCTACCATCCCCGTGTCAACAGAGCCATTCTTCCTCTTCTTGACAAATTAAGAGACGCGGGAAAGCGTGTTGTAATCGGTTCGAACACGTTCCGTCCCCATGTTGACGTCATTGCCGCTCTTGAAGAGAAGCTGTTCTCATACTTCGATGCTCTCTATTTCTCTCATGAAATGCATATCACAAAGCCGAGTCTCTCGTTCTTCCGCTACATCCTCGATAGGGAAGGCGCAGCTGCCGCCTCATCATTCTTCGTTGACGACAGGGCGGAGAACATCAGAGCTGCAGAGAGCCTCGGTATAAGGTCATTCCTCTACAGCGGTGAAAGGAATGGAGAGCTTATGGAAAAGGTTAAGGCGCTTCTCAGCTAAGACCCTCTTCATGCTCTCGTCTTCTGTATTCGTGCCTGTCTTCCATTGTCACAGATACCTTCCGGTGATGCTCTCTCTGTTTTCCCTGATTTCCTCCGGAGTACCTTTTGCGACTATTTCTCCGCCTTCATCTCCGCCGCCGGGGCCCATGTCTATAACATAGTCTGCATTCCGGATTATGTCCCTGTCGTGCTCGATTACGATGACTGTGGCGCCGTTGTCGAGAAGAGCCTGAAAAACAGAGAGGAGAGTCTGTACATCGAGGGGATGGAGTCCTATCGAAGGCTCGTCGAAGACGAAGACCGAGTCATCCTGCTCCCTTGTGATTTCGGAGGCAAGCTTGAGTCTCTGCGCTTCTCCTCCGCTGAGTCCCGGAGTCTCCTCTCCGAGTGTCAGATACCCCAGACCAAGCTGTCTGAGGGTGTTCAGCCTGGGGAGAACATTCTTCATGTCTCTGCAGAAATGGGATGCAGTATTCACATCCGCCTCCATGAGCTGTGGCAGTGACATGCTTTCACCATTCCTGTTCGTGAGCCTGATTGCCCAGGCCTGTTTTGAATACCTTGATCCGTGACAGTCGGGGCAGGGGATGTCGACATCGGGAAGAAACTGGACATCGAGGCTGACAGAGCCCGTGCCGTCACATCCCGGGCATCTGAGAGAGCCGGTGTTGTATGAGAAGTCTCCGGCCCTGTGCCCCGTTCTCTTCGAATCGGGGGATGATGCATAGAGCTTTCTCAGTTCGTCGTGGACTCCCGCATACGTTGCGACTGTCGAGCGTATGTTGATTCCGATGGGGGAGGCATCGATGAGCTTGATGTGCCTTATGCCGTCTCTTTCAATATACTTCACGTGGGATGGAAGCGGTTTTGAGTTTACAGCCGCATCAAGTGCCGGAACAAGACTTTCGAGTATCATGGTGGTCTTTCCGGAGCCCGAAACACCCGTTATGACGGTGAGTCTTCCCTTCGGAAAATCAACGCATAGTGGCTTTACGGTGTGGATGGAGTCTGTCGTGAGACGTATTCTTCCCTTATCGAAAAGGTTCTCCTTTCTGCAGCTCTCTCTCATCCTCGTTTCCGCTTTTCCCGAGAGAAATGGGCCTATCTGGGAAGCGCTGTTCTTCTCTATCTCTTCGACACTCCCCTCTGCAATGACCCTTCCTCCGCCTTTTCCGGCTTCGGGTCCCATCTCGATGATCCAGTCTGCCGTCTTCAGTATTTCCGTATCATGGTCAACGAGGATGACGGAGTTACCGTCGCCCACGAGGTCTTCGATTACGCCGCCAAGTCCCTCGATGTTCGACGGGTGGAGCCCTATGGAGGGTTCGTCGAGGACGTAGAGAACACCGGTTGTGCGGTTACGGACGGCTCTGGCAAGCTGCATGCGCTGTCTCTCTCCCGTGGAGAGTGTCGAGGAAGAGCGGTCAAGCGTGAGATACCCCAGGCCCAGGTCCATGAGTCTTGCGGCCGCAGAGAGGAATGACGCAGTGATGCTTTTTGCCATAGGACGCATTTCTTCAGAGAGGCTCTCAGGTACTCCCTTCACCCATTCGACAAGCTCCTTCAGCGTCATCGCAGTAGCCCTGTCGAGTGATATTCCTCTGAGGAGGGGAGTTCTGGCTTCCTTGTTGAGTCTTGTTCCTCCGCAGTCGGGACAGACATCCTCCTTCAGGAACTTCTCGACACGCTTCATGCCTTTTTCGTCCTTGACTTTACTGAGAGCGTTTTCGACAGTGTAGACGGCATTGAAGTAGGTGAAGTCCAGTTCTCCCGCTTCGCTCCCGTTCTTCGACCTGTAGAAGATGTGCTTCTTCACTGCCGGACCGTGGTAGACTATTTCCTTCTCCTCTGGAGTAAGGTCCCTGAAGGGGACATCGGTTCTGACGCCCATTGCACGGCATACGTCTGTCATGAGCGACCACATGAGGCTGTTCCAGGGAGCTACGGCTCCCTCATCGATTGTGAGTGACTCGTCGGGAACGAGTGTCGAGAGGTCCACACTGCGTACGACTCCAGTTCCGCCGCACTTTCTGCACGCTCCTCCTGAATTGAATGAGAGGTCCTCTGCCGATGGGGCAGTGACGAGGGCTCCGCACTCCGGACAGATGAGGTCCTTCTCCCGGGCGACAGCGAGTGACGGCTCGAGATAGCAGCCGCAGCTGCTGCAGCGGTGCGATGAGAGTCTCGAGAACATGAGGCGCAGGGAGTTCAGAAGCTCCGTTCCTGTTCCGAACGTGCTTCTTATTCCGGGAATCCCGGGACGCTGACGAAGTGCCAGGGCTGCCGGAACGTAGAGAACTTCGTCGACTGAGGCCTTCGACGCCTGTGTCATACGGCGCCTCGTATATGTCGAAAGGGCCTCGAGGTAACGCCTCGAACCCTCGGCATAGACCACCCCAAGTGCAAGCGACGACTTTCCCGATCCCGATACACCTGCTATTGCAACTGTTTTCCCGAGGGGAATGTCCACATCGATGTTCTTCAGGTTATGTACCTTTGCTCCCCTGACAAGCATTCTGTCTATCATCATCAGTCTCCGTATGTCTGTGATTATACTCCAGAAGGGCTTTCTCTTCATCTTTCCTTCCTCAAATTGTAGTTTTTGTATATTTCAGTGACAAAAACTTGCAACTTGGTTTTTTCACCGTGAGAATAGACTCATGAAACTTATCTATGTAGTTGAAGACCATGAAGTAATAAGAAACGGTGTCGTTCAGTATCTGTCCCTGTCGGGCTATGAAACTGAAGGCTTCAAGAACCTTCAGGATGCCAGGGAGGCATTCTCGAAGAAGATGCCAGACATGCTCATCCAGGATGTCATGCTCCCCGACGGTGACGGCTTTGCATTCGTCAAGGAGATAAAGGAGAAGAACAACCGCCTTCCCGTCATCTTCCTCACCGCACGTGTTGACGAGAGCGACAGGATTCTCGGCTTCGAACTCGGTGCCGACGACTACATCACGAAGCCGTTCAGCCCCAAGGAGCTGGTGCTCCGTATCCAGGCTCTCTTCAGAAGAGTCGACGAGGGGGCAGGGGTATCGAAAAACAGATATGCATACGTCGACGGGGAGAACACGCTCTTCATCGATGAGGATATCCATGAGATAAGGGTAAACGATATACCCATCAATCTTACAGCTGCAGAGTGGAGAATCGTGCTCTATCTTGTCTCGAACGAACCGAACCTCATAACACGCGCCCAGATTCTCGAGGAGTGCTTCGACTACTCGTTCGAGAGCTATGAACGTGTTGTGGATACTCATATCAAGAACATAAGGACCAAGCTCCGCCCCGGTAACTGGATTGATACAGTCCGCGGCTACGGCTACAGGTTCTCCGGTAAGAAGGCCTGATGCACAGACAGTTCGTTCGTCTCCTCTTTGCAATCGTACTTATCCTGATTGCAATATCGCTTCTGCAGCTTGCCTGCATAACAGTATTCTCGAAGAGAGTCATGTACACCTGGTCGGATCAGGTATTCGAGGAGTTTGCCTCCGATGTTGAGAAGACTCTCAGCAAGGCAGACGTCTCGAATGCCTCCAGTATCTATGACTATGTCTTCTCAAATGTCTCTGAAAGAATAAGCGGCTTTGTTCTCAGAAGCACAGGAGGCGGTCAGATGCTGACCTTCGGGCAGAGCGGCGACGGTTCGGTTATTCCGCAGCTTGTCTCGTCCGGCGACGGAAGCTTCACATACATCGGGGATGTGACGGGAACAGGCACGGCCAAGAACCTCAAGAAGACGACTCTCTACGAGCTCCCGTCTCCGCAGTATGAACTCGATGTGACGATGGCATCGCTTTTCAGCACCACAATCGACAGCGTCTCGTTCCACAGGACGAACGACACGGGACGTGTATATGTCTCGTACCCGTCTTCAATCCAGAAGGCAGATATTGCCGGTACGATATCAATATACATAAACGGAAACCTCGCGGCATACCTGGACGTCCTCGTCTATGCCGTCGACTACTATACTCCGACGAAGTTCATTCTCCATGAGGTGTACAAGGTTCTTGCCATCTCCATTCCTCTCATTCTCGTTGTCGGCTTCGTGCTGGCATACGTTGTTTCGAAGAGAACCGAGAGAAACGTGAAGAACATCGAGAAGGCACTGCAGCTGCTCTCCACAGGCCACTTTGACATTACGGTTCCCGATTCGAAGGTAACCGAATACAATCAGATAGGCGCCTCGATCGAGGCCCTCGGCAAGGACCTGAGACGTCACTCGGCATCGCGTAAGGAATGGATCCGTAACATCTCCCATGACCTCAATACACCGGTAACCAGCATGAACATGATTCTCGAGGGTGTATCTGACGGTCTCTTCCCGCTCTCGGATGAGATAATAAAGACTCTCAAGAAGGAGAACGATACACTCAAGGAGAGAATTGCAAGCGTGTCGTATTACTCGTATCTTCTCTCTCCGGATGCAAAGTGCGAGAAGAGTGAGCTTGTTCTGAAGGACGAAATAGATACGGCATGTCTGAGACTTGAGAATCCGTCTGTCAGATGTGACTTCCCGGTAAGTTCGATTGTCTATGCCGACGACGGCCTCCTGACGCGTGCGCTTGAGGAAATTATCCACAATGCTCTCCAGTACCGCACAAGCGATAATCCTCCCTCCCTCTCCGCGTCGGAGGAAGATAACAGCATCGTCATCAGAATCACCAATGACGGCTCTCTTCCGAAGCCTCTTCCGCAGTTCTTCGAACCGTGGAGCAGAGGAGACCAGTCCCGTACGGGATCCGGCGGCTCGGGCCTGGGTCTCAGTATCGTCTACCAGATAATGGAACTCCATAACGGCAGTGTCGACATCACGGAAGACGAGAGTGAGGGAAAGGTAACCGTTACCTTATCCTTCCCATGCCTTGATTACGTGTCCGTCGTCTAGGGATATTATCTCGATTCTTCCGTCATTCCATACGGCATAGCTGGAATCGCTTGAGTTCTTCGGAATAGTCGTCGACCCCGGATTCAGAAACACGACTCCGTTTCTCTCTTCGAGTACAGGTACGTGTGTGTGGCCGCTCATGACGACGTCGGCGCCACTCCAGTCGAGACTGTGGTGACCGTGCATCAGGAATATCTTTCTGCCGTCGACAGTGAGTGTCTTCGAATCATCCATAATCGGAAACGGAAGCACCATCTGGTCGACTTCTGCGTCGCAGTTGCCCCTTACAGCTATAATCGAGTCCTTCATCTCGGAGAGAAGGGGAATGACTCCCTTCGGCCTGTAATGAGGGGGAAGGTCATTCCTCGGTCCGTGATATAAAAGGTCCCCGAGAAGAAACACCCTCTCAAAGCTGCCGCTTTTCCATATGTCATATATCTCTTTTGTCCTGTATTCAGAGCCGTGGATGTCAGATGCTATGAGTATTTTCATGGCACATTTATATCTCATTTGATGTGATGTGAGAAGAATCGGGGCAAAAAAAGAGGACTCAACATGTGAGTCCTTCGGGTATGGGCGGTAGAGGGTTTGAACCTCTGACTTCCACCACGTCAAGGTGGCACTCTCCCGCTGAGTTAACCGCCCAATCTTCCATGAACTATAAACCAATCGGGAGAATGTGTCTAGTCACTTCAGAAAGAAATTGATAAGTCTTCTGTTTCTTTCCGTGTAGGGCCTGTAGCGCATCGTAAGATCTATCCAGGTCTTCTTGTCGACGATGGATGTATAGTGCGAGAAACATTCGAATCCGCTTTTCCCGTGATAGCCTCCCATACCGCTCTGTCTCACGCCTCCGAAGGGCATCTCGCTTGTTGCGAGGTGTATGAGTGTGTCGTTTATGCATCCGCCTCCGAAGAGAGTGTGTGTCATCACATTCTCTGCTTCGTTTCTGTCCGATGTGAAGATATAGAGGGCGAGAGGATGGTCGTTTGCGTTTATGTAGTTTATGCACTCCTCGATGCTGTCGTACGGGATGATGGGGAATATGGGACCGAAGATCTCCTCCTGCATCACTCTGTCATCCTTTGTTACATCTGTGAGTATTGTGGGTTCTATCTTGAGTGTGGAAGCGTCATATTTTCCTCCGAGAAGAGTCTTCTCTTCATCAAGGAGCTTAATGATTCTCGAGAAGTGCTTGATGTTGATTATCTTTCCGTATTCGGGGTTGGAGAGGGGACTGGAGCCGACCATCTTCACGATTTCTTCTTTCAGAAGTGACTCGAACTGATGCTGGACGCTCCTCTCGACCAGAATGTAGTCGGGTGCCACGCATGTCTGGCCGCAGTTGATGAGCTTCCCGAATGCAGTGCGTCTTGCACTGAGGGGGAGGTTAGCGCTTTTCGTGATTATGCAGGGACTTTTTCCCCCGAGCTCGAGGGTAACCGGTGTCAGATGCTCTGCAGCCTTCGCCATCACGAGCTTTCCGACACTCTTGCTTCCCGTGAAGAAGATGTAGTCGAAGTCGAGGTCCAGGAGCGATGCGTTTTCATCCCTTCCGCCTTCAATCACCGTGACAAGTCCCGCAGAAAATGTCTCTTCAACAAGTTTCTTCAGAACACGGGATGTCGATGGGGAATATGCCGAGGGCTTTATCACTGCCGTGTTTCCTGCGGCGATGGCATCACTGAGAGGCTCCAGAGTCAGAAGGACCGGGTAGTTCCAGGGACTCATGATGAGAGTGTTGCCGTAGGGAAGCGGGCGGGTGAACGAACGGGACGCAAACTGAGACAGCGGTGTTCTGACTCTCTTTTCCTTCATCCAGCCTCTGAGATGTTTCCTGATGTATGTTATCTCGCTGAGCGTCAGCCTGATTTCGCACATGTCGCTTTCAGCTTCGCTTTTCCCGAGGTCACTCTTCAGTGCCGCTCTCAGTTCATCCGAATATTTTTCAATAGCCGAATAGAGCTTTCCCAGGGCCTCCATGCGGCTCTCGTATGTGAGCGTCTTTCCCTCTGTGAAGTATGCCTTCTGCTTTGATTTTATCTCTTCGATCTTTTCTCTTGTCATACCTCAGATAATAGGAGAAAACTCACTTCAGTGCCACTTTTTCTTTTCTGATCACCTTTTCCGTCCACTTTCCGGATCTGTAGCGGATGATGAAGAAGACGGACCTCACAGCCCAGTCGATGTACATACCCCACATGACGCCCCTGAGGCCGAAGCCGAGGGTGAGGCCGAGGATGCGGGCAGATACGACGCGGAATATCCACATGGAGGCAACTGCCGTAATCATCGTGTACGTCACGTCCCCGGCACTCTTGAGTACCTGCGGCAG
Organism: Sphaerochaetaceae bacterium; assembly: GCA_963626615.1. Taxonomy (GTDB): domain Bacteria; phylum Spirochaetota; class Spirochaetia; order Sphaerochaetales; family Sphaerochaetaceae; genus Ornithospirochaeta. The sequence continues at coordinate 33,435 of CAVFYD010000009.1, forward strand.
CGTGAACGAGAGCGGCCAGATGAGCATCTGTATGATGAGGTTCTCGTAGGTGACGAGGAGGGCAAGCGAGCTCGTTTCTGCAGAGTACGAGTAGGCCTTGATGATGACGGGAAGAAGAGCCATCACGACAAAGGATGTGGCTGCTATCGAGAGATAGGCCATGCGGAGGAAGTACTTCGTGTACCATCTTGTCTCGTCGAAGCGTCCCGCACCGCAGCTTCTTCCTCCGCATACCATGAGCGCGAGTCCCGTGGCCGTTCCCGTTACGTTAGCGAACGTTCCCATGTTGTCAAGAAAGGCAAAGGATGCAGTCGATGCCGTTCCGCATGCCGCTATTGTGGATATGGTGACGATTTTTCCAAGCTGGAATATCGAGCTTTCGGCACCTGATGGAAGAGCGATGGAGAAGATTGTCTTCGCCATGGAGAGATTGAACTCCACCTTGATGAGCGAGTCTATGTAAACGCGGAGCTTATGCGAATGGATGAGAACGAGGAATATGACGGCCATCACAATTCTTGAAATCAGTGTGCTCAGGCCGACTCCCGATGCTCCCATGTTGAAGGCAAAGAGGAATATTGCATTCCCGATGATGTTGACGATGTTGCCGATTGTCGATACGACGAATGTCGACTGCGTCTTTCCCTGTGCCCTGAAGATTGCTGTGAGAGATGATGTCAGGGCCATGAAGGGCATGGAGAGAATGATCGGCACTGAGTAGTCGAGGGCTGCCTGGAATACATCGGCTTCGACAGAGCCGTAGATGACCCTCAGTATGCTCTCCCTGAAGGCGAAGAACAGAGCGCCGACTGTAAGAGCGACAAGAAGTGCCAGGTACAGGAGTTCCTTGGAAGCGAATCTCGCTCTCTCCTCGTTGTCCATTCCGAGAAGCTGGCTCACGATCACGCTTCCTCCTGTTCCGAATGCGGAGAAGAGTGCGATGAGAAAGTTCTGGATGGTGTTGAAGCAGCTGACGCCGCTGACGGAAGCCTCTCCTGCCTGGGCTACCATCATGGTATCGGCAATGCCGACAGTGACGGAGAGCAGTGTCTCCATCAGGAGGGGATAATATATTTTCCGGAGGTCTTCCTTCGAGAAGAGCATGGGGTGTTCAAGTGTTTTCATCGAGATGAAAAATAGTCTCAATCCCTGTCTCTTTCAAGACTTCCGCCGGTATTTTGTAAGCTTTCCGCTTTTTTGTCTTCACTCCGTTTCTTCGCATCCGGTTGCGAACGGCATGAGACAGTACGGACAGAGCGATATGTGTCCGTCTTCCGGATAATCCTTCTGTGAAAAAACAGCGGGAGATATTGCCCCGACGGATATTGCCTCATGAAGACGGCGAGCGAAGCGTGCTTTGTGATTTTTGAACTCCTGCATTCGGCCGGCACTATCTCTGTTCCCTTTGCAAAAAGAAAATCGGGGGTCATGACTGTGTGTGCTGCCGTCATTCTTCCACGTTGTGCAGCAGAGGTGTACTTATTCTTTCTTTTGTTCTAACATTCTTCCGTTTACGGAGGCGTTGACTATGGACGTTTGGGCACACAGAGGGTTTTCGGGTATCTACCCGGAGAATACGATGCTGGCATTCGAGAAGGCCGTCGAGAGCGGAGCTGACGGTATCGAGATGGATGTGCATCTTTCGTCTGACGGTTATCCCGTCGTAATCCACGACGAGAGTCTCCTCAGAACCGCAGGCGTCGACAGGAAGGTCGGAGAGTGCACGCTTGATGAACTCACGCACACTGTCGCGTCCCTGACGCAGGGCGGAAGATACAACACAACAATTCCGTCTTTTGATGAATTCTGTGCATTCGTGAAGGAAAGCAACACGAGAGCCAATATCGAACTCAAGACAGGCGTTGTCTATTATCCCGGTCTTGAGGAGAAGGTTGCAGATATTGTCCGTAAGTACAGAATCGAGGACAGGATCATATTCTCGTCCTTCAACTGGCTCAGTCTCGTTCTCATGAAGAAGCTGCTGCCCTCCGTTCCATGCGGACTTCTGTTCGAGTACCACATGAATGCAAGGCACCTTTCATATCTTGCGGCGTCGACGGGACTTGAACTTCTTCATCCTGACTTTGCGTGCATCAGCGACGAGATGGTCGAGGAGTCGAGAGCACTCGGCATCGGTATAAACGCCTGGACGATAAACAGCGAGGAGGAGCTGAGAAAGCTCATGGAGTGGGACGTTAAGGGCTGCATCACCAATTCTCCCGACATGTGCCTTGCAGTGCTGGGCAGATTCTCAAGAAGAAGATTCTGAGCGGGTGAAAAGCACTTTTTTCAGATGCTTCTGAGTGTCTCCCCTTCGTAGAAGGAGTAGGGGATGAGAACGTTCTTTTCCTCTGCCTTCTCATTGCTGATTATCGAGAACAGCATTTCTGCAGCTGTCCGGCCTTTGAGATAACCCTGCTGGTCGATTGTCGTGAGTCTGTGGCCGAAGTAGGAACTGCGGTATGTGCCGTCAAAGCCGACAACCGATACGTCCTCCGGAACCCTGAGGCCTCTGTCCTGAAGCTCTTCGATTACTCCGATAGCCTGAATATCCGACATGGCGACGATGGCAGTCGGTGTACCGTTCTCGAGTATCTTCTGACAGGCATTCCTTCCCCCCTGTACAGTCGTGCTTTCGGGGTACTGCCTTACAGGCGCCGTGATTCTGTATTCCCCGAGGGCCTTACGGTAGCCTGTCGTACGGAAGTTAGCAACACCCGGAGCAACCGTGTCCGTCGTTTCAATGTATGCGGCTCCGAGGAGCGTGACGACCGCAATGTCCCTGTGACCGCGCTTCAGGACCTCCGACATCTGTCTGTATGCCGCATCCGTGTTGTCGATTGAGACGCTGTAACCCTCTTCGCTGTCGATGGCGTCGATTCTCACAAGGGGAAGCTTTCTCTTCTTCAGGGCTTCCCTGACGCCTCCGCCGAAATCGAGTCCCATGCCGATTATTCCGTCAGCAGTTGCACTCTTGATTGCTTCGGCTATCGATGAGTGGAGGGGAGGAATGAGCGTGAACGTGTAGCCGTTCTTCTCGCAGACACTTCCGATGCCCCTGAGAACATCGACGATGTGCGGGTTGTCGAGCGTGTCATCGAATGACTGCGGAAGGAGAAACCCCAGCGAGAAATGCTTTCCGAGGGAGAAGTTCCTGGCCATCGGGTCGGGGATGTAATCGAGTTCCTTCGCAACCTTCAGTATCTTTTCCACGGCTTCCCTGCTGATTCTGTCGGGATTGTTGAATGCGAACGAGACGGCTGTCTTCGAGTAGCCGCTCTTCTTTGCTATGTCTGCTATCGTGATTCTCTTTTCGTTCATGTCCAAACCAACCTAAACTAGTTTACATTCACTCTCGTACACGGTCAAACATGATTTCTTCAAATTGCAGATGTCCGGTGAACCGACATTTCTTCCTCTTCTGTCGGATTTGGGGCAGAAAGAAAGGAAAGAGAGATGAAAAAATGGGCTCAACAGTGTTGTCCCGGGGCGTATTCTCCTATTATATTTTCTCTATAGAAAACAATATCGAACATTTTTTAAAAGGGAGGTAGTCATGGGTTTTGGCAAACAGCTGAAGGAAGTCGCCGCTTCCGTCCTGCCGATTGTGCTGATCGCATCAATCCTGGGGTGGATATTCGGCATCTTCACTTTCCTGACATTTGCACAGTTCCTGTTCTCTGCACTTCTTGTCGTATTCGGACTGACACTCTTCCTTCTCGGTGTCAACGTGGGATTCCTGCCGGTGGGTAACCACCTGGGTGCCATGATCACACAGAAGAGGAACGTGCCGCTCCTTGTATTTTCGGGAATAGGACTGGGAATTCTCATAACGCTCGCAGAACCCGATGTGAAGGTTCTTTCGGACCAGGTCGCATCGATGAAGAGCGGGCTCAGTTCATCGCTTCTGGTATTCATAATCGCCGTGGGGGTGGGGCTCTTCATGGCGATAAGCTACGTCAGGGCGCTTACGCGCTTCTCGCTGAAGATCACGATGGCCATCGGTGTCGGCCTCATGTTCCTCGCTTCGCTCTTCGTTCCGGAATTCTTCGTCTCCGTAGGCTTTGATGCCGGCGGTGCGACGACAGGTCCTATGGCCGTGCCGTTCATCATGGCGCTCGGTATGGGGGTCGCATCGGTTCACGGCCACCATGAGGAGGATTCGTTCGGTTACACGGGAATCGCCTCCATCGGTCCTGTACTTGCCGTTCTCGTATTCGGTGCCTTCATGGGAGGCGGCGGCAGTATTGTAAGTGACTCAGGTTCAACTGAAGGAATGCTCGAGGTGTTCACTGATGTCGTTCTCTCCGTCACGAAGTCGCTTCTTCCGCTTGTGATAATCTGTATCCTTGTACAGGTGTTCTTCATGAAGCTTCCCCGCATCAGGGCGACAAGAATGTATTTCGGTATATTCTACTCGTATGTGGGGATAACGCTCTTCCTCTTTGCAGTCGAGTCGACATTCATGAATATCGCACGCACACTCGGACGTACGATAGCCTCTGTCGCACCGGGCTCTCTCATTCCGATCGGACTTGTGCTGGGTGCCTGCGTCGTTCTTGCGGAGCCTGCCATCTGGGTTCTTACGGAGCAGGTTGAAGAGGTCAGCGAAGGGAAGATCAAACGCTTTGTCCTTCTTGCATTCATCGCCATCGGAGTTGCATGTGCCGTCATGCTCAGCATGATAAGGATTCTTAACGGAACATCGATCTGGTACTTCCTGCTCCCGGGCTATGCCGTGATAGTTGCACTTCTGCCGTTCGTTCCGGCGCTCTTTGTCGGAATCGGCTTTGACTCCGGCGGTGTTGCCACCGGACCTATGAGCTCGACTTTCCTTCTGCCGTTCGTCTCCGGTGCCGCATCGGTGCTGGCTGAGGATCCGTCGAGCATGGCATTCGGCATGATCGGCCTCATTGCGATGATGCCTATCCTCGCCATCGAGATACTCGGTCTCGTATTCTCGCTCAAGGTAAGGAAGGGACAGAAAAACGTGGAGGAGAAAAATGATTAAGGGAAAGATGCTTTTCGCAATCGTGAACAAGGGGGAAGCGGGGAAGGTGATGGACGCCATCAGAAGCCGCGGTGCCTACGGAGGAACTGTACTCAACGCACACGGTACGGCTCCGACTTCCATCCTTTCGATGCTGGGACTCGGTGACAGCAAGAAGGAGGTTCTGCTCTCCATGCTGAACGACAGAATCGAGAAGGACTGTGTGGACAGCCTCAGGGGTATAAAGTGCAAGGGCGTTGTCGCCCTTCTGGGTGAAAAAGGAGAAAATGACATGAAAGAAGATCTCGTGATGATTCAGGTTATATGTGAGAACGGCTATGCCGATGATATTATGGACGCTGCAAGAAAGGAAGGCGCAAAGGGAGGTACCGTCATAAAGGGACACGGCACAGCGAAGGCTGACGACACGAAATTCTTCGGTTATCCCATAACAGCCGAGAAGGAAGTTCTCGTCATTGTCGAGGAGAAGACGAAGGCGGAGAGAATCATCGCGTCCATCGACAGTCTTCCGTTCCTCAAGCAGAAGGGAAAGGCCGTAATCTTCTCGCTTCCGGTATCTCACTTCAGCACTATCGGTTAACGGTAAATAAGTAGATTTGATGAAGTTCGGCCTCCCTTGTTTCCGGAGGCCGTTTTTCTCGGTTTTTCGTGTTGACTTATGCTTGCAATTCAATTATTTAAGATAGTGTTTCGATAATTTTCCTTATCGACTTCACTTGATAGAACCGGAGTGTTTTCTAAATTGATGAAAGAACTTTTTTCCCGTGTGAGGGAATATAAGAAGAAGGCTATGATTACGCCTGTCTTCATGGTGCTGGAAGTGCTTATGGAAGTACTCATCCCTGCCATAATGGCCCAGATTATCGATGTCGGTGTGGCAAACATGGACATGAGAACGATTATCATCCTTTCCGCGCTTCTTGTGCTGTCGGCTCTCCTGAGTCTGACGTTCGGCGTGCTGGGTGCGCGTTTCGGCTCCGTTGCGGCGTCGGGGTTCGCAACGAACCTCAGGCATGATCTCTATGACAAGGTCCAGGCTCTGTCGTTCTCGGATATCGACCGCTTCAGCCCCTCGAGCCTGATAACACGTCTCACGACAGACGTGCAGCGCATCCAGATGCTCTTCAGCATGTCAATCAGAATGTTCGTACGTTCACCGATGATGCTGATCTTTGCGGCAATCATGTGCCTTCGTAACGGCGGCTCTCTTTCGCTCATCTTCGTTGTCGTCATCCCGATCATGGCTGCCGGCGTATGGATCATGACACACAAGACCCACGGCTATTTCACTGCGGCATTCAAGGGCTTCGACCGCTTCAACCAGGTTGTCGGTGAGAACCTCTCCGGCATAAGAACCGTCAAGGCATTCGTCAGAGAGGAGAGGGAGAAGGAGAAGTTCGACGAGAGCGCGGAGTATATCCGCAACAACTTCATGAAGGCCGAACAGATGATGGCTCTCATGAACCCTCTTGTAATGTTCGTCTCCTACGGCTGTATGATAGCCATCTCCTACTTCGGGGCAAGACTTGTCAACACCGGACATATGGACACGGGTGCCCTCATGAGCATCTTCACGTATTCAACCCAGATTCTCTCGTCACTCATGATGACGGGCATGATCATCATCATGTACACGATGAGCAAGCCCAGCATGGAAAGAGTGAGCGAGGTCCTTCAATATGAACCCACGATGGATCCCAACGGGAACGGAATAAAGAGCGTCGAGAACGGCAGTGTGAAGTTCGAGCACGTTTCATTCGGCTACAAGGAAGGCTCATCTGTTCTCAAGGACATAAATCTCGAGATAAAGAGCGGAGAGATGGTCGGCGTGATAGGAACGACCGGAAGCGGAAAGACGACGCTTGTATCTCTCATCGCACGTCTCTATGATGCGACACAGGGCGATGTTCTCGTCGGCGGCCACAGCGTGAAGGATTATAACCTCAAGGCCCTGAGGGACAGCGTATCTGTCGTTCTCCAGAAGAACACGCTCTTCTCCGGTACTATCAGATCCAATCTCCAGTGGGGTGACAGGAATGCCTCTGACGAGGAGATGATTGCTGCGGCGAAGGTTGCTTCCGCTTATCCCTTCATCATGGAGAAGGAGGGCGGTTTCGACTCGGCTGTAGAGCAGGGCGGAACGAACTTCTCGGGAGGCCAGAGACAGAGACTCTGCATTGCAAGGGCCCTTCTGAAGAAGCCCAGGATTCTCATCATGGATGACTCCACATCCGCTGTCGATACGGCAACAGACAGGGCCATCAGGGAAGCTCTTCACAGCGAAGTGAACGGTATGACGAAGATAATCATCTCGCAGCGTGTCTCTTCAATAGAGGACGCTGACAAGATTGTGATAATGAATAACGGCGAAATCGAGGATGTCGGAACACACTCCGAACTTCTCGGGCGTAACGAGGGGTACAGGAATCTCTATGAGACCCAGACAAGGAAGGAGGCATAAGAGTGGCAGGTAAACCGAACAGAGCAGCAATGCGTGCCATGCCCAAGGCAAAGAATCCGGGCCGTTCCTTCATGAGACTGATGAAATTCGTCTTCGAGGGCAAGATAGTCTATATTCTGCTTATCTTCGCATGCATAATACTCTCGTCAATTGCGACGACATACTCCGCGACATTCATCGGAGACTACATCGACGACATCGTGATTCCTCTCAAGGGAGTCGAGAATCCTTCATTCGTGCCGGCATTGAAGGCACTTGGAAAATTCGCACTCGTCGTTCTTGTGTCGATAATAACGTCCTTCATTTCGTCCTGGGTTATGGTCGGAATATCACAGGGGGCGGTGTACAAGATGAGGACACAGATGTTCGACAGGATGGAAAGTCTTCCTCTCTCGTACTTCGACCAGAATGCGAGGGGAACCATCATGTCCGTCTTCTCGAATGATACAGATACAATCAGCCAGCTCATCTCGAACGGACTGGTACAGCTTCTGACAGCATCGATTACAATAATCATGGTTCTTTTCTCGATGTTCAGAAACAGCCTGGTTCTGACGGCAATCGTCATCGTCTTCATTTTCATCACGCTCGGCGTGACTGGAAAGGTCGGAGGAAAGAGCGGAAAGTTCTACTCTTCGCAGCAGAAGGATCTTGCTTCAGTCAACGGCTACATCGAGGAGATGATGAACGGGCAGAGAGTAATCAAGGTATTCACGCACGAGGACGAGAGCCGTAAGGATTTCGAGGTCCTCAACGAGAAGCTCAATCACTCAATGGCATCAGCAAACAGCTGGGCCGGAAGCATGGGACCTCTCAATAACAACCTCGGACACCTCCAGTATGTCGTACTCGTTCTTGTCGGAGCAGTTGCAATCATCCGTAATCCGAACATCTACACCATCGGAGGTCTTGCGGCATTCCTGCAGCTGAGCAAGTCGTTCACGAACAACATCTCCCAGATATCGCAGCAGGCGAACACGGTTCTCGTGGCACTTGCGGGTGCGGAGAGAGTCTTCGACATGCTCGACCAGAAGCCTGAAGAGGATAACGGTAAGGTTACCCTCGTAAGGGTATCGGGGCATGACGAGAACATGCATGAAGTGGAGAAGAGTACCGGCAAGTGGGCCTGGAAGAAAGACGGCGTCCTGATTCCGTTCAAGGGCAGCGTCGTCATGAAGGATGTCGATTTTGCATATGTACCAGGTAAGCCTGTACTCCATGACATCACGCTTTACGCAAAACCGGGACAGAAGATTGCCTTCGTCGGCCATACGGGTGCGGGTAAGACCACCATAACGAACCTCCTCAACCGTTTCTACAACATAGAGAAGGGCGAGATAACAATTGACGGAATCAGCATCATGGATATGAAACTTGATGACCTGAGACGTAGCATGGCAATGGTACTGCAGGATACTTCTCTCTTCACCGGAACGATAAGGGACAACATCCGCTACGGCAGACTCGATGCAACTGACGAGGATGTGGAGAAGGCTGCAAAGCTTGCCAATGCCCACGATTTCATCATGATGATGAGCCAGGGATATGATACGGTAATCACCAACAACGGCGAGAACCTTTCGCAGGGACAGAGACAGCTTCTCAGCATCGCCAGAGCCGCTGTCGGCAACCCGCCGATTCTCATCATGGACGAGGCAACCTCCTCCATCGATACTCATACCGAGGCACTTGTGCAGTCGGGTATGGACAAGCTCATGGAGAACAGAACGGTATTCGTCATTGCACACCGTCTGAGTACGGTACGCAACAGCAATGCAATCATGGTCCTCGATAAGGGACGGATCATCGAGCGCGGCGACCACGACGACCTCATCGCGGCAAAGGGTGTCTACTATTCACTCTACACCGGAAAAAGCGAACTCAACTGACAAAAAGAGCGGAGAATTGAAATCCGCTCTTTTTCTTTCACCTTTCTCCGGACTAAAATAACCCTGTGAAGGACAGAACATACATCTGCATCGATCTCAAGAGCTTCTATGCCTCCGTCGAATGTGTCGAGAGGGGGCTGGATCCGATGACGACGAATCTCGTCGTTGCGGACAGTGAGCGCAGCGACAAGACGATATGTCTTGCCGTCTCTCCCTCGATGAAGGCGCTGGGCGTCAGGAACCGCTGCAGGGTTTTCGAGATACCTCCTCACATAAAGTACCATATGGCGCCTCCGAGGATGCAGAAGTACATAGACTATGCTGCGGACATCTACGGCGTCTATCTTGATTACATCGCGCCGGAAGACATCTACGTCTATTCGATAGACGAAGTTTTCATGGATGTCACGGACTATCTCGAGCGCTACAACAAGACTTCAAAGGAGATGGCAGTCTTCCTGATGGAGGAAGTCAGGAAAAGAGTGGGAGTGAGGGCGACGGCGGGTATCGGGAGCAATATGTACCTCTGCAAGATTGCCCTGGACATAACGGCGAAGCATGCCGCCGACTTCATCGGCATACTCGACGAGGAGAGCTTCAGGGAGAAGCTCTGGGACCATACTCCTCTCACCGATTTCTGGAGAATAGGGCGGGGTCTCGAGGCGAGACTTCACCGCCTCGGACTCTATACGATGCGTCAGATAGCCCACACTCCCGAAGATATACTCTACAGGGAATTCGGGATAGATGCCGAAATAATGATAGACCACGCCTGGGGACGGGAATGCGTCACCATTAGCGATATCCGGCACTATAAGCCGAAGGGGGAGAGCTTGAACTCGGGGCAGGTTCTGATGCGTGACTATTCGGCTGAGGAAGCCGAAATCGTTCTCAAGGAGATGGCGGACGAAGTTGCCCTCATGCTCACACGCCGTCATCAGAGGGCCTCATCGTTTTCCCTTGCTGTGGGCTATGCGAAGAAAAATGGCGGCGGAATGAGCGGTGGAAGCGCTTCAATTCCCTCTGCCACGCAGTCGGATGCAGTTCTGAGACGGGTCTATCTCGATATCTTCAACCGCATCGTCGACCGTGACAGGTCAATAAGACGATTCTACCTGACTGCATCCTCCCTGGAAAATGATGAAGAAGAACGTCAGCTCGATCTCTTTGAAGATACGGGAGAGAACGAGAAGAAGAACCGCATACAGAATGCAGTCCTCGGCATCAAGGATCTCTACGGCAAGAACAGCATCGTAAAGGGAATGGACTTTGAGGAATGCGCTACAGGAAGGGAACGCAACCGTCAGATAGGAGGGCACAAGAGTGGAAACGAAGAATAGAGTGAAGATGCCCGTTGCCCAGAGAGCGAAGATTTTCCTTCCCTTCGCCGGTGTAAGGGGCCTTGATGAAGCTCTCGAAAGAAAGAGGCAGGAACACTTCATGGAAGAGAGAATCATCCTCAGCGAGGACGGAGAGAAGGAGATAGACTCTGTCCTCTCGTCTCTCTCGAAAGGTGACAGGATAGCAGTATCTTCATATGAAAACGGACACTACACGGAGAAGGAGGGAATCGTGATGAAGAAGGACGAGATGGAAGGCTACGTTCTCATGGAAAGCGGTCCCGTCTACTTTCAGGATATTCATTCAATCGAGAAGAAAGAGTAGCAACACTCCCAAACACAATAAGGCCTGAAGCTAACTTCTTACATCTTAATAAGAAACAGCGAAGTGTCTACTTTTGGAAACATTTTCAGAGGAAAAATGTCCAAAATGTCTACTTTCAGAAAAAGAAAAACAGAAAAAATAATCAGTTTGTAAACTTCTGGAAAAAGAAAATCAGAAAAATTATTTTTTTTGTCTACTTCTATTGACTAGTACACAGATATATAAATGCATTGAAGACTGTATTCATTATCGAGGATAGCGAGAGCTGGAGCCCGAAGCTCCGAAAAAGACTGTCATGAGAGCTACAGATACCCGTTATTTTGTTGATCCTTCAATTGCTGTGGCAATAAGGCGACTTGGCCCCCGGGATCTCATAAATGATCTTGAAACAATGGGTTTCCTCTTTGAGAATCTTGTAATTAGAGATCTTCGTGTTTATGCAGAAAGCATCGACGGTGAAGTCTATCATTACAGGGACAGTGATAATGATGAATGTGATGCGGTAATACATCTTCATGACGGCAGATATGCTCTTATCGAAGTCAAGCTTGGTGATGGATACCTTGTTGAAAACGGAGTTAAGTCTCTCAACAGAGTCGAGTCGAAACTTGATGTTTCCAGAATGAACCCGCCATCCTTTAAAATGGTCATTGTCGGTGTCGGAAAATACGCTTATCGCCGTGATGATGGAATATATGTTGTTCCTCTTGCCTGCCTTAAACCGTGAATCAATAAGTTGAATTTGCTTATACGATTATGAATGCGGGAAGGAAAAGGCAAAAAAAAATCGGGCTGGGCGGATTTGAACCGCCGACCCCCAGTCCCCCAGACTGATACGCTCAACCTCTGCGCTACAACCCGAATAACAGACGTAATCGTGACACTTTCGGGATTTATTGTCAACTGTGTGAGAGCCAATATTCCGTACTTCTGCAGGTGTGTTGCAAACAATCAGAAACGGCCTTCCTTTTCAGGGGAGGCCGTCTCTGTCACTCAGTCGAGTTTTTTCACTTCTTCAACGCTGTTTTCGATTGCAGGAGGAAGTGTTACTCTGCCGTCGAATGCCTTCATGTCCTTGAAGCCTGTTCCGGTAAGAAGAACGACGACTGTCGCATCTTTACCCAGTTCCTCAGCGAAGTGATCTCTGTCCTTCTCGAAGCATGCGTATGCACATGCAGCTGCAGGCTCGGCGAGTACTCCGCTCTTGCGGGTAAGCGTGAGCTGGCTTGCGAGTATTTCCTCGTCTGTTGCGAGAACTGCCCACCCCTTCGATTCCTTCACATAGCTTGCGGCCATTCTTCCGTTGGCAGGAAGGTCGACGGAGATGCTGTCGGCACGTGTTGTTGCCTGGACAGATCTGTAGTCACCGTCGTTGATGGCCCTGCTGATAGCCGGAGACTGTGTGCTCTGGCAGCAGATGATACGGGGCATCTTATCGATGAGGCCTGCATCCAGAAGGTCCTTGAAGCCCTTTGCGACACCTGCGATGATGCATCCGTCACCGACTGGAACATAGACAGCATCCGGAGCCTTTCTTCCCATCTGCTCGAAGAGTTCGATGGAGATGGACTTCTTGCCCTCTATTGTCATCGGGTTATATGCCGTGTTGCGGTTGATTCCGCCGTGCAGCTTCGTGTATTCGATGCTGAGCTTGAATGCATCGTCGTAGCTTCCCTTGACAGGAATCACCCTTGCACCGTAGAGAACGGACTGCATGAGTTTGTTGATAGGAGCCGATGCCGGAACGAAGAGTACAATCTCGATTCCCATTGCAGCGCCCACTGCGCTCATTGCGGCACCTGCGTTGCCTGTGGATGCGAGAGCAATCTTCTTTTCTCCGTGATGTTTTGCCTGGAGTGCGACGAGGTAGCTTGCCCTGTCCTTGAAGGAGCCCGAAACGAGAAGTGTGTCTAGCTTGAAGAAGAGGTTAGGAGTATCGAGCTCTTCTCTGATTCTCTTCGGAGCCATCAGGGGAGTGATGCCGACGGGGTAGGAGAGGTCATCTTCAGCTTCGTATGGGTAGAAGTCGAACGGAGTGACGTGCTCCTTCGCCTTTGCCTTCTTCAGAACTTCATCACTGAGTTTTACGATCAGGTTTCCCTTGGGGAAGAAATCGTCGCTGTTATCTTTCGAGCACTCGGGGCAGAGGTACATGATCTTGTCTGTGACGTATTCCCTGCCGCAGTCTGAACAAACGTATTTGAATCTCATAATCCTGTTTCCTTTATAGAATAATAAAGCCGGGAGGATATCCCGGCTGTATCATGGTGCCTATCAGCCCTTGACCTTTGCGTTGAACTCTTCGATGAGCTTGTCGATTTTCTTCGTGAGCTTAGGAATGTCAGTCCAGTAGTTTCTGTCATACCACTGTCTGTTGAGTTCGTCGTATGTCTTGCCCTGCTGCTCAACCCATGTGTAGTACTTGAGGTTGTGTACGCGGAGGCGTTCATAGTATGTGAGCTCAAGAGCATTCTCTCTTGTCTGGTGCATGAGAGCTGCTGCGTGCACTCTTGCTGCTTCCATTGTGGAGAACTTGCCCTGCTGCTCTTCGAGTTCCTTGAGACGTGATGTGTACATGACGGAGCTGTCTGTGAGGATTGTGAAGACAACATCGTCCTCGTCCATCTCGTAGTACTTTGCCATCTTGATAGCGGAAAGCATGTTGCCGATACCGGAGATGCCGAAGAGTGCGAGGTTGTCGAGTTCCTTGTCGCTGAGACCGATTGACTTGAGATATTCCTTGCCTTCCGGTTCGTTGAAGAGGCGGTAGATATCCATGCAGTCCTGATCGTCGATAGCACAGATCATGTCAGTATTCTTGACGTTGTGGATCCATGGAACATGCTTGTCGCCGATACCTTCGATTCTGTGAGCGCCGAAACCGTTTCTGAGGAGTGTCGGGCACTGGAGAGCCTCACCTGCTGCAATCTTGATGTTCGGATAGACCTTCTTGAGGTGGTCGCCTGCTGCGAGTGTTCCGCCCGATCCAGTTGAGGAAGCATAGCCGCGAACGTTCTCGTCCTTGATTCCGAGTTTCTTGATGACTTCAAGAATAGCGGATCCTGTCACTTCATAGTGCCAGAGGTAGTTCTCGAACTGTTCGAACTGGTTGAAGATAACGATGTGCTTGCCTCTCTCTGCGTCGAGTTCGTGGCACTTGTCGAAGATTTCCTTGACGTTGGATTCACAGCCCGGAGTTGCGATGATTTCGCCTGCGACTGTCTTGAGCCAGTTGAATCTTTCCTGCGACATATCCTCGGGAAGGATAGCGATGCTCTTGCATCCCAGGAGAGCTGAGTTGTATGCACCGCCGCGGCAGTAGT
>CAVFYD010000010.1:0-46145 GCA_963626615.1 Sphaerochaetaceae bacterium
TCCAGTTGCGCTGCATTGCCTTTACGGACTCGGGCCAGTCAAGGGTATCCAGACCCTTGAGAAGATCCTCGGCATATGCCGTGATTTTCAGCATCCACTGTCTGATGTTCTTCTTCTCGACCTTTGAGCCGCAGCGTTCGCATCTGCCTTCCTTTACCTCTTCGTTGGCAAGACCTGTCTTACAGGATGGGCACCAGTTGATGGGAGTGAAGGCTTCGTATGCAAGTCCCTTCTTGTAGAGCTGGAGGAAAATCCACTGTGTCCAGCGGTAATAGTCCTCGTCACAGGTGGAAATCTCCCTGTCCCAGTCGTATGAGAAGCCGAGAGACTTTATCTGACGGCGGAAGTTGTCGATGTTGCGCTGTGTCGTGACATACGGGTGTGTTCCCGTCTTTATTGCGTAGTTCTCCGCAGGAAGGCCGAAGGAGTCGAATCCCATCGGATGGAGAACGTTGTAGCCGTTCATCCTCAGATAACGGGAATAGATATCTGTTGCAGTGTAGCCTTCGGGGTGTCCGACATGAAGGCCGGCTCCTGACGGGTACGGGAACATATCGAGAACGTATGCTCTCTTTTCCTTAGGGACGTTTTCGTCCTCGACGGTTTTGAATGTCTTGTTTTCTTCCCAGTACTTCTGCCACTTGGGCTCTATTTTGTCAAATGGATACTTGCTCATGCGGTGAGTATAACAGCAAAGATGATAAAATACCATAACAGCCGGAGATGTGAAGATGCAAATGCGGATAGTCGGCAGTCCTTATAAAGGACAAAATAAAAATCGTAAATATTTGATAACACTCGATTTTTTAGGCTATACTTGAATATATGGCATATGATGAAAGTAATATAAGGACACTGTCGAGCATAGAACATATCCGACAGCGCCCGGGAATGTACATCGGGCGGCTGGGGAACGGAAGCCACCCCGATGACGGAATCTACATTCTTCTCAAAGAGGTTATAGACAATTCGATAGACGAGTTCATGGAAGGTCACGGATCCCGCATAAGCGTGACGCTTGACGGGAACAGATGCTCTGTCAGGGACTACGGACGCGGAATCCCTCTCAAGAAAGTCATCGAATGCGTCAGTGTAATCAACACGGGTGCAAAGTACGACAATGAGGCCTTCCAGTATTCCGTCGGCCTCAACGGCGTCGGTACGAAGGCCGTCAACGCCCTCAGTAAGTTCTTCGAAATCACGAGCTACCGTGACGGTGAATACATGTACGCCTCTTTCCAGAGAGGAGTTCTCAAGAAGAAGGATTCCGGAAAGACGGACCAGGCCAACGGTACGCTTGTCACTTTCATCCCCGACGACAGTACGGAAATCTTCGGTGAATATGCCTACAACGAAGAGTTCGTGACTGAGAGACTCTGGAACTATGCCTACCTCAACAAGGGTCTCACCATCGATTTCAACAGGAAGATAATCCGCTCGCAGGGTGGTCTTATGGACCTCGTGAAGAAGACTCTGGGAGACAGCGGGCTCTATCCTCTCATCAACTTCAAGAACCAGCATCTCGAATTCTCATTCACACATACTGACGGCTACGGCGAGAAATATCACAGCTATGTCAACGGGCAGTACACATCCGACGGAGGAACTCACGAGGCTGCATTCAAGGAAGGAATACTCAAGGGTATAAACGAGTATTACCACAAGTCCTGGGCAGCTCCCGAAATCAGGGACGGCATCGTGGCGACAGTCGCCATCAAGATAATGAACCCCGTCTTCGAGAGCCAGACGAAGAACAAGCTCGGCAACACCGATGTCAGAAGCTGGATTGTAGCGGAGGTGAAGGAAGCCGTCGTCGACGCCCTCATGAAGAACAAGGAAATCGCAAAGGGCCTCGAGGACAAGATTGTCAACAACGAGCGGGTGCACAAGGAGGAGGCCGCTCTCAAGAACGGCGCCAAGGAGAAGAGCAAGAGGGTAGCCATCAATATTCCGAAGCTCAAGGAGTGCCGCTATCATCTGAACTCCTACCCGCAGGCGCATAAGGACGAGGCCGAGAATTCGATGATCTTCCTCACCGAGGGAGACAGTGCTGCCGGAACCATCACGAAGAGCCGCAACGCCGACACGCAGGCCGTCTTCGCACTCAGGGGAAAAATCGTCAACGTATACGGAAAGAAACGTACCGAGATATACAGCAACGAGGAACTCTACAACATGATGATAGCCCTCGGCATCGAGGACAGCACGGAGAACCTGAGGTACGGAAAGGTAGTAATCGCAACCGATGCCGATGTCGACGGCTTTCATATCCGCATACTTCTCATGACATACTTCTTCACATACTTCGAGGATGTAATCAACCAGGGAAGACTCTACATTCTTGAAACTCCTCTCTTCAGGGTTAGGAACAAGAAGGAGAACATCTACTGCT
Source organism: Sphaerochaetaceae bacterium (assembly GCA_963626615.1). Lineage (GTDB taxonomy): Bacteria > Spirochaetota > Spirochaetia > Sphaerochaetales > Sphaerochaetaceae > Ornithospirochaeta. The sequence continues at coordinate 2,393 of CAVFYD010000010.1, forward strand.
ACTCCGAGAAGGAAAGGGACGACGCGCTCTCGAAACTGAGGGGAGCCGAGGTTACAAGATTCAAGGGACTGGGGGAGATAAGTCCTTCCGAATTCAAGGACTTCATCGGAGAGAACATCAAGCTTCTTCCCGTCACCTACGAGAACTTCGCCGAGATAAAGAACGACCTCTCGTTCTACATGGGTGACAACACACCGACGAGAAGGGAATTCATCATGGAGAACTTAATCTGATGGCTAAAGCGGAAAAACTCTACAAGGATTACTTCCTTGAATATGCATCATACGTAATCAGAGACAGGGCCATCCCGGATCTCCTTGACGGCTTCAAGCCGGTACAGAGGCGTATAATCCACACGCTTCTGAAGATTGACGACGGACGTTTCAACAAGGTTGCAACGGTGGTCGGAGAGACGATGAAATGTCATCCGCACGGTGATGCATCCATCGCAGAGGCTCTCGTCAACATCGAAAATGACGGTCTCTTCATCGAGGGACAGGGTAACTTCGGTAACATCCTCACGGGCGACAGAGCCGCTGCAGGAAGATATATCGAATGCCGTCTCAAGCCCTTTGCGAAGAAGGTTCTCTATTCTCCCGAGATAACGGAGTACGTTGATACGTATGACGGAAGAAACAAGGAACCCGTAGTCTTCCAGGCTAAGGTTCCCGTTGTTGCGATATCGGGAACAAGCGGCATTGCAGTCGGCATGTCCACTAAGATTCTTCCTCACAACATACTTGAGGTCCTTGAGTGCCAGAAGAAGGCCCTGAGGGGTGAGAGCTTCGAAATCTATCCCGATTTCCCGACAGGAGGAATCGTGGATGTCAGCCAGTACGATGACGGAAGGGGAAGCGTCACGGTGAGAGCGAAGATAAACGCCTCCGACCCCAAGAAGGTCGTCATCGAGGAACTGCCGTTCGAAGTCACGTCCCCGGCGCTCATCGAGTCCATAAAGAAGGCCGACAGCAAGGGGCAGCTGAAGATAGCGTCCATCACGGACTATACGGCAGAGAAAGCCAACATCGAAATCTGCTGGCAGAGAGGGGTCTACTCCCAGGATATGATAGATATCCTCTATGCAACGACGGACTGTCAGAAGAAGATAGCACTCAATCCTCTCGTAATCGTCGACAACCTCCCCAGGCAGGTTGGTATCAGCGAGATGATCACATTCCATGCCCAGCATCTCGTGAAGGTGCTCACAGAAGAGCTCAACATCGAGATGTCACACCTGAGGGAAAAGCTGCGGGCAAGGACGATGGAGCGTATCTTCATCGAGGAGAGAATCTACAAGAAGATAGAGAACAAGGACAGTGCGGAGAAGGTCAACAAGGCCGTCGTCGACGGCTTCAAGCCCTTCATGGCGGAACTCGATAACGTTCCTCTCTCCTCCGACGATCTCGACACGCTTCTCAAGATTCCAATCAGGAGAATATCGCTCTTCGATATCGAGAAGAACAAGGCCGAGATTGCCGAAATCAACGGCGCAATCGATGCCTGCCAGTACAAGCTCGACCACATTGTCGACTACGCCGAGGAGTATCTCACGGACCTTGAAGGCATGTTCGACAGAGCGGCATATGCAAGAAAGACGACTGTCGGCTCGATAGAGAAGAAGACGGCGAAGGAAGTCGCAGTCAGAAATCTCGACGTCAGATACGATCCCGATACCGGTTACCTCGGAACGAACGTCAAGACAGGCGAGAGCCTCCTGAAGGTCAGTTCCTTCGACAAGATCTTCTACATGAAGAACAACGGTGAATACAGGGTCGTGAACGTCACTGACAAGATATTTGCCGGCAAGGAAGGCATTCTCTATATAAATTACGGCGACAAGGACATCATCAGCCGGGAAATCTTCACCATCATCTACCGTGACAAGGTGGGTGACAAGAAGGTATGGATGATCAAGCGCTTCCAGATTTCCTCGTTCTCTCTCGACAAGACCTATCAGACGGTTCCCGAGAAGGCCAAGATAAAGAAGATAAGCCTCTTCAGGAGTGCAATCATCTCCGTCAAGTACAAGGAAGGTCTGAAGTACAGGGTGACAGAGGAGACGTTCCGTTTTGCGGATTTCAAGATTCTCAAGACATCGTCCGGGCAGGGTAACCAGCTGACGACGAAGGAACTCGAGAAGCTTACAATACGGCAGACAAAGGATACGAAGACGAGCGAAGAGGCGGAGCCGACTCTCTTCGATGAGGTATAAATGCTGGATAAGAATAAGATTCTCTATGAGGATAATCATCTCATAATAGTCAACAAGGCTGTCGGGGAACTCGTCCAGGGCGATGAGACGGGAGACCGGACGCTCGCTGACGATGTGAAGGAATATCTCAAGACGACGTACGACAAGAAGGGGAATGTCTATCTCGGCATTCCCCACCGTCTTGACCGTCCGACAAGCGGCATCGTCGTCTATGCGAAGACAGAGAAGGCCCTTGTAAGACTCAACGACATGTTCCGGGGCTCTGGAGTGAAGAAGACATACTGGGCCATTGTCGACAATAAGCCCATCAGAAACGAGGCGACTCTCGTCCACTACATCGTCCGTGATACAAAGCTCAACAAGAGCGTTGCATACCCCAGGGAAACGAAGGGCAGCAAGCTTGCGAAGCTCAGCTATACCCTTCTTGCATCCTCTGACAGGTACCATCTGTTGGAAATACAGCTCCACACGGGACGCCATCACCAGATCAGGGCGCAGCTCAAGGCTATCGGCCTTCACATCAAGGGGGACCTGAAGTACGGAGCGGAACGTAGTAACCCCGATGGTGGCATCTCACTACACGCAAGGAAAGTCACATTCATCCACCCTGTGAAGAAGGAGGAGATAACAGTCATTGCACCCCCTCCGAAGGATACCCTCTGGACTTATTTCCTGAGTGCAGTCGAGAAGAAAAACGGGGATGCCGAGTAAGAGGACAAATACAGTTATTTTCTTTATACTGAAAGAAAAATTTGAAGAAAGAAAAAGACGAAAAAACAGAGCTAGCCGACAAGCTAGCTCTTGGTGTATATACGGACAGGGATGGAGTACCCGAAACTTAACCTAATCCTATATAATCACGGAAAGTCAAATCTGTCAACTGAGAGACCTGTCGGAAAGTGGTTAAGTTGCTAGTTGTTTTTTACTATCCTCTCCAGAACAGTCAGGCAGCTCCTTACTTTTACCCTGTAATCGTCACTTCCCTGGCTCAGAATGAAATCTTCCTTTCCTGTGCATGTCGAGCAGTCTTTTCCGAGCGCGTCGTGACGGAAGCATGCGCGGGAAATGAAGTACGGTGGCTCGAATGAACTCTCTGTCGGCTCGAAAGGCCAGCCCTCTCCATGAGTCTTTCTCTCGAACCAGAGGTAACCTGCTTTCAATGAGGGTATTTCCTGAAGAAGCATGGACAGTGTGTATCTGTTTGTAAGGTAGAGATAGATGTCTGCAAAGTAGCTGTATTCCGGGTGCGCCTTTGCAAACCTTATCTGACTGACGTTGTTGAGACCGATATATACATTGTCGTATCCTGAAACGGCAGAAAGCATATCGTTCCAGGTCTTCTCTTCGTCGAACGTGACAGGCGGGAACGTGAAGTAATTTCTTCCGTCGATTTCAGTTGCTTCCATCGACCAGGGAAGGTCCCTCTTGAGTCTGTCTCTCTCCGGGAGCATAAAACCTCCCTCGACAGGCTCTGGAATATAGAGATCCGGTGTCGTGAACAGAGGCTCCGGAAATGACGAATAGACACTCCGTCTGAATTCCTTCATCACAGACGGCTGCACAAACGGATATTCTCTCTCCGTATGATTGGCGTATTCTATTTCTCCGAGCGTGTAGGGGGAAGTTCCGCTTTCCGAGAAGAGCTTCACGAGTGTTTCCCTGAAATCTCTCTTCTTCTCGCTTTCCTCCACCTTCACCGGAGACGAGAAGGTCTTTCCGAGCAGCATTGCCTCAATCCTCTCAGGGTAGAGGTCGACCTTTATTTTTATGGGCTTACGGTAGAGCGGAATATTATCACTTGGTATCTTTTCGCGTTTCGTTGAATCTGAAATTTTGTAAATTTCTCTGCCTAGAAGACTTTGTTTGTTATCCTTTCTTAATATATACCCATCCGGTGTGGCTGCCTTTATGACACAAGATGACTTCACTGCCGTCATGAGGTTCGATGAGTCGAATGTGAAGTACTGTATACCGTCATGGTTCTCGAGTTTCTCCTTCGTTTCGAGAAAGCATGAGGAGCCCCTGTCCTCCACAACCTTTCCCAGGTACAGGCCCAGGTGTCCCGGCCAGTCTGTGCTGAGGAGGCTGGGCCTGTTCTTCCTGTAGCAGAAGTAGCCGTCGCCGCTCTTACGGAGGAATGTGGTTCTCACGGCGTCTTCGTCGTCCTTCGTGAGAGGTCTGTCGTCAAGAACGGCACGGTAGTAGCGGGCACAGGCTGCCGTGTATTCCGGGCTCTTGAGTCTTCCCTCGACCTTGACGCTGTCGATCCCGATATCTCTCAGAACCTTCAGTTTTTCTCCGGCGAAGAGGTCCTCCATGCTGAAGAAGTAACCGTTTTCTCCGCTTTTCCCGTCAGTGAACCAGCTTCTGCAGATCTGTGCACACTCCCCGCCGTTGGCAGAGCGTCCGCATTTGAGGTAGGACGCGGAGCAGAGGCCGGAGAAGCCGTAGCAGAGTGCGCCGTGGATGAAGACCTTGAGTTCTGTGTCCGGGCACTTCCTTCTTATGTTCTCGATTTCCCTGAGTGTGAGTTCACGCGAGAGAACGACCCTCTCGAATCCGAGGTCCTGTAACTCCTTCACTCCTTCCACTGTATGTACGGCAAGCTGTGTCGAACCGTGTAGCTTGAGGGATGGATAGTGCTTTCTGATTATCTCCACAAGTCCCAGGTCCTGAATGATTATTCCGTCGTTGCCGTAGAACGAGACAGCGTCGAGAAGAGGAAGAACACGCTCTACAGCGCTGTCGTCGATGAGGGTGTTGATTGTGACGTATATCTTCTTTCCCTTTTCGAGTGAGAAGCGCCTTATCTTCGAAAGGTCCTCGAGGGAGAAGTTCACGGCTCCCTTCCTTGCCGAGAATTCCCTGAGACCGAAGTAGACTGCGTCGGCTCCGTTGTTGAATGCGGTAATTGCTGTTGTGAGACTTCCTGCCGGAAGTGCCAGTTCTGTCATTGTTCAATCTCCTCACTCACTACTGCTCTTCCTTCTCTCCCGTCGGCCTTTATTGCGAAAGGAGAAGGGGAACGGAGACGGACAAAGTGTTCTGTCTCCTTTATGAGAGGAAGCGAGCATATTCTGTCATATTCTATCCGGCCGCTGCTGAGAAGCGGATTTACCGTCATGTAGAGACAGCCCAGGCTTGTGACGTTCTGGAAGAAGTGCGTGCCTTCGCTCGGCTCCGCCTGAATCTCCTCGTTTCCTGTCTCGACGATTACATGCGCTTTCGATATCTGGGACCAGGAACACGGAATACCGAGCCAGCTGTCGGAGGATCCCAGTCTTCCTGCTGCAACGAGGACGTATTCCTCGTCCGAATATGCGTTCATGTCCTCGAGTTCCTTCGCCATGTCGCGCATCTCGCTTCTTCTGAATCTGTCCCTCTTGAAGATGACGATGTCGCGGATGTTCTTCACTCTTCCGTTTCCCATGACACGCGGTGCGAATATAAGGGCCTTTCTTTCGTCTTCCTCTGTCACTTCTATGTCTTCGAAGCGGTCTGTTGAAGATATGGGTCTGAGCTGGAGAATCGAGAAGTCGGGTCTCCCGGCGTGTTCGGTGTTGACTGCAAACTCTATTTCCACGGGCTCGGCCATAGTTCTTTGTCCGAGGTCCAGGATATCGTGGATGATCTGAGGAAGCGATAGCATGCCGTACTTAACGACGCCGTTGAACGTGAGCGTTCTGAAGCCCGTGTCGGACGGGTCCTCACTGAGAAATCCGTCGGGGCGTATGACGCTCATTATTCCCTTCACTGCCTGAGGCATGCCGGAGGTGAGGGACATATCGAGCTGAACAAGGTTGTCTATATCCTTCTCGGGATTGAATGGAACAGTTCTGTCGAGAGCGTAGAACTTACGCTGCTGACTTGACCTTCCGTTGAGGGATGTGACCGGTATCTGGGGCTTTGCGGGACAGAAGCGGAAGGCGGCGCCTTCGTCGACGACTGTCTTTCCCATGCCGAATGCGAGCATTCCCAGCCCGTCTTCGGCCTTTCTGTTTCCTGCAGGGTAGTAGTCGAGGCTTCTTGCAACTCCCGAGATGTTCGGCATCCACCATCTTCCGTGCCAGGAGCCCGTTATCTGCTGTATGACGACTGCCATCTTCTCCTCTTCGACTGCGTGTCCCGTACGCTTGAGGTATTCCCTTGCCCGGGAGAAATATGTGGAAGCCCAGACTGTCCTGATGGCCTTCAGAAGGTCTTCAAGTCTCTCTTCGTCACTTCCGGTATTGGGTATCATGCAGGTTTCGTAGACACCTGCAAAGGGATGGAAGTGGCTGTCCTCGAGAAGCGAGGAGGACCTTACCGACATCGGAACACGGATGACTTCCGTTACCCTCTTCATGTCGAGTCTGAAATCCTCGGGAACCTTTGCAGAGAGGAATGTGGAGAGTATCTCACTGTCTTCCATCTGTGTGAAATCCCCGGGTGTGAAGTCGTTGAGTGCGAGAAAGCGGTCGAATATCTCGGTGGAGATGGCGATGGTACGCGGAATTGAAAGATATACTCCCGGATACTTCTCGCTGATTCCGGAGGCCTTCATTTCAGTTGCGAGGAACGCCAGACCACGTCCCTTACCTCCCAGCGACCCTTTCCCGAGCCGGGCAAAGAGGAACGTCTCATCGTAGCTTTCACGTCTGAACTCGGCGATGCTTCCCCTTGTTCTTTCCTTCCTGAATTTCCTTATAGTCTCGTAGATGAGCTGACGCTTGTTCTCTGCGTCCCTTCCGTCCCTGTCAGCCGTGATGGGCTTGAGAGTGGAAGCCAGGGAGAAGAGCGACTGTCCCCTGAGCCAGCGCGAGAAATCGTTTCGTCTTACGTGGTATGCAAAAGAATCCAGGGGGACCTTCATCATAGTCTCCTGAAGCTCCTTCATGTTGGATGCCACTGCTATCGTCTCACCGTTCTTCGGGTTGATGAACCTGAAGGGGCCGAAGTTGTACTTTTCTGTGAAGTATGAGGCAAGGAGGACGTATCTGTCTGGAGAGAGCTTCCAGATGAAGTCTGCGCCGACATTTTTTGCCGTTTCCCATCCGTTGATGTCCGTTGACTGGATGAGGACGGGAAGTTCCGGGTTGTCGTTCTTCACGTAGAGCGTGAGTCTCTCTCCCGCTCCATCCTTTCCTTCCTTAGAGGGGAAGGAGAGGTCGGTGATGACACCGAGGATGTTCTCCCGGTATTTTGTGTAGATTCCGACTGCTTCGTCGTAGTTGCGGGCAAGCACGATTTTCGGCCTTCCCCGCATTCGCAGTTTTGTTCCCCAGTCGTTGAGGGCTTCGATAATCGATGCCCTGTTCTGTCTGATGAGGAGAGTATATATCTCGGGAAGATATGAGGAGATGAACCTTACGGAGTCCTCGACAAAGAGTATGACTTCGACGTCGGCTTCCTCTGTGTCGTGATCGATGTTGATGGCGTCCTCGATGAGCTTGATCATCGCGAGGAACAGTGACGGGTTACCGAGCCAGTAGAAAAGATAATCTATATAAGGACAGTTTTCGCCCTTGAGAACCTTCGCCTTTCTGTGGTCAGGAGACGGGGAGAGCGCTATGAAGGGAAGAGAAGGGTTATAGTCCTTCACGGCTCTGGCGAGGGCCTCGACTCTTCCCGAACCCAGGTCCAGCATCGATATTACAAGGTCGAAGCTCTGACTCTTCAGTGCCTCCAGTGCTTCCTTTTCATTGTTCGTGTGGGTAATCTTCGGCGGATTGCTGAGGCCGAGGGATGTGTATTCCTTGTAGAGTTCCTCCTCGACTCTTCCGTCCTCCTCGAGCATGAACCTGTCGTAGTCCGAGCAGATGAGAAGGACATTGTAGATGTGCTTCAGCATAAGGGAGGAGAAGGGAACCCAGGTTTCGTCCAGCTGATAGTACATGTCAGTCCTTTCTTCTCTTCAGAACGTAGAGAACGGCTGATGAGAGGATGAAAGCGGCTGTAATCCAGCCGAGCACCCTGAGCGTGCTCTCCTCGACGCCGACTATTGCTATGAGGACAATCATAACTGAAAGGAGGGCTGACAGAACCCAGACTGATATCTTGTAAAGCGTATTGATCATCTCTTTTCCTCGCTGTCATTATAGATAATGCGGTGAGAGATATCTAGTGAGTCTGTGTACTGCGTCAGCGTAAGAGAAAGAAATGAGAACAGTGCCGGTTGGAGCACTTCATGTACTTATTACAGTTCCTGCAGCATTTGACACCGTGCACATGCTGTCTCCCGACGGCGATGGAATCTTACCGGATCAACAGATCTTTGTCACGACAAGTGCCGTAAGTGCTGCAACTGCCGCGAACATCGGGATGCCTCTCCAGAATGACCCGAGGTGCTTCTCCGGATTCTGGTATTCTTCCTTATCGGGAATGAACGAGAACCTGATACGCTTCGTGTTTCTCCACCAGAGAAGGTCTATGACAAGAAGGTCGAAGAGTCCCAGTCCCTCGCCGAGGATCAGAAAATAGACGAAGGCATCGAGGTAGCCTTCGAAGGCAAGAGTGCGTCTGAAAACAAGCCCGATGACTGAAAAAACAGCTGTGAAGAGAAGTGTGTTGCTTACGAGGATGGAGAATATCGAGGGAGATTTCTTCTCCTTTCCGACAAGGCCTTTCTCTCTGACTTTATCCTGAACAGAGTCGGGGTATGACCTCAGGCCGATGAGATTCTTCCTGTCCGAGCCTGTCAGTAAAAAGCATATTCCCCAGTACAGGAACCAGAATGCAGTGGCGATGATGTATTTCATGGCTGCAGTCTACTGTAGTCGGGAAAAAGTGAAAAGAGTTAGCCTTGGCTAATTTATAGGTTTTCTATGGATACGGCACCCTCGAGGAGAGGTTTCGTGTTCATGAGAAGAAGCCGTATGTACTCCTCTCCGAGTCTCTTCTTTATCTCTTCCCTGGCCTCCAGGAGCGTCTGCTTCCTTGTCGTCGTGTTGTGCATGTCGGAGCCGAGGATGTGTATGTATCCCTTTTCGAGGAGTTTCATGGCCTCCCTCTTCGAGGAGAGGAAGAATTCTCCGTTGCTCTGGATCCTGATTCCGTTTTCGACAAGATAGGGAAGGGTATCCTTCTTCTGCCAGTCCATGTATCTCTCGATATGTGCAATGACGACATTGAGGTCCTGCTCCCTCTTCAGGCGGAGGATATTGTCAATGTCGTAGTTCGACCAGCGTGTGAATGGCATCTCGATGAGAATCGTGTCCGTTCCCTGAATGCACAGCTTCCTGATGATTTCGCCGTCTCCGATGGACGGGTAGTAGGCAACTTCGGCTCCCACATAGACTGTGGGCATCTCTTCCTTATTATAATATGGAAGAAGTTTCCTGACGGCGTCTCTTCTCCTCTCGAGAAAGGAGGAGAGATTCATCCTCTCGGGATAGAAGTGCGGCGTTGCCACGATCTTCCGGATCTTCTGCTCATAGGTCGCCTTCAGCATCTCGACGGACATCTCCGTGCTGCTGCTTCCGTCGTCAATGGACGGCAGGACATGGGAGTGGAAGTCGATTACTCTCGCACTTTTCTTCACTTCTCCATTGTCATTTGCTGAAAACATGCTTCCTCCTTCCTGCGCTCTGAGTCAATCATAAGGCAAAACGGGGGATGAAACAATTACTTATTCATTTCAGCAAGTTGTTTCTGATAAAGAAGATAAGAAAACGGCCCCAAAATTGATGATATTGTAAATTCCTTAGGATATCATCAAAAAAACGAAGAAAAATTAAAGATATGATTAAAAATGTAAAGAAAAATCGAAGAATAAATTAAAGATTGACTGTTTGCCGAAGCGGGTTTACGCTTATATGCAGTAATAAGGAGATTACTATGTACGATCTTAATACATTCATGGCAGAGCTCGAGAGGAAGAACCCTGCACAGCCGGAATTCATCCAGGCTGCTAGAGAAGTTATCGAGTCTGTAATCGATACAGTCAACTCTAACCCGCTGTATCTCAAGAACAAGATTCTCGACAGAATCGTCGAACCAGACAGAGTCATCGAATTCAAGGTTGAATGGGAAGACGACAACCATGAGCTTCAGGTAAACAGAGGCTACAGAGTCCAGTTCAACAACGCTATCGGACCATACAAGGGCGGACTCAGATTCCACGCTAACGTAACACTCGGAACACTCAAGTTCCTCGGCTTTGAACAGATTTTCAAGAACTCCCTCACAACACTCCCGATGGGCGGTGGTAAGGGTGGCTCCGACTTCTCCCCGAAGGGAAAGAGCGATGCTGAAATCATGAGATTCTGCCGCTCGTTCATGACAGAGCTCCAGAAGTATATCGGACCGGATACAGACGTTCCTGCAGGCGACCTCGGAGTCGGCGGAAGAGAAATCGGTTATATGTACGGCCAGTACAAGAGACTCAGAGACGAGAACACCGGCGTCCTCACAGGAAAGGGCTGGGGATGGGGCGGATCCCTCATCAGACCTGAGGCAACAGGCTTCGGAACCATGTATTTTGCAAACGAGATGCTCAAGGCTCACGGCGACACATTCGAAGGCAAGAGAATCGCAATCTCCGGCTTCGGTAACGTTGCATGGGGTGCTGTCACTAAGGCAGCTGAACTCGGCGCAAAAGTCGTAACAATCAGCGGACCTGACGGATACGTTCTCGACGAGGAAGGAATCAACACTCCTGAAAAGATTGCATACATGCTCGAGCTGAGAGCTTCCAACAACGATGTCGTTGCTCCGTACGCAGAGAAGTTCGGTGCAAAGTTCGTTCCCGGAAAGAAGCCCTGGGAAGTCAAGGTCGACATGGCATTCCCGTGCGCTCTCCAGAACGAGCTCAGAGGTGAGGATGCAGAGCAGCTTATCGCCAACGGCGTGAAGTACGTCATCGAGACAAGCAACATGGGATGCGCTCCGGAAGCTATCGCAGCTTTCCAGAAGGCAAGAATCCCGTTCGCACCCGGCAAGGCTGCAAATGCAGGCGGCGTCGCAGTATCTGGTCTCGAGATGAGCCAGAACGCAATGCACTACAACTGGGATGCAAAGGAAGTCGACGAGAAGCTCCACGGCATCATGAGAAACATCCACGCAGCATGTGTCAGGGAAGGCAAGGGTGCTGACGGTTACATCGACTACGTAAAGGGTGCAAACATCGCTGGCTTCAAGAAGGTCGCAGATGCTATGTGCCAGCAGGGATATTGATCATCATCTCTTATAGAAAACCAGAATTGACAAGCAGGAACGCCCGGAGGAAAACCGGGCGTTCTCTTCGTCTTTCTCCGGCTTTTTCCGCCGGAATGGAAGATGAAATGTAAAACATCGGACATGGTGTCTGCTTTCTTTTCTGTCCTGACGTTTCTGTTATACAAATCAGCCCGGATTTTTTATAAATCGCCACATTGAAATCAACAGGAATAAATTGAGCTTTAGATAAATATTTTGAGAATTATTTATCTATTCATAAAAATAAACTCTTGATTTTGGACAATCTGTAGTTTTGGACTACTTCTAACTTTCGACAATATAAAAAATTAACTCTTTTTTAAAGAAAATTTTTGTTTCCTTTTTCTCCGGCAGGATACTACAATGAATTCACATACACGAAAAAAAAGGAGATTTTACGTATGAAAAAACTGATCGTATTATTTACGGTTCTCGCTCTCACACTTTCCCTCTTCGCACAGGGTGCAAGTGAAGCAGCAGCTGTAGTCGCAAACAAGGACAAGCCGGTTGTGTTCTACAACAGACAGCCTTCCGACCCGACGACAGGTGAAATCGACATGGAATCCATGAACTGGAATGATTCTACATACTACGTAGGCTTCGATGCTGCAGCAGGCGGCGCAGTTCAGGGACAGCTCATCACAGACTATCTTGCTTCCGCTGATCCGGCAGTAGTTGACCGCAACGGCGACGGCGTTATCGGCTACGTTCTCTGCATCGGAGACGTCGGACACAACGACAGTAAGGCAAGAACAGAAGGTATCAGAAAGGCTCTTGGAACATGGAACGGATCAACAGACCCGGGCCAGGCACAGGAAGGATCGGCAGTTGTCGGAGGAAAGACACTTAAGGTTGTCGAACTTGAAAGCAAGGCAATGACAGGTCTCGACGGATCAACATGGAATGCAAACGCAGCAACTGAAGCAATGGGCGGATGGGCTACAAAGTATGACAAGCAGCTGGATATGGTCGTTTCGAACAACGACGGTATGGCAATGGGCTGTCTCCAGGCTTCCAACTATCCCGCAGGCGTTCCGATCTTCGGTTATGATGCTAACGCAGACGCTATCGAGGCAATCGGCAACGGCAAACTCACAGGTACAGTCAGCCAGAACGTCGATGCTCAGGCAACAGCTACACTCCAGGTTCTCAGAAACCTCCTCGACGGTCTCACAGGCGAAGACGTCTACACAAAGGGTATCTCGGAACCCGATCAGTACGGCAACCAGATTTCCGCACCGGTCGCTTACTGGGCAGACCAGAAGGCTGTCATGGCAGCTAACTCAGGCGTAAACAAGGACAACTGGCAGCAGTATACAGCAGGCAACAGAGATGCAGGCGTCAAGCAGACAACAGCTGAAACAAAGAAAGTCCTCCTGACTCTCTACAACGCAGCAGACAACTTCCTTTCATCTTCTTACCTTCCTGCTCTCCAGTACTATGCTCCTCTCCTCAACATCGATCTCACGGTTGTTGCAGGTGACGGCCAGAGCGAATCGGTATGTCTCGACAGATTCACAAACCTCGGTTCATTCGATGCTTATGCTATCAACCTCGTCAAGACGAATTCCGCTCCTGACTATCTCGATAAGCTCAAGTACTGATCCGCTTATCTGAAAGCAGATTCTTCAGCATGCCGCGCCTCCGGGCCTGGCATGCTTTTAAAAATTCGATGAGGGGCTAAATGGCAGAATACGTTCTAGAAATAAAGAAATTATCCAAGGCCTTCGGCAAGAACAAGGTTCTGGATGGAATCAACCTGAAGGTCGAGAAGGGACATGTTCTCGGTCTCATGGGGGAAAACGGAGCCGGAAAGTCTACGATGATGAAATGTCTCTTCGGTATCTACGCAAAGGATGAGGGAGACTTCTTCCTCGGCGGTTACCCGATAGACTTCCGGGATCCGAAGCAGGCGCTGGAGAGCGGGGTGGCGATGGTGCATCAGGAACTCAACCAGTGTCTCGACCGCAGCGTCGTCGACAACCTCTTTCTCGGCCGCTATCCGATGCGTCACGGTGTCGTTGACGAAGGAAAGATGGAAAGGGATGCCAACAGGATATTCGGGGCGCTGAAGATGACAGTCGATCCGCACGTCATCATGAGGACCATGAGCGTATCCCAGCGCCAGATGGTCGAAATCGCCAAAGCCGTCAGCTATGACTCGAAGCTCATCGTACTTGACGAGCCGACCTCATCACTTACAGAGCGTGAGGTACAGAAACTCTTCTCCATCATCCGTGAACTCAGGAAGAAGGGAATCTCGTTCATATACATCTCGCACAAGATGGATGAAATCTTCGAAATCTGCGATGATGTCGCCGTCCTCAGAGACGGTAAACTCATATCGTGCAAGCCTGTAGAGGAAACCAACATGAAGGAGCTTGTCTCCCAGATGGTCGGCCGCTCTCTTGATCAGCGCTTTCCACAGATTGACAACAATCCGGGAGAGGATTATCTCAGAGTCGAGAATCTATGCACGAAATACAACCCCGTTCTTGAAGATATCTCGTTCACAGTCAGAAAGGGAGAAATCTTCGGTCTCTACGGCCTCGTGGGAGCCGGAAGAAGCGAACTTCTCGAAGCGCTCTTCGGTGTCAGAACAATCGCTTCCGGCGGTGCCTACCTTGAGGGAAAGAGACTCTCCTTCAAATCATCCAAGGATGCCATGGACCACAATTTCGCACTCGTTACTGAGGAGAGAAAGGTCAACGGCATGTTTGCAAAGGGGACACTGGAGTTCAACACCTGCATAACCAATCTTCCCGCCTATAAGGAACACGGCTTCGTGTCCCCGAGAAAGATGTACGAGGCGACGAAGAGGGAAATCGAGCAGATGAGGACGAAGTGCGTCTCCACAACCGAGCTTATCACTGCCCTCAGTGGCGGTAACCAGCAGAAGGTCATCATCGGAAAGTGGATGGAACGCAGTCCCGATGTCTTTCTGATGGATGAACCGACGAGAGGTATCGACGTCGGAGCTAAGTACGAAATCTACCAGCTCATAATCCGCATGGCGAAGGAGGGGAAGACGGTTATAGTTGTATCTTCCGAAATGCCAGAGATTCTGGGTATCACAAATAGAATTGCTGTTATGTCCAACCATAGATTGTCCGGTATCGTGAACACGAGAGAGACAAACCAGGAAGAGCTTCTGAGGCTTTCCGCTATGTACCTGTAACAAGAGGAGGATGTGATTATGGACGAAATGAAGAAAGCAGCTGACAGAGACGAAAAACTCGAGCAGTACGAAAACAGGCTGAGCGCTCTCAGAAGAGACGGTGAGGACATGATAATCGCCCTCGGCGAGGAAATCAGCGCTGTAAAGCGCAGCAAGGTTATCGGTAAGGAAGAGAAGGCAAAACGCCTCGCTTCCCTTTACGATGAACTTGGAGAAGCCAGGAAAACGGAAGCCGCAAACAGAGCCGAAGTCAAGTCTCTCAGCAGGGAGGCTGTCGCTCATTCGAATGCCATCTACAGGACATACGAAGCTGAAGTCGTTGCCGAAGAGAAGGCAAAGATTGCCGAAGCGAAGAAGATATACCTCGACGAAGCTGCAGCCATCAGGGCTGAGTGCGAGAAGAAGATTGCCCAGATAAGCGCAAAGGTCTCTGACCCAAAGATACAGAAGGATGAGATTGCAATTGCAAAGTATGAGGAGAAATCACACCTTGTAGAGGCGAAGAACAAACGTAACGAAGCTGTCAGCATAAGCAAGAGCTACATGAACCAGATCTTCATCAATCATGTACAGGAGAACAGAGTCCTCCGCGGCGGCAGAACGAACTTCATGGAAGACAGGAAGCTCAAGTCGAACAACTACAGGGCTACATTCTCTCCTCAGAAGTTCTTCCTCTCTAACGGTCTCTACATCGCCATCGGAATCTTCTTCATCGTATGTATCATCCTCGCTCCTATAAAGGTCAACTCGAACCTCTTCACGATTCCGAACATCCTCACGATTCTCGAGCAGTCTGCAACGCGAATGTTCTATGCACTTGGAGTCGCGGGTCTTATTCTCCTTGCGGGAACCGACCTCTCCGTCGGACGAATGGTCGCACTCGGCTCCGTCACCACATCGCTTCTTCTGCATAAGGGTGTGAACATCGTGACGTTCTTCGGAATGGGGCCGTGGGATTTCTCCTCAATCCCGATGGCACTGAGAGTCATTATCGCACTCTGCCTCTCCATCATCCTCTGTGTTGCTTTTTCGGCGTTTGCGGGATTCTTCACGGCAAAGCTGAAGATTCATCCGTTCATCACGACGCTCTCGACACAGCTCATCATCTACGGCCTCCTGTTCTTCGGAACAAGCGGAACACCGACAGGTTCCATCGACTCATCGATTAAGGATTTACTCGGCGGAAGATGGGTTCTCGGATATATCGGACGCGATGTGATTACATTCCCCAAACTCATCATTCCGGCAATCGTCGCAATTATCGTGGTATGGTTCATCTGGAACAAGACAGTATTCGGAAAGAACATGTACGCTGTAGGCGGTAATGCCGAGGCAGCTGCGGTATCGGGAATAAACGTATTCAAAACTACACTTCTGATATTCGTCATGGCCGGAGTTCTCTACGGCTGCGGTTCATTCCTCGAATCCTTCAGGGCAAATACATCTGCAGGAACTGGACAGGGCTTCGAGCTTGACGCCATCGCGGCATGTGTCGTCGGCGGCATCTCGTTCAGCGGCGGTATCGGAAAGATAAGCGGTGCAGTAATCGGCGTTCTCATCTTCCAGGGTATGACATACGCACTTACATTCCTCGGTATCGACACGAACCTCCAGTTCGTATTCAAGGGTATAATCCTCATCGCGGCAGTCGCACTCGATTCCGTGAAGTATCTCAAGAAGAAATGATGACCGAGGAGGAAAAGAAAAGGAAAAAAGAGGAGGAGAGCGAAGAACTTGTGAAGAGGCTCATCATCTTCGGCGCCGTCGTCTTCGTCTTTTTTTCCATCCTCATAGGATTCTACTTCCTGGGGTTCTTCAAACTTCTGAAATGAAGATAAGAGACGGTCTTGAAGGGCCGTCTCTTCTGCAAAAACAGAAAAACGTTCTGAAGAAAATGATGCTGAAAGTCAGCGGTAAGTGTCAAAAATAATGAGTTACCGCTGAGCTATCGTGTTGTTCCCCGTTTTCTGTGTCATATTTTCAGTATGTCAGAGAAGATTATCGGAAGAGTTGCAGAACAGAAACAGATCAGGGACTGCTTTGAATCGGACAAATCGGAACTTGTCTCGGTATTCGGCAGAAGGCGTGTCGGGAAGACATTCCTCATAAAGCAGTGCTTCGACGAGGAGTTCGATTTCTGGTTTACGGGGATGTATCAGATGAGCCGGACACAGCAGCTTGGGCAGTTCAGCCTTGCACTTTCTGAAAGGACCGGTGAAAAGAGAGCGAAGATAAAGGACTGGTTCGAAGCCTTCGACATGCTCAAAAAGTATCTTCTTTCCCTCGGCAAGAACAGGGTTGTCGTTTTCCTGGACGAGCTTCCCTGGATGGATACTCCCAGAGGAAATTTTCTCCAGGCGTTCTCGTTCTTCTGGAATATGTGGCCGTCGAACAGGACTTTGCTGAAGCTTTATGTCTGCGGTTCTGCAACGACATGGATGATTAAGAACTTTGTTGGAGACAAGGGGGGGCTCTACGGTAGAGTCACCTGTTCGATTTATCTCTCTCCGTTCTGCCTCGGAGAGACTGAGCAGTTTCTGAGCAGAATCAAGCATATGGACCTGAACCGCCACAGGATTCTCGAGCTCTACATGATTCTTGGCGGAATTCCCTATTACCTTGACATGCTCAATAAGGATCTTCCCCTTTCAAAGAACATAGACAATCTCTTCTTCAGGGAGAATGCTGTCCTCAAGACCGAGTATGAATTCCTGTTCAGATCACTCTTCAATGACTCAAAACCATACCGGAAGGTGATAGAGGCCCTGTCTCAGAAACTGAAAGGGCTGACAAGGGAAGAGATAATTGAGGCTACGGACATCAGTGACGGCGGCACACTTACGGAAATTCTGGACAATCTCAGGCTCTGTGATTTCATCAGGGAATACAGTTCAATAGGAAAGAAAAAGAGAAACTGCATCTATCAGCTTACGGACCTGTTCTCTCTCTTCTATCTCAACTTTGTGGAGAAGGGCAGCAGCCAGGATGAAAACTTCTGGTCCAACATTGCCTTCCCGGGACGGGAGAACTCATGGGCAGGATATTCCTTCGAACAGGTCTGTCTTCATCACATAAGGCAGATCAAGTCACGGCTCGGGATTTCGGGGGTTCTGAGTAATGTCTACTCCTGGAGTTGTCCCGGATTCACGGATGAAGACGGAACGAAGTGGAAAGGCGGACAGATAGATCTTCTGATAGACAGGAATGATGAGGTAATCAATATCTGCGAACTCAAATATGCTTCAGACAGGTATGAAATTACCGGGTCCTATGAAGAACACTTGAGGGAAAGAGCGAGTCTTTTTCGGAAAAAGACCGGGACAAGGAAGGCTCTCCATCATACGTTCATAACAACATACGGTGTAAAGCAGAACAGACACAGCGGTATTGTGCAGAGCGAAGTCACGATGGACGACCTCTTTGAAAATCCTAAGTGAGTCCGGGATGGTATAACTGATTTAAAAGGGTGCCTTTCTGCGGCACCCCTTTGTCACTTGCTGTAAACAGAAAGTATATCTGAAAGAAGCTTTATGTACTTTTCCCTTGTTTTCTTGGGTTCGAGTACCTCTACGCTTGTTCCGCACTGTACGAGACGGAGCATGAGCTCGATGGAATTCTCGATTTTCATCGAGCAGATGTATCCTCCGTTCTCATCCCCGGTGATGACGGGCTTCTCGTGATTGAGCGAAGAGAATGAGTTGAGGGCGCTCTTCTCGTTGACCTTGAGAACGAGGGGAATCATGTCGATTGCATCGTAGTTGACCTCTTCGTACTTGTTGAACGGCTTGAGGTTGTCCGGAATCGTGTATGTCTCGTTGAGCATCTGGACGGAGACGATGGTCGTAATGTTGAGTGTAATGATGTCCTTCGTGTGTCTCAGTCTTCCCGTGACAGTCATAGGCTTACGTCCCGAGCTGTCCTCGGTGAAACCTATGAAGTAGGGTGCCATCTCTATCTCTTCCTTTCCGGGAGTCGTGGAGGAAATCTTTGCAAGTCTTCCCGATACCCAGCAGTCGATCAGAACTTCGAGTACCGTGTTGTATGTGCCTGTCTCCACGACGCTGGACTCTATCTTCTTTTCGATGGAGTCCGCCATCTTGAGGATATTGTCAGAGACGTTCGGGGCATAGGAGCGCATATTCATGGCTATCTTTCTCAGTCCCGATGCAAGATGGGGGTTCTGGACTGTCGTCGAGGAGGCGAGAGCCTCTGCCGACATGTTGAATGCCAGAGTCTCGTAGACGGAGAGCTCGAGAGGAGAATTGTCCTCGGTTTCCTTTATCTTTATGAGATTGTTGTCTTCATATATGTCAATATGCTGCGACAGATCCTCGACGTATCTTGATATTGTCGATCTGTGCACTCCGAGGCGTCTTGCTATCTCAGCGCGCCTCAATCCCTCCGGGTGGGATCTCAGAAGCAGCTCAAGCTGAGCAACTCTTTCTCCTTTCATCTCTCATTCCTTTTTTGTGTTTTTATCAATTGTAACAACAAAAACGTCAGACAGAAAGAAAAAAGATAAGATTTTGCAACAAGAAGCAACAAAAGTGACGGCTACTGCACGGCGTGCTGCATCAATACAGGCCGATGTTCGGTAATGGTTATAATAAAAACGTCAGATTCCTCTCTTCGACTCCTTGAAAGATGGAAACCGTTATAAGACAATGGACACAGGATGCTTCAGAATACCTTCGTCGTCACAGACAGCCAGAGCCGCGAGATAAAGCCCCATGGAAATGAGGCATTTCCGTGTGCCGGCTATGAGACTGTCTATTCTCCAAGAACGAAGTATGTCCTACCCTGGCATTTTCATGAGGAGATGGAACTTATTCTTGTCGTCAGGGGGAACTTCCGCCTCCGTATTCCCGGTGTCGAGTATGAGATGAAGAAGGGGGATATGGCCTTCATAAATTCCGGTATTCTCCACTCTGCCGAAGGTAATCCCTCGTGCCTCAACTATGCATTCGTGTTCAGAGCTGATTTCGTGACGGGAGGAAATAATACTGCGATTGCCGAAAAGTACATCTCTCCGCTTGTCTCGTGTCCGACCCTGAGGTCTCTTGTAATAAGAGACGGCGACAGAGACAGAATAAAGTCCTTCAAGAAGGCCTTCGATGCCCTCCGTAACGATTCCTTCGGCTTTGAACTCACCGTCAGGGAGGAACTGGGGCACATTCTTCTCTCGATATATGAAAGCGAGGAGGAGACCATCCGTAATCCCGGTGAAAGGGACAGTGACAGCGTGAGGCTCAGGGCGATGCTGGACTTCATCCACTCATCCTTCTCCTCTCCCGTCACCCTTCATGATATTTCCTCCGCAGCAGCAATAAGCGACAGGGAGGCCCTGAGGTGCTTCCGCCGCACCATCTCCGATTCTCCTGTCCAGTACCTCATAAAGTACCGCCTCATGCAGAGCGTCAATCTGATGGTCCTCCATCCAGAGCTCTCCATAGGCGAGATAGCATCATCATGCGGCTTCGAATCTGCAGCGTACTACACGAAGAAATTCGGCTCCGTCTACGGTGTCACTCCTACCTTCTACAGAGCTCAGGAGATAGAAAAACGTGACAAGAGTCTCTTCATAGAATAGAATCCGGGTATGAGTGACAAGGATGTGGAAAGGCTCGAAATCAAGATAAGCTATCTCGAAGCCGAGAACGAAGAGCTCAACGAGGTCGTCGTTGACCTCAACAAGAAAGTCAGTGTGCTGATGGCACAGTTCGAGGAAATGAAGAAGAAGGTCAAGGACCTTATCGACAATGCGGGAGAAGAAAGGGCGAACCGTCGTCCGCCCCACTATTGATTCTTACTCTCCAGGCTCCATCTTGATGACTTTGCCGACATTCCAGAGCGTTGCAGCCTTCTGGAGTGCATTCATTTTGTCTTCTTCACATTTGTACTCGACTTCGACTGTTCTGCATCCGCAGTCGAGACATGTGATGTAGCAGCACCAGCCGTTCTCGTATTCGACACTTGCAGGTCCCTGACAGCGCGGGCAGTCGAGGATCAGTATATCTCCATCATCATCCTTCATCTTTGCTTCTCCTTCCATTTCGATACAGCATGGAACACCACTTCCTTTTCTCCCTCATCCGTCTGGCGGTAGATTGAAGTGTAGTATTCCTCATCCTTTCCGGTCTTTTTCGTTGTCACTGCATAGAGACTGTCCTCATAGTGGCACTGCTTCTTCCACTCGCAGTCGATAAACGACGGACGGTGGGAATCGAGGTACTCGGGAGGGAACGAGGAAATCATCCAGTTGATGTAGCTGAGGTTGTTCACATGCCTGTTGTAGTCGTAGTCATAGTAGTCGATGTGGATTCTCTCATCGCTGAACTTCTCCCCCGTGTAGTCTTCCGGATCGGGGAAGCGCTCGAAGTCGGGGTTGAATAAAAGGCTCTTGTCTTCGACCTCGGGAAGACGCGGCTCAATGTAGGACGGACGCTCGGGACGCATCCTCGTCATGTCCATGACTATCCAGAGGCTTTCTGCCGAGAAGAGGAGGTTATTGTCCTTATCGAATGCCCTCACACACCTGGGGCAGTAGAGCTTATAGCCCTTCTGACACCAGGTCTCGATTCTGTATTCGTCTGTCCACTTCGCATATTTTCCGATAGTCATTCTCGTACGGAGAATCATCCAGGTTCTTCCTTCCCTGTCGAGCATCTCCTTGAGGGCTGCCCCCCTGAGTGCGGCATGGAGCCCGGCTTCCTCCTGGCTGAGGCCGAAATACTTCACGGGCTTCACGATGTACTCGTTGTCCGTGTCGGTGCTCATGAAGTAGCCTTCGTCCCTTCCTATGTTCTTTTCGTCAATTTTCAGCATTTCTGTTGTCTCTTGTGTAGAAGCGGAGCATGCTCCGTCCGTATTTGCGTCTGTCGGTGAGTGTGAAGCCGTCGAGTCTCTCGGGCCACTGTGACTCTTCCTCGACGGGATAGTGGATTATGAAAAGACCCCTGGGTTTGATTATTTCTGCCTTGGCGACTGTCTCGAGAAGCTTTACCTTCTCCTCCATCGGGAACGGAGGATCCGCGTAGACTATGTCGTACTTCATGAAAGTCGAGAGAATGTAGCGGCAGGCATCGGTTATGAAGAGCTTCTTCTCCTCTTCGACGAAGGAGAGATTCTTCTCGATTGTCGCTTTCTTTCCTCTGTCCATCTCCACAAGGTGAATGGGGGAGGCGCCTCTGGATGCCGCTTCTATTGCGACGCATCCCGATCCCGAAAACAGATCGAGGAACGAGCATCCCGTGAGGTCTCCGAGTATCGAGAAGAGGGACTCCCTCATCCTGTCCATCGCGGGACGTATGACTCCGGGAGGACAGATAACGTTACGCCTGAGATATTTTCCGCCTGTAATTCGCATCTCATTCCTCCGGCCAGAGACCCATCTCGGGAGCAACCTTCGTCATGCCGTCGATTGCCGTCTGTATAAGATCTTCCTTCGTCACTCCGAGCATTCCGGCTCCCTTCTCGATGATTTCCCTGTTGACGCCTGCGGCAAAACCCTTTGTTCCCCATTTCTTCTTTACAGATTTGACGGATATTCCCTTCATCTTCTCAGGTCTCATGAGAGCCGTGGCATTGACAAGTCCTGTAAGTTCGTCGATGGCGAAGAGGAACTTCTCCATGGTCTTCACGGGTTCAACGTCAGAGCAGAGTGTCCAGCCGTGCGAGCAGACTGCGTGGATGAAATCATCATCAGCTCCGATTTCCCTTAAGAGTTCAGGAGCTTTTCTGCAGTGAAGTTCGGGATACATCTCCCAGTCTATGTCATGCAGGAGTCCCACGAGCCCCCAGTATTCCGGATCCTCTCCGTATCTGACAGCACCTTCCCTCATGACGGCTTCGACACTGAGTGCGTGGTGCCATAAGCTTTCACTTTTATTGTATTTGTGCCATAAAGCGACAGCATCATCTCTTGTAAACATATTTACCTCTTGTTCGATATTATTTCTTTTGTGTCCTTTTGTCAGTCGGTCAGTGCTCTTCTGAGAGGTGCGTTGGCTCCGCTTATGAGACCGTGGTCGGAGGAGAGTATCCTCTCGGCTTCCATCTTCGCACGGGAGACAAGGAGGGTGTCTTCCGTGAGGGAAGCGAATCTCAGCTTCAGAAAGCCCGACTGCCTGTTTCCTGCAATCTCACCGGGGCCTCTTATCTGGAGGTCCTTCTCGGCAATCACAAAGCCGTCGTTTGTCTCCTTCATGACGCTCAGTCTCTCCCTTGCGTCAGCGCTGAGGCCGTCCTCGAAGACGAGGAAGCAGTAGGACTGGAGGGAGCTTCTGCCGACTCTTCCCCTAAGCTGATGGAGGGCCGCCAGACCGAACCTGTCTGCATGCTCGATTACCATGCATGTCGCATTCGGGATGTCGATTCCGACTTCGACGACGCTTGTTGCCACGAGGTAAGATATTCTGCCTTCCTGGAAGGATTCGAGAATTTTCATCTTCTCCTCCTCCGGTAGTCTGGAGTGTATGAATGCAGAGGGTACGAACGGATATTTCTTCTGCAGGAACTCGTACATTGTCATGACATCCCTGAGGTCGCTTTCCCCTTCGTCGTCGATTCTTGGATAGACGAAGTAGGCCTGGTGTCCGCGCTCGAACTCCACTGCAATCGAAGAATACATCTTGTCCCTGCTCTGCGCTCCTACTGTGTATGTGATTATCTTCTTTCTTCCCTGCGGCATCGTCTTTATCGTGGAGACGTCCATGTCGGCAAATAGGGTGAGGGCGAGGGTCCTCGGAATCGGGGTTGCCGTCATGCTGAGGGTGTGGACGCTCTCTCCCTTTGTCTTGAGTGCGTCTCTCTGTCCCACTCCGAAGCGGTGCTGCTCGTCGATTATGACATACTGGAGACTGTGAAATTCCACATCGGAGGAGAAGAGTGCGTGTGTTCCGATTGCAAGGTCCACATCTCCCTTCTTCAATGCTTCGAGTGCAAGCTTCCGGCTCTTTCCCTTGACGTCTCCCGTTATGAACGAGATTCTGATTCCGAGGGGGGCGAGAAGCTTTGCCGCGTTCTCCGCATGCTGACGTGCAAGAAGTTCTGTCGGCGCCATGAACGCCACCTGTCCTCCCTTCGATATAACATAGAGCGAGCTCAGCCAGGCAACGAGAGTCTTTCCGCTTCCGACGTCGCCCTGGAGAAGCCTGTTCATCGGTGTTTTCCCTGCAAGATCGCTTCTTATTTCCCCCAGGACATTCATCTGGTCTTCTGTAAGGGAGAAGGGAAGAGACGAGATGAGGGCCTTCTCGAGTTCGCTCTCCCGTATTCTCTTCACGCTCTTTACGGTTCTTTCCCTCAGAACCTTCAGTTCCATCAGAAGAAGCTCCGTGAATGCAAGGGTTTCCCTTGCTGTATGAAGAGACTTCTCGTCAGTCGGGAAGTGGATTTCGTTGAGAGCTTTTTCTCTTGAAAAGAGATTGTATTTCTCCCTTATGTCTTCGGGAAGTATTTCCTCGATGGGGGATAGTATCGAGAGAGCTGCGGGTATCGGGATACGGAAGTCGTTCTGCTTGAGAGTTCCCGTGAGTGGGTAGAGGGGAAGAATGCGTCCGATTCCGCTCTCGGTCTTCGTCTTCTTGACGTCGAATGCGGCACTCTGATATGTGCCGTAGAGCTTCTTCACCTGTGCGTTGAGGTACCACTCGCTCCCGAGGGAGAGTGTCTTCTCCAGGAATGGTCGGTTGAAGCAGAGAAGCTCCACTCTCGTGCCGTCATCGTCTGCGGCCGTGACCTTCACGGTTCTTCCTCCCTTCGAGGAGAAAGCGGAGTGGGAGAGGACCGTGATGTGACAGTTGACTGTCGGGTCCTCTTCCGTTATTGATCTGATGAGTCTCTCCTCACGTCTGTCGTCATAGGAGCGCGGAGCGTAGAGTACCAGGTCTTCGAGGGTTTCTATCCCTATTTTCCTGTACTCTTCCGCTTTTTTCTTTCCTATCCGGGGCAGTATCGTGATCGAGTCGTTCATAGGTCAGAAAGGAATCTTTGCAACAACGCCCAGAAGTGCGCCGAGGAGATACTGTGTCATGAAGTAGAAGACCACGACGAGCAGGAGTGATATCCAGCAGGAGGCTCTCTCTCCGAGAGGCCTTCTTCTCGAGAATGACTGGACGAAGTTGACAACCGCTTCTGCAGAGGATCCGATCTGCCAGTATGCCGCACGCTTTGACGGATCACGCGAATAGGAGGCAATGAGTCTGAAGATGAGAGCGAAGAAGAGAATCCAGAAGAATATGCTGAGACCGTAGTTCCAGAGTGCCACGATGAAGAGATAGAGTACGGAGGAGAGTGTCAGGGTTCCGGATGTGCCGTAAATTTCGAAAACTCCCTCGAATATGTAGAGCACTCCCACTGCTGCAAGCGGCGAGAAGTCCAGTCTTCCGATAGTCGAGTTTCTGCTTTTGAAAACCCCGAGATAGGGGTCGACAAGCCGTCCCATCCAGTAGACGAAGTTCGTCCTCTGTGGGTAGCGCACAAACCAGGAGAATATGATTCTCACCCAGATGAGAATCGTGTATGCATTGAGAACCCGCGCCAGATACAGGGAGATTCTCATGAGAATATCGTTATAGAGCATGTATGCCTCCTGGAATAAAGTTAATTAACCCACATCTTGGTGACAACATCGAGAGATGTCACTGATGTGTAGAGATTGTGTGAATATTCCACACTTTCCGTGCTCTTGAGCTGGAGCTCCTCTCCCTCTATTCCGTCAATCGAGAGATAGACGGGGGTCTTTCCCTCGTTCTCGAGCAGCACACGCCTTAAAGGCTCGAGTCCTTCCTTCGTTATCGGGGCGGATGATGAGAGCCTGATGTGGATCTTCTGGACTGCCAGCGGCTCGAGGTCCCTGGGGGAGACGATGTCGTTGATTATGAACGATATCTTCCCGTCCTTGTGGTCGAACTTGCCCTTGAAGCCGTAGATGCCGTCGGTCTCAACCCTGCCTCCGAGAGTTTCGTAGGCCTTCGGGAAGAGCACGGCTTCGGTGTCGCCGTCGCGTGTCTGGATGGTCATGAAGGCAAGCTTGCTGTTGTTTCCCTTCTTGCTGAGCACCGTCCTCATCGCGATTATCTGTCCGATTATCTGCGTTTCGCTGTTCCACGGCACTGTGTCGAGGTCGGAGAGATTGACTGTCTGACACTCTTCGATTTCCTTTTCATATGTGTCGAGAGGGTGACCGGAGATGTAGAAGCCCAGAAGGTCCTTCTCCATCTTGAGCTTTTCCATGTACGGGAAGGGGGGAACGTCCTTCATCTCGAAGGTGTTCATTGTCTCTTCCTCCTCTCCGAAGAGTGAGAGCTGTCCGAATGCGGACTGGCTCTTCTGGGCCTTGTCGAATCTGAGAGCTTCGTCGAGGTTTGCCAGGAGCACTGCCCTGTCGACTCCGAGTTCATCGAAGCATCCTGTCTTTATGAGGCATTCGAGGAGCCTGGAGTTGAGGGAGTTCTCGCCCTGCCTGGACAGGAAGTCCATGAACGACTTGTACGGTCCGTTCTTCCGTCTTTCGCTTATTATGGAATCTACGACGTTGGCACCGACGTTCTTTATTGCCGCAAGGCCGTAGAGAATCTCTCCCTTGTCGACGGAGAACTGGGTCTCGGAGCGGTTGATTGAAGGAGGAACGACCCTGATTCCGTATTTCGGGGCAAGATTCAGGTATTCCTTGAACTTGTCGGGGCTGTTCATTTCGTTTGTCAGGTTGGCTGCGAGGAACTCCGTGTTGTAGTTTGCCTTGAGGTATGCCGTCTGATATGCGACGACGGAGTAGGCGACTGCGTGGGACTTGTTGAAGCCGTAGCCTGCGAAAGGCTTGAGGTATTCGAAGATTTCCTCGGCATGTTCCTTCGTATGTCCTTTCTCCATGGCCTTCCTGGTGAACTTGTCCAGCTCCTTCGCAAGAGCCTCGACCTTCTTCTTACCCATGATACGTCTCAGGATGTCTGCTTCTCCGAGCGTGTAGCCGGCGATGATCTGTGCCGTCTGCATGACCTGCTCCTGATAGACGATGACGCCGTAGGTTGTCTTCAGGATGGGTTCGAGTGCGGGGTCAGCGTAGGTGATCGGGGTTATTCCGAGCTTCGAGTTGATGTATTTGTCGATGAACTGCATCGGACCCGGGCGGTAGAGTGCGTTGAGGGCGACGAGGTCTTCAATCGAATCGGGCTTTGCACGTTTCAGAATCTCCTGCATGCCTGTCGATTCGAACTGGAAGACGTAGGATGAGTCTCCCCTCCTGAGCATGTCGAAGGTGTTCTTGTCTTCCGTCGATATCTTGTTGAGGTCGAATCCCGGTTCGCGCTTGTGGATGAGGTCGACTGCATGCTTGAGGAGAGTGAGTGTCTTGAGGCCCAGGAAGTCCATCTTGACGAGTCCGCATTCCTCTATCTGGAGCATCGTGTACTGGCTTGCCAGTCCCCCTGTCTTCTGGTCGGGGACGCAGAGGGGAACGTATCTGTCAAGCGGTTCGCGTCCGATGACGACACCTGCCGCGTGGAGGGATGTGTGCCTGTTGAGGCCGTCGAGTCTGATTGCCGTGTCGAAGAGCTCTTCGTAGACTCCGCCCCTGTCCCTGATTTCCTGAAGCTTCGGTTCTGCCTTCAGGGCATCCGTGACATGCATGTGCTTGGGGTTTACGCCCGGTATTTCATCGGGAACGAGGGAAGTTATCTTATTGGATTCGTCAAAGGGAATGTCGAGGACACGTGCAACGTCCTTCAGAACTGCCTTCGGCTTGAGGGTTCCGAATGTGACAATCTGGCCCACCGAATCGTGTCCGTAATGCTCTGTGACATAGTCGATGACTTCTCCTCGTCGCTCGAAGCAGAAGTCGACGTCGAAGTCCGGGAGCGATACTCTTTCAGGGTTCAGGAACCTTTCGAAGAGGAGGTTGTACTTCATCGGGTCGACGTCCGTGATTGTCGTCGTGTAGGCAACGAGGCTTCCGGCACCCGATCCTCTTCCCGGTCCTACCGGGATATCGTGGGTCTTGGCCCAGTGGATGTAGTCGCGCACGATAAGAAAGTATGCCGGGAAGTCCATCTTTATGATGATGTCGAGTTCGTGCTGCAGTCTTTCCTTGAGCTTTTCAAGCTCCTCGCCTTCAGCATTGGGGTAACGCATCCTGAGCCCCTCGTACGAGAGGGCTGTGAGGTACTCGGCGTCGTTCTTATACTCCGGCGGTATCTGACACTTGGGGAGGATAGGTCCGGGGAACTTTATCTCGAGATGGCACCTCTCTGCGATTTTCGCTGTGTTCTCGACAGCCTCGGGACACCACGAGAAAAGCTTCTCCATCTCCTCGGGTGTGCGGAAGTAGAACTCTCCCTCCTTGTACTTCATCCTGTCCTTGTCTGTCTTCTTCGACTGGGTACCGATGCAGATGAGGGTATCATGGGCGTTGGAGTCTGACTTGTCGATGTAGTGGATGTCGTTCGTGCATACGAGGGGAACGTCCATCTCGTGTGCGAGCTTCGGAAGAACATCGAGAACAATCTTGTCCTCATCCAGACCGTGGTCCTGGAGCTCGATGTAGTATCTGTCGCCGAATACGGACTTGAACCACTCTATTCTTCTCTTCGCCTCCCCGATGTTGTTCTGGACTACGAGACGGGGAATCTCTCCGGCAAGACAGGCAGAGAGACAGATGAGGTCCTCGCTGTGGGCCTTGAGGGACTCGTCGTCAATCCTGGGCTTGTAGTAGTAGCCTTCCTTCCATGCGATGGAATTGAGTTCCATGAGATTGTGGTAGCCCTTGTCCGACATTGCGATGAGTATGAGGTGAAAGTACTTCGAGGTGCTGTCCTTCACATGGCGGTCATGGGTGTAGTAGAACTCGCAGCCTACAAGGGGATTGATGCCGTTGTCTCTGCATTCCTTATAGAATGTGACGGCGCCGTACATGTTGCCGTGGTCCGTTATGGCGAGGGCCTTCATCCCCGTCTCCTTGCATTTTGCTATGTAGCGGGGAATGGACGCAGCTGCGTCAAGGAGCGAGTAGTCTGTATGATTGTGCAGATGTACGAAATTGCTCAATTGATAAGTTCTCCTTCGAACGGGGCCGGAGCCAGCACCTTCGTGTTGATCGTGTTCGTCATATCCTCGAGGATGTAGTTCAGCCTTGCCTTCTGCAGCCTCGTGATTGACGGTGTGACAGAGTTCACGAAAGTGTATGTTATCTGCAGGAACTGGTTGAAATCCTGTCCGCTGAGAGGGAAGTGGAGCTGCATGAGGATGTTGTCCAGGTCCTTCGAGTAGACGATGCCCTGCATCGGGAATGTTATTGCGATATGGGGATTGATCAGGGTCTCCTGTCCCTCGGATGCCGTGAATGCGACTGCAACCGTGTTCTCGAGGTCGTCAACATAGCTTCCCACTTCCCTGAAGTAGGAGTAGTCGCTCTCCTGAAGCGATACCCTCACCCTCGTGATCACCGCCCTCGGCGGGAGTGATATCTGGCCGTTCTTGAGAACGTTCACCAGCTGTGATATCGGGGTCCACTTTGACTTGACGATCTTTCTCCTGAGGGTCCTCACTTCGGCGTTTGCCCCGAGAGTGATGAGCGTTCCGGGAATTGTTGTCATGGGGGACGTGGTGGCAATAGAGCCTCCTATCGTTGCCCTTCCCGTGAGAAGCGGGCTTCCGATTGCCTCGATGTTCGCGGTAAGAATCTGGGGGATGAAAGCCCTGTGGTCCTTGAGAACGGCATTGAGTGGCACCATCGCCCCGATTTCTATCATACGGTCGTTACGCGATGTCTTCTTCAGTTCCTCGATTGCATCCAGATAGACGACTTCGGGGTTTGTCTCACGCGAGGGATAGCTTTTCTCCCGGCTCATGATGGAAGTGCCGCCGGCCCAGATCTTCGCATTTGGATAGCGCATCGCCGTCTGGCTGTATTCAGAGAGCGTTGCCGGAACATGAATCGAGGGTGAGTTAAGACCTTCGTACATTTCTCTTTCTCCTTATTTCCATGGCCTTCATGACGATGTTCACTTCGTCGTCGCTCTCCATGCACGAGCATCTGACGGCGCTGAGGAGCCTCTTGATTTCACTTGGGTTTGTCTCTCCCGACTGGAGGATGCTCTCGATGATCATCGACCGGGATGCATAGCAGTCCTGGCAGGGTTCGACTCCCACAGTCTCGTAGGCCTTGGCTATGTCCTTCATGTTCCTCGTTTTCTGGAAGAAGTCGAATGTCGTTATGTCCTTTCCCCTGAGTTCGAATGCGGGAACCATGCAGCTGAGCTCCGCCTTCCCGTCGATGAGGACGGCGCAGAGTCCGCAGAGTTTTCCCCTGCAGTGGGAGGAGAGCGTCTGTATGTCCAGGTTTTCCTGGAGTATGAGGGAAAGAGGTTTGTTGGAGTTGAGGGAAAGAGTCAGTGTCTTTCCGTCTACCGTGCAGTCTATCTTCACTTGTCCTTTCCTCCCGAGATGTATTTTTCAAGTCTTGCGGCGTCAAGAGGCATCGAGAGCGAACTCTTTTCGCCCAGGGCCTGCCACAAGGCAGATATGTAGGCCGATGTGACGAGGAACCTCGTCGTGTTCTCGAGTGACGAATAGACAGTCGTGTCCTTCTTCTCGCTCGAGAGCTTTATGCCGACGGAGAAGCTGTCGCCTATCGTGGCACCGAGCGAAGAGAGCGTCTCCGTCGCGATGGTCTTTATCTTCTGCTGCGCACCCTTTGAGTAGGGAAGCGCAAGCGCCATGTCGAGCCATAGCTTCTGGGCAACCGGTATGAGCGTTACCTTCGGAACTGTTATCTCGCAGACGGCGGCACCGTAGCCGGAGTACTCGAACTCGCATGGGAGTGCGAGGTTCTGGGAATTGAACCTGAGGTCCACAGGTCCGTTCTCCATCAGCGACGAGAGCTTCGATGCAGCCTTCATGAGCTGGGTGAGGAATATCGTCTGGTAGGACGAGAGCACATCCGGACCGCTGTCCGGGGCCTTGGGGTAGTTGTCAAGGAAGAGTACGCTCTCTGCCTGAGAGTTCTTCACGAAGTACTGTGCGATGAGGTCCTTCAGGGTCTTGTCCTGTGATATCGAGGAGGGGATGCTTCCAGATACCGTGATGTTCCTTTTCTGAGTGTAGGAAATCTGCGCCTGGAACTGGTTCTCCTTCGCAAAGGACGTCGAAAAGCCCGACACGCTGAGGCCGGACGAGAGTCCGATGCCGCAGAGGTATCCCTGGAGGCCGAATGTGCCGGAGTGGAGGGCTGCGGCAGACCACTTTCTCTCGTAATCCGATGCCGATGCGACGTTCTTCATTCTTTCGTTGAGGTCTGTGATGTCGTGCTTCGGAGCCCAGTCGGTGAACTTCGTCGTATCCTTATTGGTGAGAATCTGGAACCTCAGCGGCGTCGTGAGAGTCCTTGCGGCAAGACGCGAGGCATGCATCGTCACTGCAGATACCGCTGCCGAATAAACTGCGCTTCCTGCAAAGAGAGTCGGCGTCGTCGGACTCTGCACGGTTCTTATGAGAATCTTGAACGAATCGAGGTTGTATTTCGGAATGAGAGCAGCCATGAGCTGGCGCTGCACTTCCTTTCCGCTGATTGAGAAGGCACCCTGGTTGACGGTTGCGGTTATCTCCTCGTGCCTCGGCCTGCTCTCGCCGTCGAGCCATGTCGTGAGCGTGAAGTCGAAGCCGGTTCTCCTCGAACGCGCTTCGGGCCTCATCTCGCAGGGTAGCCTGAACTTCTGGACAGCGATGGCCGTGTAGGAGGCAAAGAGTGCGGGAGTGATGAGGAACTCGTCATAGCGCGAGAGATACTTCTCGCCGTGCACGACGAGAGAGTCGGGGGTGAGGCCTGTCGCACATGATACAGTCTCCTTCACGAGGTTTGCCCACTGTGTGGGACACTGGGTGTGAACGGAGCCGTTGTTCTCTATCCAGGACAGTACGTCATAACGTACATAGCTCTTTATATCTGTAGGAATTATGTTAAGATTTGATTCGACTTTCCTCAGATTCTGCTTCTCTTTCTCCGTCTCGTCCTCGTTGTCGAGTCCCCAGCTGAAGAAAAGCGGGTCGGGAGCAAGATTCATCTCCTCCATCTCGGGTCTGGTCTCTCCTTCCGCATAAGGGGAAGTGAGAACCCTGATCTTCTCCAGTGCAAGTTCCGTACTCTCGTAGTCGGGTCCGAAGAGCACAAGAAGGGGCTGGCCGGTGTAGGCGATGTAGCCGTCGGCGAGTAGCGGAAGCTTTGCTCCCATGATGTACATTGCGTTCTCACCGGGGATGTCTTCGGCCTTCAGGACGAGAAATCTGTTGTCGAGGGTAGGTAGCTCGAAGCCGTCGAGCCTGCAACCGGCGGTCTGACTTCTCAGCACCATGCCGCATCTCATATTGTATCTGGAGAAATTCTTGCGATCTGCCATGGAAATAAGATAACACTTCTTGTAAATCAAGTGCAATAAAAGTTGGACGGAGTAAGACCCTGAGAAGGGTTACCTGAAAGCGGAAAGTCATGTACAATCCTTGGAAGAGGTGACAGCGTGGACAGCGAGTACGACGATGACGACATTGACAGGGCATTTGAAGAGCACAGGAAGAAGAATGAGAAATATCTCGACCTTTTCGAAAAGGATCTTGAGGGACTCGGGGAAAAAACGAGGGATCAGCATATCGAGAATGCGGACCTTTTCGTGAACGACTTCTTCTACAGATATGAAATCACGGATCTTGCAGACGGTGCTATGAATCTCTTCTCGTTCTTCGACTTCTTCAACGGGAAGTGCCTCTGGTCAACTCCGAGCTCAGTAAGGAAGATGGGAGCGAGCATAAAGAAGTTCTACAAGAGCATGTATTCTCACGGCGAAGTCGGTAAGGATGATCTGGAGCTTGTTCTTGATGTGGTGAAGGAGAATCTTCCCCAGTGGATTAAGGACAGTGAGGACAGTCTCTCGTTCGGTGATGAGGAAGATGATTATCTGTTCGGCGATTTTCTGACACCCGAAATGAAGGAAATTAAAAGACTCCTCTCACTTTTTTAAAGCGTATATGGCAAAAGATCCTGTCCCAGATGTATTCGTGATGCAGGCTTCCGATTTCCTTACTGAATATCTTCCGGAAATGGGGGTGGACAACATCCTGGACGGAATCGAGTGCATTAAAGGTTTTCTCGTCAGGTACGACGCACTTGCCCGCACGTATGCCCAGAGTATCAGGTTATTCTACAGATGCATGCTCATTAACGGAGAAATCAACAGGGGAGAATATGCCTCAGTCTTTGAAATTCTCACATCATACGGCATATTTCCACTGATAAGGGACGGCGAAGATATGGCCGCTCTGACCGAGATTTCAGTTTTTCAGTCATGATTTTTCTTCTCCCATCCTGAATGTCATGTATACTTACATCATGAACGACATCAGAAGAAGGGATTATGAAGAGTGGTGGAAGAAGACGGAGAATGTGAACAGGCTGCTTCTTGCATCTTTCGAGAAGGATATGGCCGGCCTTTCCGATGCTGTAAGAAAACGCCATGTGGCGAATGTGAAGGTTTTCATCATCGAGTATTTTCATGACAGGGGAATTGAATCTGTGGATGAAGGTGTGCACTACATACACCAGTTCTTCCTGTATGTTGCAGAAAAGCGCGAAGGTACAACCCCCGCAATGATAAGAAAACTTGCATCGAGCCTGAAGAAATTCTACATATGCATGTACGAGATGGGTTATGTAAGCCATTGGGTGACTGAAGAGGTCCTTTATTCGGTAGACTCCAATCTCGATACATGGGTGAAGAAGTGTGAAGAAAGAGGAGACAGATGATGGACTGGGATGAATACGACGAAATCGAAGACGAAGATTATGAAGACGAATGGCCGGAAATAGCAGAAGAAAACGAAAGGTTTTTAGAGTCTTTCCGCAGTGCCCTGAGACTTCTTCCCGATGGCGAGGTGGAAGCTCATATTGCGAGAGTCCGTCTCTTCCTTTTTGATTTCTTTCATGAGAATGGCGAATCGGATATCACAGATGCGAGCGAAGATATCCCGTATTTCTTCGATTATCTGATAGACAATCACATATGCAGGACAACAGCTTCGATAAAGAAAATGACGGAAAGCATCTGGAAATTCTACCGTTTCATGTTCGAATGCGGCGAAATCACAGATTTTGACTATGTCGACGTGTGCGACAGTCTCATCGGGCGTGATGCTCTGATTGAGGCTTGCCGTGAAGCCAATCCGGATATCGAAGATGAGGATATAAACGCGGAAGGCGAGTATGATGACGATTTCTTCGCGAAATGCATCAGGATGCTCTCTGCGGAGAGATTAGACGGAATGCAGGAGTGATGTCAGCGCCTGTAAAAGGCCCTCTCCCGGAAGAGCGGTAAAGCCGGATGCGGTCTGTGCCGGTTTTCGTTTTCCCGGCATTCCAGCATCACGTTTCTTCAGGAATACCCGTTTCTGTGCTATCATATCTCCA
Organism: Sphaerochaetaceae bacterium; assembly: GCA_963626615.1. Classification (GTDB taxonomy): domain Bacteria; phylum Spirochaetota; class Spirochaetia; order Sphaerochaetales; family Sphaerochaetaceae; genus Ornithospirochaeta. The sequence goes on from CAVFYD010000010.1 coordinate 36,401, forward strand.
TGGATATCAGAGAAGAGATGGAGAGTCTGACACAAAGGCTCAGGGTTTATCAGGATACATATTACAAGGAGGGCGTGTCCCTCGTTACCGACAGTGAATACGACAGGCTTACGGACGCCCTGATCGAACTTGAGAAGGAGCATCCGGAGTTTGCTTCTCCTTCGTCCCCGACAAGGCGTGTCGGATCAGACCTCACGGCTGACTTTCCCGAAGTCGGGCATACGATTCCCGTCCTCTCCCTCGACAAGGCTTACTCGAGGGATGAGATTCTCTCGTTCTTCTCGCGCTCCATCGAGAAGGAGGGAGGAGAGCTGAGCTTCGTCGCGGAGGAGAAGATCGACGGCATCTCGATGGTGCTCTACTACGAGGACGGTATTCTCACGCGTGCAGTCACACGCGGTAACGGAAGCGTGGGCAATGACGTCACTCCCAACATCGTCACAATCAGATCCATCCCCCTCGAGCTTCCCGAGAAGATAGACATTGCCGTAAGAGGAGAGGTTTACCTCCCGAAGGCTGACTTCGAGAGAGTCAACAGCACACTCCCCGAGGACGAGAGGGCTGCCAATCCCCGTAACCTTGCGGCAGGGACTGTAAGACGGCAGAAGAGCAGCGAGGCTGCGCGTGTTCCTCTCGACATGTACTGCTACGAAGGTTTCTGGAGTGACGCTTCTCTCACTCCATCAGACCATCTCCACATACTGAAGAAGCTCAGGGACCTGGGCTTCAGGATCAATCCCGACTTCGGCTATGTCGCAGGAACGAGGGAGGAAGCCGAGAAGGGACTTTGGGAGGCAGGACTCGAGGAAGGTAAGCCCTATTCCTTCGATACCCTTTCGGATTATATAGCCCTGATGACGGAGAAGAGGCCTTCGCTCGATCATGAGATAGACGGTCTTGTCTTCAAGATCAACGAACTGGGCGTCAGGGAGAAGTTCGGCTACACCGTTCATCATCCCCGGTGGGCCATCGCATACAAGTTCGAATCTCCCCGTGCCCAGTCGAAGCTCACGGGAATAACATGTCAGGTAGGGCGAACTGGAAGAATCACGCCGGTGGCCGAGATAGAGGCTGTCCATCTCGGAGGCTCCACGGTGAGAAGAGCGACACTCCACAATCAGGAATACATAGACGAACTTGAGCTCGCAGTCGGTGACACCGTTTCGATAACGAAACGCGGCGATGTCATCCCTGCAGTCGAGGAGGTAATCGAGAAGAACGAGGACGGCAACACGACATACCGTCTTCCCTCCCTCTGTCCGTGCTGCGGCACAGAGCTTGTCAGTAAGGGGGCACATCTCTACTGCCCCAACTACCGCTGCCCCGATCAGGCGAAGGGGAGACTCTCCTTCTTCTCCTCCCGCGAGCAGATGGATATCGAGACCCTCGGCCCCAAGACAATCGAGGTTCTCTACAACATGAATATCCTGAGGGATGTCGAGGATATATATACGGCAGACTATACGAAGGCCATAGGCCCGGGTATCGGGGAGAAGACAGTCTCGGCAATAAGGGAGAGTGTCGAGAAGTCGAAGGAGCAGCCGTTCAGGACGGTGCTTGCATCCCTCGGCATTCCCGAAATCGGGAAGAAGAGTGCCGAGATTCTCATTTCCGGCGGCTTCGATTCAATCGACAGGATCATCGAGAAGGCCGTGAATGAAGATACTGCCGCATTCACCTCGATAAAGGGCATGGGTGAGGAGACTGCACTCAACATAATAAGGACATTCAGGGATGAGAACTTCATGAAGATGGTCGTGTCCCTGCGCTCCCAGGGGCTCCACTTCTCCCTCGATATGGATGAAAAGGACGAGGAGGATCTTGCCCAGATATTTTCCGGTCAGGTCTGGTGCGTCACCGGCTCCTTCGAGAACTTCAATCCCCGCGGCAAGGCGATGGAGGAAGTCGAGAAGAGGGGCGGAAGGACAGTAAGTTCCGTCACCGGAAAGACGACACATCTTCTTGCGGGAAAGGGTGGCGGAAGCAAAAGGGCCGACGCAGTGAAGTACGGCGTGAAGATCGTCAGCGAGGACGAGTTCCTGTCACTTCTCGGGAAGAAGGACGGAAAGACGGACGGAGGAGACTCACAGGGGTATCTTTTCTGAAAAAAAACTGAGAAATCCGGTAGTAAAATGCGTAACTATTAAATATTCTTGTTCCTAATATTTTCCATTTGGAGGCAGAACATGAATGAACTCGCACTTGAACTCAACGAAGCTCTGAAGGGCTCCGCAGCCTTCGACCTCCTCTCAAGGAGAGGCAGGGGCATCTATTTCCCGAAGGGAATCGTCGCACAGTCGGCAGAGGCCGGCGAAAAGGCAAAGCGCTATAACGCGACGGTGGGTCTTGCGACAGACAAAGGCGAGCCGTTCTGCCTGAGTGACATCTATTGCTCGTTCGTACCGGGCACACTGAAGAAGAAGGAAATCTTCTCATACGCTCCCGGCGGAGGCGACAAGGAACTGAGAGCTCTCTGGAAGGAGAGAATGATAGAGAAGAACCCGTCTCTCAGGGGAAAGGAAATCAGCGGTTCGACAGTCACCGCGGGCCTTACCCATTCGATATCTCTCCTGGGCTTCATGTTCGTCGACGAGGGAGATGAAATCGTATGTCCGGACCTCTTCTGGGACAACTACGAACTCATCTTCGAGAACTATGCGGGAGGAAAACTCAAGACATTCCCGATGTTCCGTGACGGCCTCTTCAACACCGAAGGCATGAAGAAGGCACTTCTCGAGACAAAGGGGAACACGGCACGTCTCATCCTGAACTTCCCCAATAACCCCACGGGTTACTCTCCCTCGAAGAAGGAAGCGGAGGAAATCGTGAGTGCCGTGAAGGAAGTTGCGGACACGGGAAAGAAGATCCTTGTAATATCTGATGATGCGTACTACGGTCTCTTCTACGAGGAGGAGACGGAGAAGGAGAGCCTCTTCTCAGCATTCTGTGATGCACACGAGAACATCCTTGCTGTCAAGGGCGATGCCGCAACGAAGGAGGAGATGGTCTGGGGCTTCAGAATCGGATTTCTGACATACGGCTCCGCTTCCCTTACGAAGAAGGGTCTCGATGCACTCGAGAAGAAGACGCTCGGTGCAATAAGATGCACGGTCTCCAACTGCGACAGGCCGGGTCAGTCACTGCTTCTGCACGCAATGAGGGACGGAGAGCACTACGGGAGCGACAGGAAATATCTTTTTGACAAGATGAACGAAAGATACCTTATCATAAAGGAAGCAATCGGAAGACACAGCACGAGCAGTGTGCTGACGCCATATCCCTTCAACTCCGGCTACTTCATGGCATTCAGCACGAACGGCCACGATGCCGAGGAACTGAGACTCCATCTTCTCGACAAGTATGAGATAGGAGCCATCAACATCATGGGAAAGACACTCAGACTTGCATTCTGCTCAGTCGAGAAGGAGAAAATCGGCGACCTTGTCGATCTGGTCTACCGTGGAGCTGAGGAGCTGTGGAACTAGATACTAAACTCTATCTTCTGGATAAGGACGGTGAGAAGTTCATGGGAATCGGAGTCCTGTGGCTTCTCGAGAACATCGGCGAAGAGCAGTCACTGAGGGCTGCAAGCATGAAGATGAATCTCTCGTACTCGAAGGCGTACAACATGCTGAAGAAGCTCGAGAAGGAAGTCGGGCACCCCTTCGTCGAACGCAAGAGGGGCGGCGCGCAGAGAGAAGGCGTCGTCCTCACGCCGTTTGCAAGGCGTTATATGGATCTCTACAGAAATTTTCAGGAAAAAGCCAAAGAGGCGGCACTTATGGAGTACAATAACTATAAGGAAGAACTGGAGCTTCTTCTGAAGGAGGCGGAAAATGACGAAACGGACATTCAACATTGAAACAATAGGGGAGGCGAAGATACCGTCCCCGATTCAGATGTCGCTACATCCCGGCGACGGCCAGGCCGACTACGTCGAGGACAGCGACAAGATCTATCTCGACATAGACCATAAGCCTCAGGGCGGCGAGGAGGAAGTTGACCTTCTGCAGCTCGCAGGCCCCAGAAAGAAGATATACTTCAACCCCAAGCGTGTTCATGCCGCAATATGCACATGCGGCGGCATATGCCCGGGACTCAACAACGTCATCAGAAGCGTTGTCAGATGCTTCTGGTACAGATATGGTGTCAGAAGAATCTCCGGTATTCCCTTCGGGTACCTGGGACTTCTTGCGGATTCACCCTGGCCGATGATCGACCTCAACCCCGATGTCGTTGATGAAATCCAGGAGAAGGGCGGCACGATTCTCGGCTCCGCACGCGGTGGCGGAAAGGAAGTCGAACAGATTGTCGATACCCTGGAGAGACAGAACATCAACATTCTCATCACCATCGGCGGTGACGGTACCCTCAAGGGTGCTGCTGCAATTGCGGAGGAAATAGAGAAGAGAGACCTCAAGATAGCAGTCGTCGGAGTTCCGAAGACAATAGACAACGACCTCTCCTTCATTGATACATCCTTCGGCTTCGACACCGCAGTCGCATCTGCTGTCCCGGCAGTGAGAGGCGCACACGTTGAAGCCAAGAGCGCCTACAACGGAATAGGACTCGTGAAGGTCATGGGAAGGGAATCGGGCTTCATCGCCGCACACACATCGCTGGCACAGAGCGACGTCAATTTCTGCCTCATCCCGGAGAACCCCTTCGATCTTGAGGGAAAGAACGGACTCCTGGCACACCTCAAGAAGAGGATGCTCGACCGCGGCCACGCTGTCATACTCGTGGCAGAGGGTGCGGGAACCGACCTCATTCCCCCGACAGGTGAGAGGGATGCCGGCGGCAACCTCCTCTATCAGGATATAGGAACATTTTTAAAGCAGAAGATAAAGGACTACTTCAGGGAAGAGGGAATCCCGGTATCTGTAAAGTACATCGACCCCTCGTACATCATCAGGTCCACTCCTGCAAACAGCTATGACTCGATATACTGCGCCAGACTGGGGGCACATGCAGTCCATGCGGCAATGGCCGGAAAGACAAAGTGCATCGCTTCCTCCGTGAACAACCGCTTCGTATACATCCCGATTGCAGCTGCGGTTGCAGAGCGCAATCACGTCAACACGGAGGGGGCTCTCTGGAGAGACGTACTCGAGAACACGCGTCAGCCCATAAGCATGAAGAACTGAGAGGAGAATAATGGGAACAAAGAAGAAAAAACTCGACCTGGATCTGGCACTCATCGACAAGTACTGCACATCATCCAATCCCGTCTATACAGTAATACCGCTGAAGCTCACTTTCGATTTCTCGCTTCTCAGCGAGAGCCAGAAGAAGGATCTTGAGGAGTATGCCAACATCGAGGACGGCCATGTCGAGCGCTGGATTCTTGTTCCCGATACTGCCTCCCTCGGTACACTGGGCTATATAGCCCTTCGTGCCTTCGGTCTTCCTGGAGCTGTCTTCTCCGTGGCCTTCACGATGGACGAGGATGAACAGAGGGAAGTCTTCCCGACGATGAATGATGCCCTTGCCGCCTGCGGCTCCATCTTTGACAATCCCATCGAGAGCGACTACATCTGTAATCTTCATGACATTGCAATGGGCAGGGGCGATTACTTTCCCCCGCTCCCCCTGGCGATGCTTCTCACTCCCACCATCACATACGAAAAGGCACAGGAGAGCGTCATGAAGGAGACTGAGGACGTCAGGAAGGACGGCGTCGAGATAAACGGAAAGAAGGTTCCTCTCTCCGAGCTTCCGGGACTGCCGTCACTTCTCTACGGAAGGACGGCGGACAAGGAATATGACTGGTGCGACGAAATCTGCCGCTTTCTCGAGATAAAGGATGTCCTCATTCCCGCTGGAAAGCCACGACCCGACTTCAGAAAGCGCTTCAGGGGACAGCGGAGCACGGCGCAGAACGGGAACAGGAAGGGTGCTCCCTTCTGCTACAGTCTCTACATGAACGTCTTCCTTGATGACGACTTCGCCTTCGACATAAAGATCGAGAGACCGAAGAATGTCATGAGCCTCATAAAGGACGGTTACATCGATCTCGAGGATTATCTTGAATCCATAAGATACGTCTCGAGAGACCTCAGACCCGACTGCATATACAAGAGCGGCTACAATCTCTTCTGCTACAGCCAGGAGTCATACTATTCGTTCATCATGGCACTTCACGGCTCGATGAGAGGAGAGCTTCTGGAAGAAGCAGAGAGGGCCGGATGGGAAGAGCCGACGATGGATCTGAAGAAGGTTTTCCGTTGAACCGATAAAAAAATAACAATTGGAAAGCGGAATCATCTACACTTTTTCTCTCTTTTTCTAGTAAACTTCTGTAAGTTGACAGTAAGAGAGGAAACATATGTCAGAATCTTTTGACTATTCAGTCGTCGAGGATGCTCTCGGAAAATGCGGGGCAAAACAGTCCTCAATAATTGCAATACTCCAGACTATCCAGGAGCATTTCCACTATCTGCCCGAGGAGATCTTTCCCTATCTGGCAGACAAGCTTGACATGAGCGAGGCACGCATATACAGCGTCGCCACATTCTATGAGAACTTCTCCCTCGAGAAGAAGGGAAAGTATGTAATCAAGTTCTGCGACGGAACGGCATGCCACGTAAGAGGCAGTGTTCCCATTCTCGAGAGAGTAAGGGCAGAACTCGGCGTCTCCGACAGGAAGAAAAACACGGATGACGGTCTTTTCACCATAGAGACCGTATCCTGTCTCGGTGCGTGCGGACTGGCCCCGGTAATGACGGTCAATGACGAAGTTCATCCTGCGATGACTCCCGACAAGGCAATGGAAATCATCTATTCACTCAAGGTGAAGGAGGGTGCAAAATGAGCATTCTGAAAACCAGAGAGGATCTTGCGGCGCTCAGAAGCGACATGTCTAACGGCTACAGGAACCAGACGAGGAAGATCATCGTCTGCGGAGGTACAGGCTGTGTTGCAGGCGGATCGCTTAAAATCTACGACAGGCTTAAGGCTCTTATGGAGAACGAGGGGCTTTATGTCTCCGTCACGCTCGAGAAGGAACCCCATGACAGGGAAATCGGTCTCAAGAAGAGCGGATGCCACGGCTTCTGCGAGATGGGACCGCTTGTGAGAATCGAGCCCGAAGGCTGGCTCTATACGAAGGTCAAGCTCGAGGACTGCGAGGAAATAGTCGAGAAGACAATAAAGAACGGTGAGTGTGTCGAGCGTCTCAGCTACAAGATCAACGGCGTCACATACCGCAAGCAGGAGGAGATTCCCTTCTACAGACAGCAGACGAGAGTCGTACTTGAGCACTGCGGAAGAATCGACGCCGACAGCATCCTCGAATATATTGCCATCGGAGGCTACGAGGCCTTCGAGAAGGCTCTCTTCGAGATGAACCAGGATGAGATCATCGGTGAAATCTCCACATCCATTCTCCGCGGCCGTGGAGGCGGCGGCTTCCCGACAGGAAAGAAGTGGGAGCAGGTGAAGAGGGCAAAGGGCGATCACAAGTATGTTGTCTGCAACGGAGACGAGGGTGACCCGGGTGCCTTCATGGACAGATCCATAATGGAAGGCGACCCCCACAGAATGCTCGAAGGCATGATGATTGCCGGCCGTGCTGTCGGCGCAGAAGACGGCTACATCTACGTCAGAGCGGAATACCCGCTTGCCGTGAAGAGACTGCAGAACGCAATAAGGCAGGCTGAGGAGATAGGACTCCTGGGGGACAATATCCTCTCCTCCGGATTCAACTTCCGCATCCACATCGCAAAGGGGGCCGGCGCATTCGTCTGCGGCGAGGGCTCCGCTCTTACGGCATCAATTGAAGGAAAGCGCGGCTTCCCGAGAGTCAAGCCTCCGCGTACTACGGAGCACGGTCTTTTCGATTCTCCGACTGTCCTCAACAACGTCGAGACATTCGCAACCGTTTCCCAGATCATATCGAAGGGTGCAAAGTGGTACCTGACAATCGGTACTCCGACAAGTCCGGGAACGAAGGCATTCGCACTTACGGGGAATATCACGAACACAGGTCTCATCGAAGTTCCGATGGGAACTACACTGAGAAAGATAATCTTCGACATCGGCGGCGGCATGAGAGGCGACGGAGAGTTCAAGGCAGTACAGATCGGAGGCCCGTCGGGAGCATGTCTCACGAAGGACCATCTCGACCTTCCTCTCGATTTCGATACTCTCAAGAAGAACGGTGCCATGATAGGCTCCGGCGGTCTTGTCGTCATGAACAGCCACACCTGTATGGTCGAAGTTGCACGCTTCTTCATGCACTTCACGCAGAACGAATCCTGCGGAAAGTGTGTCCCGTGCAGGGAAGGCACGAAGAGGATGCTTGAAATTCTGGAGCGCATCGTCGACGGCAACGGCAGGGACGGTGACATCGAGCTCCTGGAAGAACTCAGCGACACGATTTCCCACACTGCTCTCTGCGGACTGGGCAAATCTGCCCCGAACCCCGTCATGAGCACGATAAAGAACTTCAGAAGCGAGTACGAGGCACATGTCTATGACAAGAAGTGTCCGGCAGGACAGTGTCAGAAACTCAAGACCATATACATCGACCCGACTGAATGCAGAGGCTGCTCGGCATGTTCGAGGAAGTGCCCTGTCGGCGCCATCAGCGGAAGAATCAAGGAACCGTTCCTCATCGACCAGAAGAAGTGCATAAAGTGCGGTTCATGTATTGCGACATGCAGATTCGGCGCAGTAAAGGAGAAGTGAGATGAGTGCAGATTTCATGTATGTAGACGGTACACCCGTCGCTATCGAAGGCGAGAAGAACATGCTCCAGGTAATCAGAAAGACCGGCGTCAAGCTTCCGACTTTCTGCTATCATACGGACCTTTCGATTTACGGCGCATGCCGTATGTGCATGGTCGAGGACGAGAAGGGCAACCTCTTCACTGCGTGCTCGACTCCTCCGAAGGCCGGAATGAATATAAAGACGAATACTGCAAGACTCCGCAAGTACAGGAAGAATATCCTCGAACTGCTTCTTGCCAACCACTGCAGGGACTGTACGACATGTGTCAACAACAGAGCCTGCAAGCTTCAGGACCTTGCAGTGAGGTTCAATATAGAGGGAGTGAGGTTCCCAAACCGCGCAGAGGACAACAGAGTCACCAACGGCTCGAGCTGCATCACATTCGACTCGGGCAAGTGCATTCTCTGCGGTGACTGTGTCAGAACATGTCATGAAGTGCAGAATGTCGGTGCCATCGACTTTGCTTTCCGCGGCAGCAAGATGGTTATCTCGACAGCATTCGGAAAGCCTCTCAGCGAAACGGCATGTGTCGGCTGCGGTCAGTGTGCAGTAGCATGCCCCACCGGCGCAATCATGCCCAAGAACGATATCCAGAAGGTGTGGGATGCGCTCTCCGACGAGAATGTGAAGACTGTTGTGCAGGTTGCTCCCGCTGTCAGAGTCGCACTCGGCAACATGGTCGGAATCGAGGAAGGCAAGGATGTGTCTCCGCTTATCTTCGCGGCTCTCAGAAAGATGGGCTTCGACGAAGTGTACGATACATCATTCGGCGCAGACATCACCGTTCTCGAAGAGAGCAGGGAATTCCTGGCGCGGCTCAGGGAAGGAAAGAATCTTCCGATCATCACATCCTGCTGCCCGGGCTGGATCCAGTACTGCGAGAAGAAGCATCCCGAGCTTTTGGACAATGTCTCATCCTGCCGCTCTCCTATGGAGATGTTCGCTTCCGTCATCAGGGAAGAGAGAAGAGAAGAGGGAAAGAAGCTCTTTTCTGTTGCCATCATGCCCTGT
>CAVFYD010000011.1:0-42808 GCA_963626615.1 Sphaerochaetaceae bacterium
GAGAATGTCTCATTCTTCTTCAGAATCAGAAAGCGTATGCTGCGCCGACGTAAGGTCTGAGAGAAAGACTTGTGTTGCTGACCTTGGTTGAAGCAAGCGTTGAGCCGCTGATTGAAATTTCGCCGCTGTCATTCTTATATGTGTCGTTTGCATTAACGAAGAACCATGCAAAGTCACAACCTGCGACAATGGAGAACTGCTTATTGATGGCATATGCGAATTCACCGCCGAAGTTAAGACCGAATGCAACGTTGTTGAGCTTCTTGTCCGCATCTTCGGATCCTGTCTTGTAGATGTGACCTACTGCGAGTTCAAGGCCTGCAAAAGCTGAAGCGGAGAACTGTTTGTTGATTGCAGCTGTGTATTTGCCGTCAAGGGCAACGTTACCGTAAACGCCTGATGTTTCGGATGCAGTTGTCTTTGTATCAGACTCAGACGTAGTCCATGTAGCTTTACCTGCAATCATGATACCGCCATCAACCTTTACTGACCAGTTTTCGTCAATCGCATATTCTGCTTTAAGGTTAGTGGCAAAACCGCTGTTCTTGTACTTGAATGTTGTTGTACTTTCGCTTCCGAGCACAGTTCCAGTAACTTTTGACTTGAATGTGTCGATACCAACACCGAGTTCGACTCCGACCTTGATACCTGAGCTCTTTGCAGCAGATACGGATGCAACTGCAAGTGCAACAATGAGAAGTGTGACTAATACTTTCTTTTTCATTTTGGAATATTACCCCTTTGTCTTTTGACGGGATTAAATGTACTAATTTAGATTCCGAATCGTCAATGGAGAGACAGGGGTAAAAAATGAATATCGGACAGAAACAGGATTTTAGTTGGAATTTGATATTTCTTCCCTTTTCTGTGTGACAAAAATGAAATCCCCACATGCTTCCATATGGGGATATCTAATCTGATTTCTGTAATCAGAAAGCATATGTTGCACCGACGTATGGGCGCACATAAAGGTTTGTGATAGTTGCTTTTCCGCCTTCATCCTTGACTTCTTTTGCCAAGTCGTTGATAAATTTGTTTGTGTTAATGAAGAGCCATGCAAAATCGAATCCTGCAGTAATTGTAATCTTGTCGTTGAGATTGTAGCCACCTTCAACTCCGAGATTGAGACCAATGCCGACATTCTGTAATTCCTCATCATCTTCTTCTCCGGTTTTAGCAAGATATCCTGAAACCATTTCGATACCTGCAAGGCCTGAAACAGAGAACTGCTTATTAATTGCATATGTATACTTTCCGTCTACAGCAAGGTCAAAATATACGCCGGAATTTTCCTTAGCATTTCCAGATTCACCGTCAATAGTGAGCTTTGTCTTTCCTGCAAACATAAGTCCCATGTCAGCCTTGACTGACCAGTTCTTGTCAAATGCATATTCACCTGTCAGATTAATAGCGAAACCGTTATTTGATTCTTTTACCCCTTCAAATGTTGTAGAACCATTGGAAAACTTTGCGCTTCCGTTCTGAATACCCCATCCGAGTTCTCCGCCGACCTTTATTCCGAGATCCTTTGCCGATACAGATACAAGTGCGAGTGCGATGACAAGCAGTGTTACAAATACTTTCTTTTTCATTTCTTTTATCTTCCTTTGTCCTGAGGACATTTGAATTCCATTAGATTGTGCTAATTTCTTCTTTAAATTTCAATGCAGAAGTTTATTTTTCTCATGTGCTTCTGCTATTTGTGATTAATAGATTCTGTATGCGAAACCGACGTAAGGTCTTACAAGGAACATGCTCATTGTCTTGAGAGAAGCGTCGTCGCCCTTGAGGAGCTTTGTGGAATCGTAGAAAATGTAGGCACCCTTGACGCCGAGCGTGAAGAATGTGTTGTATGCAACTTCAATCTCCGTTCCGAGTTCGCCTGCAACGCCGAAGCCGATATTGTTGAGCCTGTCTTCGTCGTATGTTTCGCTTGCAGGACCGACCTTGCTCATGATTCCTTCTGCTCCGAGGGATGCATAGAGACCGAAACCGTCATACTTGTAGAATGTATATCTGATGAGAACGGATGCCTCGACTGTGAGTCCCGTCTTCTCGTCAAGCTTGCAGCTGTCGCTGTCACCGACCTTCACCTCTGCCTTTCTCTGGTACTGGACACCGCCGTTTATCTTGAGAGCCCATTCGTCATTTATATGATACTCGAGAAGAGCGTCAACATAGAAGCCGTTGTCCTTTATCTGGACTTTTCTTGCCTCTTCCTCATTTATCTCAGCGTTTGTCTCGTTCTTTCCGAAGCCGCCTTCGAATCCGAAGCGCAGAGAATCATTTCTTGACTTTGCACTGACGCCTGTCAGAACCAGAACTGCAACGATTAAAATAACTAATGCCCTTTTCATTTGTGTTAATCTCCCATCCGTGTTTGATATACAACAAATATAAGGGCATCAGATAATATTGTCAACAGAAAATGTTGCAATTCTAACTTAATTATTTATTTGTTTCCTCTTCCGGCTTTTCTTCCTTCTTCGGGAACATCTTCTCCCTTACTGCTGCGTCAAGTCCGGACGTGAAGGACGTGTTCTGCTCAAGATATTCAAGGGTCTTGTCCCTTCCCTGTCCTATCTTTTCGCCGTTGTAGGAATACCATGCACCGCTCTTCTCGATTATGTCATACTTGACTGCGGCATCCAGTAGCGATCCCATCTTCGAGATACCGGTTCCGAACATGAGATCTATCTCGCATTTCTTGAAAGGAGGAGCAACCTTGTTCTTGACAACCTTCACTCTAACTCTGTTACCGGTGAGTTCGTCGGCATTCTTTCCGATGGATTCGATTCTTCTGACATCAAGTCTCACAGATGCGTAGAACTTTAGCGCGTTACCGCCTGTTGTCGTCTCGGGGTTACCGAACATGACGCCTATTTTCATTCTGATCTGGTTGATGAAGATGATGGTCGTGTTGGACTTCGCGAGGATTCCGGTGAGCTTTCTCAGCGCCTGGCTCATAAGCCTTGCCTGTAATCCGACGTGACTGTCGCCCATGTCGCCTTCGATTTCGGCCTGCGGAGTGAGCGCAGCGACGGAGTCGACTACGATGATGTCGATGGCGCCGCTTCTGACAAGACGCTCAGTTATCTCGAGAGCCTGCTCTCCGTTGTCGGGCTGTGAAATCCATAAATCGTCGATGTTGACGCCGAGATTCTTCGCGTAAACGGGATCAAGTGCATGCTCAGCGTCGATGAATGCCGCAATCCCCCCCTTCTTCTGGCACTCGCTTATTGCGTGGAGTGCGAGAGTCGTCTTACCTGATGACTCGGGGCCGTAGATTTCGATGATTCTTCCCTTGGGGTAGCCTCCGACTCCGAGAGCCTCGTCAAGGAGTATGGATCCCGATGGAATGACGTCGACGTCAAGGATGTCCCTGTTGTCGCCGAGCTTCATCAGTGATCCCTTACCGAATTCCTTGTCTATCTGGAGTCTTGCAGCCTCCAGGGCTTCCCGTCTTCCGTTTGATGTGCTGTCTGTGTTTGTTGTCTTAGCCATAAAAAATTTCCTCTATATTATATATAGGTCAATAACTACCCGTTTCTGTCAAAAAAATCGTACTATTTCGTGAAAAAAAATGTCTCGGGCCCGTCATTTTCGTATTTTAGCACCATGTGGGCGCCGAAAACACCCCCTCTGGCAGTGACTCCGTGCTCCTTGAGAATTTCCAGTGCCCTGTCGTAAAAGGCCTTCGCAGTTTCAGCCTCCATGGAGGCGTCGAAGGACGGACGGTTACCACGGGAGAGGTCTGCAGCGAGCGTGAACTGGCTTATGAGCATCACTTCTTTCGTTCTGTCCATGATTGAGTCAGTCATCTTCCTGTCTTCCTTGTCGCGGTAGATCCTGAGGCGCAGTATCTTCTCGATGAAGGGAAGAATCATATCGGGGGTATCTGTCTTCTCGACACCGTAGTAGACAAGTAGTCCCCGGTCGATGTGGCTTATGATTTCTCCTCCGACCAGGCATGTGCAGTCGGCGACTGTCTGAATAACCGCCTTCATCCGATTATCTCGTATATCTCGTTGACGAAGCCGGGCTTGTTGGCCTCGTTGAAGAAGCTTGTACCCATGACGGCGAGCGTCACACCGGCTTCGTAGAGTTCGCGGATATTCTGTCTTCCGACTCCCCCGTCGACTTCGATATTGTAGGTATAACCTTCCTCTTCACGTCTGAGGTCGAGTTCCCTTACCTTCTTCACAGTTCCGGGGATGAATTTCTGTCCTCCCCATCCCGGATTGACTGTCATTACAAGAACATAGTCCACTTCGTCAAGCACTGCTTCTATTGCACCGACGCTGGTTCCGGGATTGATTGCAACCCCGGCGCTTATACCTGCGGATTTTATCATGGAGATGCATCTCTCGAGATGATTTGTTGCTTCCTCGTGGATTGTGATAATGTCACTTCCGGCTTCGATGAAGGAAGGAATGAAGTTCTCAGGCTTCTCTACCATCAGATGGGTATCGAATATGAGGTCGCTGTTCTTCTTGAGATCTGCGATGAATTTGCTTCCGAAAGTGATCTGCGGCACGAAGTGTCCGTCCATCACGTCAAGATGGACATAGTCGCATCCTGCGTCGCTTATCATCCTGAGGCTGTCGTGCGCGTATGCGAAGTCAGATGCCAGGAGTGACGGCGACAAAGATAACTGTTTACTGCTCATGAGTGCAATTATAAGTGAGAGAGAAGCTTTGTTCCATCAAAAGACTGAAATTTTGTCCGGAATATTTTGTTTGATTTTAAGAATTTTTGTGTTATATTTATCCTAAGAAAGACAAAAGGAACTTCCGAGCAGCATTCTGCCCGGGATTTCTTTTTTTGTCGGACAATACTAAGCATTGACAGGTGAAAGCATGATTGACTTGAAATTACTCTTACAGGAAGAAAAGGGACTCGGAAAGAATCCGTATTACTCATACAAGGTTCAGTCACTTGAAGATATCAACTCATCGATTCTCGCCATGAAGAAGGTCGAGACCAAGGAAGACCTGAGGCAGAATGCCATCAGCATGGAGTACGAGAATCCTGACTCCATCGTCCTGAATTTCGTTGCAGGAAGAATCAACCTCCTTCTCAATCCGCATGAGGCTCAGATCAGGCTCAATAACCTGATGAACATGTTCCATGACAAGCGCAACTACGACTGCGCCGAGTTCATCGCATCCACCATTCTCGCTTCCAGCGAGTCTCCCAACCCTCTCAGGGTCCTGGGTGAGATAGCCGAGACTAAGGGAAACGAGACGGAGAAGTGGGCTTACTATGAGCGCTACGTCAGATGCAACAGCAGTGATACCGACATCATCATCCTCGTTGCCGACAACTACGAAAAGAACGGCGACAGGAAGAGTGCGCGCTCCTTCTATCAGCGCACTCTCAACCGTCTGCTCGTGACTCCGGACAACTCTAAGATCAAGTCGACATTCCAGAAGCTTCTCGATAACGGGACAAGTGACTATTCCTTCTATTCGACATATCTCTCGAAGCTGGGGAAGACTGCTCTCTCGCTGGAACTCGGAAAAAGCCTGCTTGATTATCTCTATAGGGAGAAAGAGGGCTTCACGGCAGAGACTGCGGGACTCGTCAGACGCAAGAACATCGAGAACATCATTGACGTACTCAGGAACATCCTCTCCCTGGACCCCTCCGGCGAAGAAATGAGAACAAGGCTCTTCTCCATACTCAAGGAGCGCTACGGCAAGTCATCGCGCTATGAGGAATGTGCAAAGAAATTTGATGTGACAAAGGCTTCCAACGACCCCGTGAAGTCGCTTGATGATTTCCAGAAGAACATCGCATATTCGAAGAACACTTACGTTGTCCAGAACGCAACGAAGAAAGTCGGTCTCATCACCGATATTTCCCTCACGGGAATGCTCACCGTGAAGTTCTCCACACGTCCCGGTGACGAAGTGAAGATCAGCGTCCAGAATGCCATGACAAGTCTCACTGCCCTTTCCAATCAGGATATAAGGGCTATAAAGAAGGGTAAGAAGGCCGAAGTCATCAGGGAGAAGATACTCAGTGAGGGCGGTATTGACTGGACACTCATCACCCTTCTTCTCTCATCTCCTAACAAATCCTGCACTATCAAGGATATGAAGGAGGAGCTTGTTCCTTCCGTTCTCAGCGAGAAGGACTGGGAAGGCGTGAGCAAGTCACTCCGTTCTCATGCTCTTGTCAATCCTTATGTAGATATCATCAACAAGACGACATACCATCTCCGCGATTATCCTTCGACAAGAGAGGAAAGACTGTATGAGACATTCATCGGCTACAAGGACTTCTCGAAGAGAGTCGTATCCATCATTGAGGCAAGCGAGGATCTCATCGACTTCACGGCCGATTCCTTCCTCGAAATGATTGACTATTTTTCCGGGTATCTCAAGGATGACAGGAATTCAATCTCCACAAGAATCGAGGCACTCCTCGTCGTCGAGATGATGAACGAGAAGGGAACACCTGTCCAGGCTGAACTCTCCTTCAATGAGCTCTATACTCCCCTTACTCTCCTGGAGAAGAAGGTTGTCTACGAGAATCTTTCCTGCAAGGCTACCAAGAAGGCTTATATAGACCTGCTCTGCAGTCTCGACAGGAAGGCCTACGATGTTCTTGAACTTCTCTTCCCCGTCAACCCGACAAAGGAACTGATGAAGAAGATGCAGACAGTAAACAGAAAGAAGTTCGATGACTACACATCCCGTGCACTCTCGGACTACAAGAACAACCTCATCGCATTCTGCTTCTTCGTCGAGAACGGAGTAACGGCATCCGATCTCAAGTCATGCAGAATCACGGAGGATGATTTCATTCTCTCTCTTCTGAACTGTCTCTCATTCCTCTGTTCGTCCTACTCCGACGAAAGACAGAGAAAGGCAGTAAGGGATGCCCTCATCACTTCTCACAGACTTGACGGCTACCTCAGAAGTGCAGACGAGGCATCGATTAAGAAGCTTGCATCTCATCTTGTCTGGAACGCCGGTATTACAGAGCCGGAGAAGGAAGGCTTCAAGAAACTCATCCTTTCCCGCTTCCCGTCATTCGACTTCGGCGAGAAGGAGGAGGAAGAGGAAGCTCCCGTCGAGATTTCTGTCATGAGAGGATTCATGTGCACGAAGGCATCCTTCGACAGGAAGCAGGGAGAACTCATCGACATCAAGGAGAACCAGATTCCGTTCACTCTTCATGAGATAAAGACAGCTCGCGAGCTCGGGGACCTCAGGGAGAACTCGGAGTACCAGTATGCCAAGGATCACAAGGTGTTCCTCGACAGGGAATACGAGAGGCTTGCAAACGAACTCGGATCGGTCAAGATCATGACGATGACGGACGTGCTCGACGGCAGAGTCGGCTTCGGTACCAGAGTGAAGATCCGCGATAAGAAAACCGGTGAAGAGAAGACGTTCACATTCTTCGGCAGATGGGAATCTGATCCTGACAACGGAGTAATCGACATCAACGCTCCTGTCGGACAGTGTCTCATCAATCATCAGACCGGGGAAGAAGTGGAGTTCAGGAACGGCAGCTTGTCGACAGTCTACACCATTCTTTCCATCGAAAAAGTCAGCTTCTGATTACATGGCCCGGGAAACCGGGCCTTACATTAAGCCCGAATATGGATTTTATGTGTTCTTCTTTTCAAATCTCCGATTGATTTTGCCAAATTGCCTGTACACGAGTAAACTTGTATCAGAAATTGAAGAGCAAGCATGAGGGAGATTATCTGATGAAGAAAGCAGTTTTGGCTGCAGTTATGGCTTTATTGATGATTTCTGCCGTTACGGCAGAAGACCAGAAGGCAAAGACACAGCAGGGCCGCTCTGTCATCCTGCATGACAACGGAACCTGGGAATATTCATCAGTTTCCTTATCCGACGGGGGCTACGTCGGTAAATGGGAGATGAACGAGGAAGCACTGGATTCCCTCATCGATCAGTATCTTGCAGAATCCGGAATCGATGTGACAAGCCCCACCTACTCTTTCTACAGGGATTACATGAAAGAGCTCATCATGCAGCAGCTTAAGAGTTTCGGCATGACTGCCGTCATAACTCTTGTCCTCAATGAAGACGGAACATGCTCTGTCATATCAGGGGAAGAAAGCGCCTCGGGAACATACTCTGTCAGCGACGAGCGCGAGATATCGGTCACATTCGACGGCAGTACGATTACATTCGGTTCCTTTGACGAAGACTACACAAGGCTCACAATAATGAACGAGGAGTTCTTCTTCCTTACGAAGTCCGAGTGACATAACTTTCTGTGTTTTATTTTGCTGTTTTAGTCTGTGATATCAAATCAGCATGAAAAAAGAGAAAGGGAGACCTTTACCGTATCGAATGTAAGCAGCGGCACAGCGCTGAGATGAGCGTCGATTCCTGAAATCTCACTAAAATTTTCACTCCGGATGTATTGAGAATGCAGTGACAGTCATGATTTCCTATTCATCGGAGCAGCAGTATCTGTATCGCAAAGCGTACTCCGGATAATCAGGCTGCTCGATAACTGTTCACTTTTATCTTCGCTATCAAAAACAGAGACCAGACCCTCTTTTGTCTTTTACCCCGGAAAGAGCGTTGTCACAATCTTCTCTTTGAGTTTCGTAATAGGCGTGGATAACCTGTGTCTGATGTGACTTCCGCTTCTTTACCGGTTGCTCGTCATGATTTCTCAGATGACAGAATCAACAGCAATAAATACAGATGAAAGTACCGTGAATACTGCCGACGCGTGAACCGCTCCCGTCCCCGGTTCCCCAGACGAGGAGAAAGAGAAGATTTTACTCTTCTCTTCCGTAGTAGCGCTTGAGATAATTCTTCTTGAACTCTTCGAATCTGTCTTCCCTTATTGCCTGTTTTATTCTTTCGACAAAGTCATGGAGGTACTGGAGATTATGTTCCGTTGCAAGCATTCCTCCGAGCATCTCGTTGCACTTCACAAGATGATGCATGTAGCCGCGGGAGTATTCCCTGCACGCCGTACACTGACAGCCTTCGACAAGAGGTCTCCTGTCAGTCCTGTACATTGCCTTCTTCAGAGTCAGAAGTCCGTCATCCGTGAACACAGCGCCGTTACGTGCGATACGCGTTGCAAGTACGCAGTCGAAGAGATCGATTCCGTTCTCGACGCAGTAGAGAATGTAGTCCGGGCTTCCTATTCCCATGACATATCTCGGCTTCTCCTCCGTGATATACTGGGCAGTGTATGCAAGCATGTCCCTGAACTCCTGCCACGTCTCCCCGACTGAGAGTCCGCCAATTGCGATTCCCGGGAAGTCCATATCTGAAAGAGTGAGGGCACTCTCCTTCCTCAGATCCTCGTAGAAGTTACCCTGCACGATTCCGAAGAGATTACCCCTGAAGCTCTCGCCGAGTCTTTTCCTTTCCTCGAGGCTTCTTTCCGCCCACTGTTTCGTGATTCTCCAGGCTTCCTTTGCTTCCCTGTATTCGATTCTCGGAGGCGTACAGACGTCAAGACACATTGCGATGTCACTTCCGATTACTCTCTGTATATTCACGACCTTCTCGGGAGTGAATATGTGCTTCGAGCCGTCGATGTGGCTCTGGAAGGTTACGCCCTCCTCCTTTATCTTTCTCAGTCCGGAGAGCGAGAAGACCTGGAAGCCGCCGCTGTCAGTGAGGATGTTGCCGTCCCACGAGGAGAAGTTATGGAGTCCTCCGTATTCCTCGAGTACCTCCAGGCCCGGCCTGAGGTAAATATGATAGGTATTGGCAAGAATGAGCTTATAGCCCATGTTCCTCACCGTGTCGTGATAGATGCCCTTGACGGTTCCGTTGGTTCCGACAGGCATGAATGCCGGTGTCTCGACATCTCCGTGCGGAAGATGGACAATACCGATTCTTGCCTTGCAGTCTGTGCTTCTCTTGAGTTCTGTATATATACCCATTTTATACCCGTTTACCAAATTCGTTTATTACCGCTGCTATGATCACCGTGGAAAGAAGCGGAAGGATTACGGCCCATTCGGGTGAGAAGGTTCCCTGATGGGAAGCTATCGAAAAGACCATGTCCGACACGTAGTATACCACAGCAACACATAGCGATTCTATAATCGAGAAAAGGAGAACATTCTTTTTGAGGTTGTAGTCGAAGAGTGCCGAAATCGAGAGGAGCAGGAGAATAGACAGTGGCTGGAAGAGACGCCTCAGGTAATCCGTGCACTTCTCCTGCCAGACCTCGCTCTGTGCAAATCTGAGTTTCCTGAGGTATGTCAGTGCTGTCGTAATATCCATCGTGTCGACATTGATGTTGGTTGCACGGAAGTATTCGCTTTCAATCCCGAAGTCGTCCAGAGTCAGGCTCTCTTTCCTTTCAACTTTCAAGCTGCCGTCTTCATCTTTCAGGTAGACTACGGCATTTCTCATCGTCCATTTTCCATCTGAGTAAATTCCTTCGTCTGCACTTATTCTCGTAATGAGAGTTCCCCCGTTTTCCTTTACGATAATCGGGTCCAGGATTCGCGATTCGCTCTCAATGAAACGCCGTGTATATATTACATAGCCGTTACCGTCCTTGAGAACGATGTTGCGGCTGTCCTGGGTCGAAGAGGAGCCGAAAAGCTCTTCGCTGACAATCGTCTTCTTCACTTCAAGTTCCCTCAGAACAAATTCCGAGAGGAAGAAGCCGAAGACGGTGAGAATCAGGGCAAGAATGAATATGGGGCGGAAGATCCTCCATTTGCTGACACCGGCATTGAGGAGCGCAATACGTTCGTTGTTGGCGCTGAGATTAGACTGGAAATATGTGCAGCCGAAGAGGAGACTTATCGAGAAGACAAGTATGAAATATTCAGGAATGCAGAGTGCAGCGTAGTCGATTATCTTAATGAAGGGAATCTCTCCCGTAAGGATCGAGTCCATCTTCTGGAAGAGTTCCACTCCCGCAAGGATGAGGGAGAAGACAAGAGTCGCGATTATGGCAGTCTTCATTACCGATGAGATTATGTAGCGGTCAAGTGTCTTCAACTTCTTCCCTTCCTGTTTCTGTAGATCAAGATGACGGCAGCGAGTGCTATCACGATATCGGGTAACATTATAAGTACATACGGGTCGAATGTGATATCGAAAATGAGAAGCTGGACTGCAAAGAGCATGTACCAGTAGGCCACAGCTATGAGAATTGCGATTGCAAAGCCCGTGAGCTTTCCGTGCTTTACCCTCACCGTGGAGAGAGGAAGTGTCAGAAGCGTCAGGACAAAGCAGGCGAGGGACAGTGCGAACTTCTTCGTCAGTTCGCTCTTGTAGTACTGCCCGTAGAAGTTTACGGGAAGAGACCCGAGGTATTCCACTGACCTGATTGCCGACTGTATTTCCTCTTTTTCCTCTTCAGTAAGCTCCCTGCCGCTGTTTTCTGCAGTCTTCAGAATATCCGAAATTGATATGTATCTGTCTTCCCTGCTTTCCCTGTATTCCTTTCTGTCGCTGTTCTGACGTATGTTTCTCTCTTCTATTGTTTCCATCAGTTCTGATGAGGAGAGATTGACGGCACTTGTAGATGTGAGTGACGGAATCTGCGAGGAGAAATCGAGATACATGCTGGCACTTTCGCTTGTTGCGAATGCGTATGTCTCCGCGTCCGATACGTCAGCAATCAGAAGCTCGGGGGAATCGAGTGTCAGCGAATAGACGAAATTGACGGGATCTATTATCTCGAGTTCGCCCTTACGGCTTATGACGGTCTTCCCGTAATCCCTGTCGTCCTTCGTTATGAGGACGATGTCTTCGATTGTGTTTCCTTCAGCTCTTCCGTTGGAGAGTATTATGTTACCCACACTGTTGGTGCCGTTGCTTTCTATCTCCATTGTCGGCATCTCTGCCATGAGTACGGCAAGCTTGTCACGGTAGATTACCGATGTGTATGGCTGGAGTATATCGCTTACAAGAAATGTCGAGAGGCTCATTATGAGCGAAAGGACTATGAGCGGCATGTATATCCTGATTCTGGGAAGACCAAGGCTGCGAAGAGCCAGGAGTTCATTCGATGACGAAAGGTCACCCAATACCATGCTTGATGCTGTCAGTGTCGCGAACGGGAATGTGTACACAAGAAACTGCGGCATATATAAAAGGACCATCTCGACCATCTGTCCCACCGAGATGTTCTTCAACAGTATTTTCTGAACAAGCAATAAAATGGAGTTAACGAAGAATATGACAAAGAAGAAAAGAAAAGAGACAATGAAGTTCTTCAGAAATTCCTTTGTCACATATCTCGAGAGAAGAACTGAACTACCGTTAAGAGCCACCGATCAAACTCCCGTTGAGCCGAAGCCCCCCTCTCCCCTCTCCGTTTCGGAGAGCATATCGGTTTCCAGGAAGGAAGCCTGTATTACCGGTGCAACCACAGCCTGTGCTATCCTGTCGCCGTCGTTAACGACAAAGCTTTCAGATCCGAGATTCATCAGATTGACACAGATTTCACCACGGTAGTCGCTGTCGATGGTGCCGGGTGTGTTGAGTACTGTGATTCCTTTTTTGAGAGCAAGCCCGCTGCGGGGTCTCACCTGTATTTCATACCCGGAAGGTATTTCAGGATAGAGCCCCGTACTGATGAGCCTGTGTTCGCCGCTTTTTATCGTAACGGAAGAAGATATATGTGCCCTTAAATCGGCACCGGCCGAGCCCGCCGTTTCGTATTGCGGCAGGCTCACTGTGCTGTCTTTTTTCCTGAAACGAACTGTTACCGGCATCAGTTGTCTTTCTTTTCCCTGTTTCTGGGAGCACGGTCACCTCTGTCCCTGTTGAATGGGCGGCGTCCGTCTCTGGGTCTTCTGTCATCGCGGCGTTCTCTTCTCTCGCCTCTTTCCTTCTTACCTTCGTCAGATGAATTCTCATCCTCTGCCGGAGCGTCCTCTTCGCCTTCTGCCTTAGGCTGAGCGTCGATATAGGAAAGGTTGAGCCTGCCCATTCTGTCGATTTCGATAAGCTTTACATCGACTTCCTGGCCGACCTGGAGAACATCGGTTACATTCTTGACTCTGTTTCTGCTGAGCTTTGAGATGTGACAGAGACCTTCCTTTCCGGGGAGGATTTCGATGAATGCGCCGAAGTCGACGATTCTCTGAACCTTTCCGTGATAGATCTTGCCTTCCTCTGGCTCTTCGACGATAGCGAGTACAAGGCGCTTAGCCTCCTGTGCTGCGGCATTGTTCTTGCCGTAGATCATGACTGTGCCGTCGTCATCGATGTTGATTTCTGCACCGCTCTGCTCTGCAACGCTTCTGATTGTCTTTCCGCCGGTTCCGATGACAGCACCGATCTTGTCCTCGGGTACCTTGACAGTGAGAATCTTTGGAGCAAGCTCGCTGATTTCGCTTCTCGGTCCGGGGAGAGTCTCACCCATGATGCCGAGGATGTGCATTCTGCCTTCCTTAGCCTGGTTGAGAGCCTTTCTCATGATCTCGGGTGTGACACCTGCAATCTTGATATCCATCTGGAATGCCGTGATACCGTCCTTTGTACCTGCTACCTTGAAGTCCATGTCTCCGAGGTGGTCCTCTTCACCGAGGATATCTGAAAGGATTACGTATCTTGAGTAGTCTGCACCTTCTGTGATGAGTCCCATTGCGATGCCGGCAACCGGCTTTGAGATAGGTACACCTGCATCCATGAGGGAGAGGCATCCGCCGCAGACAGAAGCCATTGACGATGATCCGTTGGATTCCATGATTTCTGATACGACTCTGACTGTGTACGGGAAGACATCCTTCTTCGGTACTACTGCTTCGAGTGCTCTCTGTGCAAGATGTCCGTGTCCGATTTCTCTTCTTCCTGTCGTGAGTCTTCCGCATTCACCTACCGAGTACGGAGGGAAGTTGTAGTGGAGCATGAAGTTGGAGTATGACTTTTCGCCGTCGATGTTGTCGAAGAGCTGCTCGTCATTGACTGTTCCGAGTGTAGTTACAGCAAGTGACTGTGTCTCGCCGCGTGTGAAGAGTGCCGAACCGTGTGTGCACGGAAGAACGCCGACTTCACATGTAATCGGTCTGATTTCAGTTACCTTTCTGCCGTCTGTTCTGACACCGTCGTTGAGAATCGAGGAACGGAGGATGTTGTATTCCATGTCTTCGAACATCTTGTCGACCTGGCCCTCTCTCTTCTCGTCCTCAGCGATAAGAGAAGCAAACTTTTCCTTGACCTGGGCATGAACAGCGCTGAGAGCGTTTCCTCTGTTCATCTTTCCCTTCACGAAGGAAGCTTCCTTTTCAAGCGGGAAAGCGTACTCCTTCACGCTTTCGAGCCATGAAAGGTCCTCGTCTGCAATTTCCATGAGAGGAAGCTTCTCCTTTCCGCAGAGCTCTCTCATCTTTGTCTGTGCCTCGCAGATTTCCCTGATTACGGGCTGTGCTGCCGCGATTGCACCCAGCATATCATCTTCGCTGACTTCGTGTGCGCCGCCTTCGACCATCGTGATTCCGTCATGTGTACCTGCAACGACGATGTCGAGTGCAGCCTGGGGAATCTGCTGGAATGTCGGGTTGACGACAAACTCGTCACCGATCTTTGCAACTCTTACTGCTGCGATAGGTCCGTAGAACGGGATATCGGAGATTGTGACTGCGCAGGATGCGGCATTGATTGCGACTACATCCGGCGTATGGATCATATCTGAAGATACGACTGTCGGTACAATCTGTATTTCTCTGCCGAATGCCTTGTCGAAGAGAGGTCTCATAGGTCTGTCGATGAGACGGGATACAAGAATTTCCTTATCCTTCGGCTTGCTTTCTCTCTTCAGGAATCCTCCGGGAATCTTTCCTGCTGCATAATACTTTTCGTTGTACTCTACAGATACCGGTACATAATCGATGGGTTCACTGGGTTCTTCGCCGCAGCATACTGTGGCGATGACTACAGAACCTGCATAACGTGCGAATACACAGCCGTTAGCCTGCTTACCGATCTTGCCGGATTCGAATACGAGGTCAATGCCGCCCACGTTCACGCTTACTGATGTTAGATTTGACATTACTTTCCTTCTTTCTTTCTTTTTTTGTTCTTTTTATAAATGTACAAAGCCAGAGTGGATTTTTCCCTCTGGCTCTTATTTGAAGTATGATTACTTTCTGATTCCGAGTTCAGCAATCAGTGATCTGTACTCATCGATGTCCCTGTTCTTGATGTAGGCAAGAAGTCTTCTTCTCTGACCTACGAGCATCAGGAGGCCGCGTCTTGATGCATGATCCTTCGGATTAGCCTTGAAATGACCCTGAAGGTCGTTGATTCTAGCTGTGAGGAGTGCTACCTGCACCTTTGCGTCGCCTGTGTTTGCCGTGTTTCCACCGAACTTCTCGATGATCTGCTTTTTCTGTTCACTTGATACCATTTTCTTTCTTCTCCAAAAAATAGATTGATTCCATGTCTCCTTCTTTCCTGACCAGAGACTCAAGAGACTGTCCTTCATGTGTTATCGTGACATCCGTTTCATCGAGTGTTACAGTAACATCGGTGAGGTGACCGTTCTCAAAAGCCAGTCCGGCCCCGTAGACTCCTGGTGGCGGCAGAAGCTGCTGGACGGAAGAGAGAGGCAAAACCAGAGCCGAAGAGAAGAATCTGTGAGGTATAGGCATCAGATCAACTCTGTAGTTCCGGCCGGTAAGGGAGGAAATACATTCCACCTTGCCGTTCTCTATCACCCTTCTTACAAGAGTCGACGAGATTTTATCTCCACCCTCAGTAAGAATTGATTGCATAATCGAGACTTCAACTTTCTTACCGTACGATGCGAAAAGAGAAGCGAGGTCCAGTGCAGAAGCGGAAGACGAAGGATTACCGAAACGGAAGTCCTCTCCGACCACGACTGCAACGGGATTGAACGAGAGACAGAGCATCCCGATGAATCCACAAGCAGAAGTTTTACTGAATTCGGAGGAAAAGTCAATTATTACAAAGGAGTTAACTCCCCTTTTTTCTGCATTTTCCTCTCTCAGTCTCAACGTGTCGACATTCTTCGGCATCTTTGTCTTGGGATTTACGCTGAAAGTTATGAGTACAGTCTCGGCAGAAGGGTATTTTTCCTTCAGTCTCATCATCTGTCTTATAAGGCTCTGATGCCCCAGATGGAAGCCGTCGAAGACTCCGATTGTGAGTATGACGTCCTTTCCCTTGAGTGTGCCGCCCAGTATATCTGAAAACGAATATATCTTCACATCACTCTTGCCATCACGCTGACGGCATCCCCCTTCTTCTCGCAGTATGCGTACTTCTCCCCGTCAATGTACATGACAGAGTACGGACGGGCGGGATTGACGCTTTTCACTATCCAATCTTTCCTTATCGTGCCGTTGTCGATTTCCTTTCTGTGGAGAGACGTGAAATGGATTTCTCCGAAAAGCCCCGTCTTCTCCAGGAGTTCATCAGTCGAAAGATCAAGGTCAGAGAGTGTGAAAGGCCCCACTTCCGTGCGTCTCAGGGCCGTAAGGTATCCTCTTGAACCGCAACGTATGGCGATGTCGCGTGCAAGAGAGCGGATATACGTCCCCTTGCTCACCGTGCAGTCGATGACGGCAGTATCCGAGGAAAAGGAAAGCAGACTGATTGATGATATGAAGATGTCACGCTCGGGCATCTCGATATCCTTCTGTTTCCTCGCTTCCTGATAAGCTCTCTTCCCGTCGATGTGGATGGCAGAGTACACGGGAGGAATCTGCTTCTGGGCGCCGATAAATTCCGGAAGAACACCGAGGAGTTCCTCTTCTGTCGGAATCTTCTCAGACACTGCCTTTACACTTCCCTCCCTGTCGAGGGTGTCTGTCTCCTGACCGAACTTAACCGTTGCCGTGTAGCGCTTTCCGAATGACGAAAAGATGGGGTTGAGCTTTGTTGCTCCCCCCACCATCACTATCATGAGGCCAGAGGCGAACCTGTCGAGAGTCCCGGCGTGTCCGACCTTCTCTCCCCTGTATTCCCTTTTTACCTTATTGAGCGATGAGAATGATGTAATGTCCTCCTCTTTGTCAGAGAGGAGGATTCTGAAAAGATTACTCATTGCCGCTCTGCAGGGAATCGATAAGCCTGTTGAGCTTCTCGCCTTCGATGTACGAGCTGTCCTTCACGAATGTGAGAACAGGAGTCTTCTTCGTTCTGAGAAGCTTCGAGAGCCTTGCCTGGATGAAGCCCGAAGCCTGATTGAGGGCGAGAACGGACCTCTCCAGTGTCGAGTTGTCAGCTATGTACGATACCCACACCTTGGCCTGGCTGTTGTCCGGGCTGAGGGATATGCGGGTAAGCGATACGAGCGTGGAAAGATTATGGTTCTTTATTGCGCCCGTCACTATAAGCGAAGATATGCCCTCGAGAATCCTGCTCTCGAGTCTGTCCTGCGAAAACTCACTCATTGAATTCCAGTGTCCTTCTGACTTCCTCAGTTTCGACTATCTCAAGAACATCGCCGACCTGCAGGTCCTGCCAGTTCTCGAGTCCGATACCGCATTCGAAGCCCTCGAGGACTTCCTTTGCATCGTCCTTGAACCTCTTGAGAGAGGAGATCTTTATCATATCCTTGTTGATCTGGATGGAATCTCTGATGACTCTTACGAGGCTGTTGCGCTTGACCTTTCCTTCCGTGACCATACAACCGGCGATGATACCGACCTTCGGAACCTTGAATGTATCCCTGACTTCGACCTTTCCGATATCGACTTCCCTTGTCTCGGGACTGAGCATGCCTTCCATTGCCGCCTTTATATCATCAACGACATCATAGATGATGTTGTACTTCTTGATTTCGACCTTCTCCTCGTTAGCAAGAGCCTGAGCCCTGGGTGTCGGTCTGACGTTGAAGCCGATGATGACAGCACTCGATGCGGAAGCGAGTGTGACATCGCTTTCGATGATGGCACCGGCGGAAGCACGGATGACATTGAGCTTGATCTCATCGGTGCTGAGCTTCTCGAGTACTCCCGTAAGAGCTTCGACGGAGCCCTGGACATCGCCCTTGATGATGACGTTGAAGTCCGTGATTGCACCTTCCCTGACCTTCTCGTTGAAGTTCTCGAGTGTTACCTTGCTCACTCTTGCGCCTTCTCCGATTCTCTCGAGTTCCTGTCTCTTTGCAGCGATGCTTCTCGCAGTCTTCTCGTCTTCCGTAACCTGGAACGGGTCACCTGCAGACGGAATGTTGGAGAGACCTATGATCTCGACAGGAGTTGACGGACCGGCTGAAGTGATCTTCGCTCCCTTGTCGTCGAACATGGCTCTGACACGTCCCGAATAGATGCCGGCTACATAGTAGTCGCCCTGGTGCAGTGTTCCCTTCTCTATGATGACTGTTGCAACTGTACCGCGGCCCGGATCGATTTTGCTCTCGAGTACCTTACCGCATGCCCTGCAGTTCGGATTTGCCCTGAGCTCGAGCATCTCGGCCTGAAGAAGAATAGTATCGAGAAGGTCGTCGATACCCTGCTTCCTGAGAGCGGAAATCTGACAGTAGAGAGTCTGTCCGCCCCAGTCCTCTGGCATGAGGCCGAGGTCCGAAAGCTGCTGCTTGACCCTGTCGGGGTTGGCTTCGGGAAGATCGCACTTGTTGATTGCAACTATGATAGGTACCTTCGCAGCCTTTGCGTGATCTATGGCTTCCCTTGTCTGAGGCATGACGCCGTCATTGGCAGCGACAACGAGTACGACGATGTCGGTTACCTGTGCGCCGCGCGCTCTCATCATGGAGAATGCGGCATGACCCGGGGTGTCGAGGAAGACTACGTCTCCCCTATCCGGTACAGATACCTTGTATGCACCGATGTGCTGTGTGATTCCGCCGAATTCGCCTGCAACAACGTTCGTGCTTCTGATGGCATCGAGGAGCTTTGTCTTACCATGGTCGACATGACCCATGATGGTGACAATAGGCGGTCTCGGAACGAGATCCTCTTCCCTGTCTTCCTCAGTCTCGATGACTGTCTCGTCATAGAGAGAGACAAGATGCACGGAGCATCCGTATTCGGATGCGATGATTTCGGCTGTGTCGTGGTCTATCTGCTGGTTGATGGTGACCATCATACCCATCTTGAAGAGCTTCGTGATGATGTCGGAAGCCTTGAGATTCATCTTCTTGGCAAGGTCTGCGACAGTGATGTTCTCCATTATATCGATGGAAGACGGAACTGCAGCGAGTTTAGCCTCATCCTTCTTCTTCTTTCCGAGTGCAAAGTCAAGCTCTTCGTCCTTGTCCCACTTGCTGTCCTTGTCCTTCTTTCTCGAACCCGCAGCTGCTCCTGTCTTACGGTTGCCGTTCTTCTGGTTGAGTTCAAGCGGAGCAGAGCTTCCGCCTGCCTGCGGTCTCGGGCCGTTCTGGCCGAAACGCGGTGTGAAGCCCGGTTTTCCGCCCTGTCTGCTGAAGCCGGGGCGTCCGTTCTGGTCGGGTGAATAGGACCGCGGCTGAGAGGGTCTGCCGTCATGGCCTGTGTAGCCTCCCTCGCGTCTCTGGTAGCCGCCGTTCGGGTTTCCGTTCCTGTTGTCACGATTGAATCCGCCCTGACCTCTCTGGAGGTTCCCTGCGACCCTGCGTCCACCTACAACGCCCTGTACCCTGGGCTTCGAGGGATCTGTTTTGACTTCAGTCTCTGCCGGTGTCTGAGCATGGATGATTACCGGACCGGAGTGTATTGTCGACTGTATACGGGTGTTCTGTATGTGCGCAGCATTTCCCATAAAGGATTTGCCGTCAATGACTTCACGCCTCTGAGGAGCAGGATTATCCCTTTTGACTGGATTCCTTTCACCGCTTTTCGGGGAATTCTGAGTCTGCTGAGGCCTGGAAGGCGCAGATGTCTGCACTCTCTCCTGAGGCTTTACAGGAGACGGGGTCTCGCTTGTGGCCGGCTTCACAGCCGGTGTCTCCTTGACTTTGACGACCGGTTTAACGACGGGTTTCACGACAGGAGTCTTTACGGGAGTCTTGAGTTTTACGACAACCTTCTTCTTCTCGTTCTGCTCGTCCTTTGCCTTCTCCTCAGTTTCCTTTACTTGTGTAGCCACGGATGTCGGCTGTGGTGCCTTCTTGATGATGTTAACTTTAACTTTATTCTTTTCTTCAGCCATATTTACCTTTGTTTATTACTCGAATTCGAATTCAGCGCCGCAGTGAGGACAGACAGTTGAGGAAGCAGGTACCTGCTCATGGCAGACAGGACACTCGAATGTATCCGCTTCAGCATCCTCGGTGACTATCTCGACACTGTTGCGTACAGTATCGATTTCCTCCTGGCTCAGTCCCCTCTCGAGAAGTTCGTCGTTGCTGTATTCGAAGAATTCCTCGATTGACCAGATATCTATGTTGTGAAGCTTCTCGACAAGAGCATCATCGAAGCCGCATTCCGTAATCGGAGTCTCATCCTCGCTGATTCCGAGCTGGGAATTGCTGATAGGCTCTTCTGCATTCTCTGCTTCCGGGATGTTTTCGTCGCCTTCATTGTCATTTCTGAAAAGAGAATCGACCTGTTCCCTGATGAGGACGCTGTGCTCCATCTCGTTGTACTGCTTTCTCGTCTTGACGTCGATGAGCCAGTCACAGAGCGACTTTGCAAGCTTGACGTTGACGCCGTCCTTTCCGATTGCGTATCCGAGCTGGCTGTCGTCGACGACTGCTATTGCATACTTGCTTGCAGGGTCGATTTCATAGACGTTCTGTACCTGTGCAGGAATGAGCGCATTCGCAATGTATACGATCGGGTCCTCGTTGTAGCGGATGATATCGATCTTCTCGCCCTCGAGTTCGTTCATTATCGTCTTTATCTTCGTACCGTCCTTGCCGACTGTAGTTCCGACAGGATCGGTGTCACTCTTCTTTGTGTCGACGGCAATCTTCGTTCTTGCACCTGCCTGGCGTGCGATGCCTCTGATTACTACGCTGCCGTTCTCGATTTCCTCTCTGATCTGTGCTTCGAGAAGACACTTCACGAATTCCTTGCATGAACGTGAAAGATAGATCTTGACACCCTTCTTTCTCTTTCTGATCTTGCCGGTCCTGGGATCCTTTACGGCCTCGTCATCTCCCTTGTCGACCTTCTCCACGTAGAAGCGGAGCGTGTCGCCCATCTCGTATGTCTCTCTCGGAGACTGACCGCGCACGGGGAATACGGCGAGATTCTCGTCGCCGAATCCGATGTCGACGAACCAGTCGTCATTTCTGCCCTGCTTCTTAAGTTCACCCTTAATGAGGGTATATTCCATTCCCTTTGCCTTGAAGAATGTCTTGTCGTCCGTGATTTCCTTGCTCACGGCCTGGCCGCGCTGCTTGGCACTCTGGACTGCAGAATATTCGAATGACTTCGGGTCGAGTGAAATCTCAAGTTCGTCCCCCACTGCGATACCGCTGTCCTCACCTGCAAACTCGATGGCCTCGTCGAGAGGAATCTGGGTAACCTCGTTGAAGTAGTTCTCCTCGTCAACGACTTCCTTCTTCGCATAGATTTCGACGAAGTAATTCTTCTTCGAATCCTCGTAGAACTTGATCTTGACGTTCTCGTCAGTTCCGAACTTTCTCTTGTATGCGGAGCGGAGCATGTCCTTGATCATTGCCGTGACTTCTTTGAGCTTCATGTCTCTTTCAAGCATCATGGAGTTTATTTCGCTTGTGAGATTAATCATTTTTATCCTCCCATAGATAATCGAGTTTAGCCTTAGCTATTGTATCATATACGACTGTGATTCTGTCACCCTTCTCCTTCCTGTCTTCGACAAGATAATCGGTAAGAGTGACGCTTTTTTCATCAGCCGAGTCAATTACACCTGAAATATAGGACGAGAATGCCGTCGAATAGAGTCTGACGCGCTTTGTCCTGAAGACACTGAACTCGTAGTAATCCCTGAAAGTTCTTCCGAGTCCCGGGGACGAGACTTCAAGTGTGAGGTCTCTCTCCTCCGTAACGCTGTAGCGCGGATAGATGATGTTGTACGCTGCCTCGAGGTCCTCGATTGTTATCTCCCTGTCTTTCCTGTAGAGAAGGACCCTCATGCTCACGCCTTCCTTCCCCATCGTCTTACTCACTTCCACGGGAACGAGCGAGAGTGTCGACACAAGGCCTTCTATCTCCCTGAAAAGCTCTTTTTTCTCTTCTCCGTTATTCAGCATTCTGCTCCTCATAAATAAAGGGACTCGGCTCAGCCGGTCCCTTTTAAATTGCTTTAAATGAAACTATGGAAAAAATATCCGTATTCATCTCTTCTGTCAAGAGGCGACGGGCACATTTATGCACCATACTCCGAGTACGAGACATACGTTTGCGGCGATGTACGTCACCATTATTATGAAGGAAGTGTACTTCCTCTCTCCCTTGAGCGCCCTGAGAGCTATCTTGCCGTCACTGAACATGAAAAGACAAACGCCGACGAAGACAAGAAGAGATGTCTTTATGTACCGGAACGAGAACACGGCGCACATTCCGACGCCGAAGAGATAGAGAATGAAGGCGTAAAGAATCGCCCCGAGGCCGAACTTTATGCTCTTCTTCGCAAGAACATATCTCACGACATATATGAACGGGATACCGAAGAGAATCATTCCCCCAAGGAGAGTGAAGATGTTCTGTCCGTAATAAGAGAAGTAGAGAACATACATCAGATGTCCCAGGGCAAAGGAGACTGCGCCCGCGACAAAGCGAGAGAATGGTTTCTTCTCTAAAAGGAGTATGTCTCCCAATGTGTAGAAGAGAGTAATCAGGAGGAGCATCCAGGGGCGCGCTATGTTGCGCGGGAAGGCCCTGGACGCCGTGAAGAGAGTCAAATAGAGGGAAGGAATGAGGAAACACTTCGTTATGTCCCCGACTTTCTCCCTCTCCATCGCTCTTCTGTCAAGGTGAACTGCCACGATGAAGGAGCAGATTATGACATTGACAGTGAAAATTGCAGTTTCGTTCATATCTCAATAAAGATTATACACGGGAAAAGGTTACTTTTCCTCCTCTATTTTCCTCTTCAGAGAGGATACGAACATCAGTGCCTCGAGAGGTGTCGAGGAATCGGTATCGAAATCGTTTATCTCCTCGATGATCTCATCATTCAGTGTCATGTCCCTTGCTTCGGATGTGAAGAGCGAGCCTTCCTCGGATGTAAGTGAGTAATCGGCAAAATGCTTTTTCATGAAAGAGTTCGCGCTGTTGATTATCTCCCTCGGGATTCCCGCTAGCTTTGCAACATGTATGCCGTACGACGATGCTGCGACACCCTTCTCGGCCTTTCTGAGGAAGGTAATCTGGTTCTTCTCCTCGAGTACCGCCATATGCAGGAGCTGGATACCCGAGGTGTCAAGCATCGTGAGTTCATGATAGTGCGTCGAGAAGAGGGTTATTGCCCCCGCCTTCCTGAGATACTCCATGATGGCATAGGCTATGCTCATGCCGTCCTCGGTGCTTGTGCCCCTTCCGATTTCGTCCATTATGACAAGACTCTTCGCCGTGAGCGAGAGAAGAATCTGACTCGATTCGCTCATCTCGACAAGGAACGTGCTCTCCCCCTTCGACAGGTTGTCAGATGCTCCCACGCGGCAGAATATCTTGTCAGTGAGGGGTATCACAGCCCTTTCTGCCGGAACGAAGTATCCCATATGTGCCATGAGAGTTATGAGCGCTATCTGCCTGAGGTACGTGGACTTTCCGGCCATGTTGGGTCCGGTTATGAGAGCGAAGCGTGACTCCTTCGACGAGAACGAGTTCGGGATATAGTTCTCCGTATAGTCCTCGACTACGGGATGGCGTCCGTTCACGATGTCCATTTCGCCGTCCGGGGTTATCTCGGGCCTGGTGTAATTCTTCTCAAGTGCGCATTCCGCAGCAGATGAATAGAAGTCCAGGAGCGTGATTATCTTTCCCATTCTCTCTATGTCGTCATGAAGATCGAAAGACCGGCTGATGAAGCCGTTGAAGACGCTTCTTTCCCTCTTTGCCTCATCATCCTTTGCCGAGTAGATTCTCTCCTGTATTCTGATGAGTTCATCGGTCGTGTACCTTTCTCCTCCGACAAGCGTCTGACGTCGGATGAAGTAGGACGGAACCTTCTCTAGCTGTCCCCTGCTCACTTCCAGGTAGCTTCCGATTACCCTGTTTTCCCCGACCTTGAGAGTAGTTATGTCAGTCTCCGCCTTAATCTTCTCCAGATATTCCCCGAGTACCGATGACCCCGATGATGATAGCTTTCTCAGTTCGTCAAGTTCCTCATCGTAGCCGTCCCTTATTATGGTACCTGCATTGTTTATGTTCGTGCATTCCCTGTTTATAGCCTTTATGACTGCTGTCGAGAAGTCGATGAGGGATGAAAAATCGAATGTGCTGCTGTCGACAAGCTCGAGGTATTTGCCGTTGTTCTCGACAAGAGAGACGAAGGACGAGATGCTTTCGCTTATCGCAATGAGATCCCTCGGTGTAAGTCTCTTCATTCCGGCCTTGACGGAA
The DNA here is from genome assembly GCA_963626615.1 of Sphaerochaetaceae bacterium. Classification (GTDB taxonomy): domain Bacteria; phylum Spirochaetota; class Spirochaetia; order Sphaerochaetales; family Sphaerochaetaceae; genus Ornithospirochaeta. The sequence goes on from CAVFYD010000011.1 coordinate 24,407, forward strand.
AGACGTTCGAGGTCGCTGATCTCGGAAAGGCACCGGCGAACCCTTTCGTTCTCTTCCCTGTCCGAGTAAAGAAGTGCGACCCAGCTCTGCCTCTCCCTTATCTTATCGATATCTACAAGAGGATGAAGAATGGCATCCCTGAGAAATCTCGAGCCCGAGGGAGTTTTGGTCCTGTTGATTGACGAGAAAAGAGTAAACTGACTTGAATTATCCTGAAGATTGTGGATGAGTTCGAGGTTCTTGACGGCAGCCGAGTTTAGGACCATGAACGATGTGTCCGTTATTTTCTCGATGTACCTGAGCTGCGGAAGCTCTGTCTTTGCGTTTTCCTCAATGTAATCAAGAAGTGATCCCACCGCACAGAGCTCGGGGGACTTCTCCGAAATTGAACTGAGTCTCACGGCAGACTGTCCGAACTGTTTCTCGACGGCCTTGCGTCCCTCCCTTACCGAAAAATACCAGGAAGGAAGCTTACTTATCATTGCCTTCTGACTGTCGAGAATACGCCTGAATTCCCTTTCGGAGAAATATGTGTCATCACAGCATATAATCTCCTTGCATTCTATCTTGAAAAGCAGGTTTTCAAGTGAGCAGTAATCCTTCTCGAGGGGAAGAACGGTGACCTTGAATTCCCCTGTCGTTATGTCGCACCAGGCACAGTATACACCTTTCCTGTCCGTATAGACGGAGGCGATGTACTGGGATGAAAGGGAATCTATGTATTCTTCGTCGACGACTGTGGCCGGCGTGAAGATCTGGGTGACAGTCCTCTCTGCAAGCTTCTTCTCGTCTGTTACGAACTGCTCGCAGAGTGCGACCTTCTTTCCGTACTCGAGAAGTCTCTTGAGGTAATTCTTCGCCGCATGATACGGAATGCCGCACATGGGCATCGTGCCGCGGTGAGTAAGCGTAAGATTGAGGAGTTTCGAGACTTCGACTGCGTCCTCGTTGAACATTTCGTAGAAGTCACCGAGTCTGAAAAAGAGCACCTTGTCCTGATGCTCTTTTTTTATTTCCATGTACTGACGCACCATAGGCGTCAGTGTTTCGTTTTTCTTTTCGTCCATCAGTATATGGATGTCGTGATAGCCAGAACGAGGCTAAGACCACCCTTGTCTCCGTTTGAGAATAGCGGCCCCTTTATCCATTTAAAGGACTCGCCGGAGAGTATTGTAGCATTTTTCACGAGATAAAGACCAAGGGGGAATCCCGGAATTTCCATCTTTATTCCGAATCCTGCCGCCATATACCAGTCGAGCGATGAGAAGGAAAGCTTCTCGAGTCTTGTCGTGACTGCCGTTGCGCTGACGAAGCCTTCGAGAGAAATCACATCCTCAGCAAGCGGGAACGTGAGATCCATCTGGTTGTTCCAGAGGAAGGCCTTGTCTGTCTGAACGGAGAAACCGCGTCCGATGTTCATGCCGTCGATGTAGAGCATCTCGTACTTTGTCGCACCGTCCTTTGCGTCGTGCCACTTCCAGCCGCCGTTATCCTTGTTCCAGTACTGCGGAAGCATGAAGTCAACTTCGCTCGTGAAGCCGAGGATAAGATTCTTTGCAGTATCCTTCTCCTTGTTGTAGAATCTCCAGATTCCGGTATACATGCTGAGGTTGATGGAGAGCTTGTTGTAGTTCGAAAGACCTCCCAGTATTCCTCCTGCATATGTGTAGTTGAGTGTTGCGACATAGCCGTGAGGAATCCTGCTGACGTAGTTTCTTGCATCCCAGCTGAGCGTTGCACTGAGCTTGTTGGAGAACTGCCACTTCTCCTGGTACTTCTTTATGAGGTACTCATACGGATCATACTTGTCACTGTCATATACTGCCCTGTTGAGACCGACGGAGATTCCGCCCGAGGCGCTGAGTGTTCCTGCACTGAATACCCAGGAGTAGCCTGATGAGTAACCGACAGTGAAGGAATAGTTGTCATACTTCATGAGATTGGATGATGAGGGTGTCGTCTGACCTGACCTGTACCATTCCTGAGCAGAGTTATAGCCGAGAGGATACGTGAGCTCCTCATCGTCCCTGCCGTCATAGTATGCACTTCCGATACCTCTCTGGAGGGTTCCGGATCTAACGTTCCTTGCTACCGATACGCTTACTGCATTTGACCATCTGACGTCCCCTACCCAGCTGTCCGAAAGGGAGAGCGAGAGTGACTGCGTAGTCGGGCTGAGCTCAGTAGAGAGAGTGAGCGCCCTTCCCGTTCCACCGAGGTTGGAGTTGGAGAGAGAGAGGAATCCGGAGACGGGGAAGCCGTCGACTTCGGTTGCGCCGAATGTCGCACCGAACTGAAGCTCCATAGTGTTGGCCTCTTCTACCGTGAACTCGCAGATGACGCCGTTCTCGGTTGTTCCGGGGTAGATGTTTGCTGTGATGTTCTTCAGAAGCGAAGTGTTGTACATGTTCTGCTGCGACTGAACGAATGACGAGCGGGAGAATACGTCGCCGACCTTTATATCCATCTCGCGTTCGAGAACATACGGCTTTGTCTTCTCCAGTCCGTTGATTCTTATCTCCTCGACAACAGTCTGCGCTCCTTCGACGATTGCGAATGTTACTGCAACACGGTTTCCATCCTCTTCATCGATTGACGGAGTGATTGAGGAATACACATAACCGTTGTCGTAGTATTTGAGTGCTATGCTGGAATAGATGGTCTCGATCTTCTCGCTGTTGTAGATGTCACCGGAGGAGACTGTGATGAGTCCGTTTATCTCTTCATCGGAGAATACCGTATTCCCTGTTACCGTGATGGAGTCGACTGTCCAGAGTTCACCCTCTTCGATCACGAATGTTATGTTGAGGTAAATCGTACTCTCTGTTGTCTCATCCTCGATCACTTCCTTTCTCACTTCCGTGATTACCGCATCGGGATAACCCTTTGTCGCATAGTATGAGAGAATTGTGCTTTCATCTGCAGTCAGTGCCGATTCGACATAGTTACCGGAATTGAAGAATGACTTTTCCTTTGTCGTAAGCTTGTTCTTGAGTTCCTTCGTCGTCAGAGCACTGTTGCCTTCGAATAGAATCGATCTGACCTTGTACTGCTTTCCTTCATTTATAACGAACTTCACATCAACTGTGTTCGTATCCGTATTCTCGGTGATTTGCCCCTCGACTGTGGCATCACTGTAGCCCTTCGAAAGATAGTGCTCCTTTATAAGTGCTGCATTTGCAGATATGTTGTTCGACGAATAGTAAGAGCCTTTCGTGAGGTTCTGTGCGCTCTGGATGGAACTCCTGCTGATCCTGCTGTTACCTTCGAATTCGACGGATGAAATCATGGGGTTCTCGTAGATTTCAACAGACAGTACAACGCCTTCGGGATCAGTCTCGTCCTCGAGTGCGTCGACGAGCATGTAGTTCATCCAGCTCTGTGAATAGAGCGAATTGTCGAGTTCGGAATAGAGTTCATCGCTGAAGTTCTGTCCGACATAGTTCTTAACAAGTGCATCAACTGTGCTTTCCTTCACGTTCTGAAGGCCCAGGATATCTATACGGGTAATTCGCCTTCCCTCATACCAGTCACCGTCCGATGCTGCGAGCGGAAGAAGAGCGACAATCATAATAACAATCAAAGTAACTAAAAGCTTACTTTTCCTCATATTTACCTCTGCTGAGAAGTTTAGCAGAAAAAGGAAGGTAACTCAAATATGAAGATATAAAGTCTGAATTCCGTATTTTCTTCTTTCTTAACAACTTGATTTTATTCCTTTCTGATTCTGTCTATGTGTTTTATCTGTTTTTATCTAGAAGTTCATGGTCTTCGTAATGCTGAAACCGAATGTAGAGAAAAGCGAATCGAACGAGAAGTAGCTCGGCCTCGTGAAGAACGTGACGTTGAATGCGCTGTTCGTCCATTCGAGAGAGAACTCCGTGTCGAGTGCAAGGTCGTCGGATATGATGGTGTAGCTCTTCCTGTCACCCGTCGCCTCAAGGTGCACCATCGCCTGCATGTAGAGATTTCTCGAGAGGTACTTACCGACGTTGAGCGTGGTACCGTTTAAGAATCTCGCCATCGGGGAGTACGTCTCCGCTGTCCCTTTTGTCGCCTGGCTTATGGTGTCGGCTACGATGTTGTTCAGTATATTGGAATGAAGGGAGAACGAGTCGACTCCGAACACGGACTTGAGTGACGAGGAAAGAGACGAGAGAGGATTACCCGACGTAACGATTCCGAGTCTCGAGAGAATATCGAAACCCTCAGTCACAAGAGAAGCCACAGACGATACGCTGACGGATCCGTACGTCGACTGCGGGAGTATTGACTGACCGAGTATCTCCATTATTTCACTGAGCTCCATGACGGGAGAGCTCTCGAGCGTCGGAGAGAGGTTGTCGAATGTGTTGTCCTTGAGTACGAGGTAAATCTCGACCTTCTCGCTTGAGGACGTATAGTCCCTCAGTGTAGCACGGAGATTGATCTTCGGGTTGAAGTAGTTCGGATCATCAAACGATATGGAGCCGCTTGTGATGTAGAAGTACTTCTGGAAGTAGAAGATTTCACCTCCCCTAACCTGTATGTCTCCCGTGAACGAATAGGAGCCGTCAGACCCCATGTAGGCATAGACGGAGGAGTTCTCCTGGAGGTCGATGGAGAATATCGGGTCGTCACCTGCGGGATAGAGCACCCTGTTGTTCTTGCCGAAGTTGAATGTGAGGTTCAGGAATGTGGCGCCGTAGATTTCGTCATACCACTTCGGGTACGGGTTCATGCCGACGCTGACGACAGTGTCCGTGAGATTCAGTGTGCCGTCGTTGTCCATTCCGTTGGAGTCGGAATATGCATAATAGTGACCTGTGACATAACCGAGAATATCTATTCCGATGAGAGGAAGAGGAATCCTGACTCTGACGGGATTGTCCTCGTCGATATATACGTCGACTTCCCAGCTTTCGAGACTCAATGTTTCCGACATTGCAACAGCGACATTCATTCTCACCATCCTGCGTTCGCTTGTGAGCTTGTCATAGACAGTGACGTAAGTGAATGATGAGGAGAGGACATTGTCCCAGATTATGAAGGATGCATTGTGGAGTATGAGAGTCTGGTCCTCTATCCAGAACACGTCGACTCCGAGCTCGTCTGCATGAAGGGCGCCGTTCATGCTGAATTCGCCGCTTTCATTTCTCGTGAGCGACACTTCCCCGCCGACAAGATCATCCCTGAAGACTATCGTCGGATACTCCATCAGAAGGTTGACAAGCCCCATGTTGAATTCTTCGATATCGGCCTTGGCTTCAAGAGAGGACGAGAGACTGAAGGTGAATGAGGCGACTGCGAGGCCGGGAAGGTCAACGGATACATACCCCGAGAGAGTTTCCTTCTCTATCTCACCCGAGAGGAAGTTACCCGAGAGTGTCATGCGTCTCCCGTCCACCGTTATGTCACAATATCTCTCAGATACCACAAACAAAGAAGAATCGAGGTCGAGATTCACGATGCTGAATCTTGCCGTCACTCCCTCTCCCTTTCCTCTGACGAGGGAAAGAATCGACGAATAGAGAGACTCGCCCTTCTCCATTTCTCCGGAGAGGGTTATCTCACCCTGAAGAGGATAATCCCTTGCGGCCTTCCGATTCTCAAGCCGGAAAGAGAAGCTCTCTATGCCGAAGAGCCCGGCTGTAGCATCGAGGTAGAGTCTGCTCATCTGGGCACTGACATCTTCCGAGGAGTATTCGACGTCCCTGAGCACAAGAGATGTGCCGTCGATGGTGATGTCGGCATTCATTGCCCTTCTGCCGCCGTCGGGGGATGTTATATCAAGCGACCCCGTGAACGAGAAGTCCTCGATTCTGGCGGCTCTTCCGTAAAGGTTGAGATGGGCCGTCATGTTATCAAGTCCCAGAACGGAGAGCCCTATTGCGTCTGCCTTCAGTACGGCAACGAACTCACTGTCCCTGTAGAGTGAGAAGAGGATTTCCCCATCTCCCCCATCCTCGTCGAGAGCGAATACGGCAGAGTTTTTTTCGAAATCAAGGGAGAAGGCTCCCGTATAGAGAGTGTTATCGGAGAATCTGACGTTTATGTCGTCGAGCCTTATCCTGTCGTTGCTGCCGGTAACTCTGAACGAAAGAGACGGAGAAGCGGGAAGAAGGAAGATATCCCTGACTTCGATTGTGGATGACGAAAGGGAAAGGCCTTCGGAGAGGGAATAGATGACATCAAGTTCGCCATCAAGGACAAGTGATCTGCCGTCGTCGCTGCGGAAGGTTTCCAGAGTGTTGGCTACAGCCTTTCCCCTGATTCCGTCAGAGTAGTCGAATGTTACCGAGAGACTGTCGGAAATGATGTCGATTACCCTGCTTTCCAGATTCACGATGAGCGAGAACGGTCTCTCCTTTCCGTTTGTCTCGAGAATGGAAGAAGAAGTGACGAGGTCATTCTCGCTGAAATCCACACTTCCCGTAAGATATGTCTTCCTGACTGCTGTGAAATCTGCGTAGAATGAATAGCTTCTGTTTTCCCCCAGATGGATGTAGCCGTTGAGGATTTCCTTTCCGTTCTTTAAACAAGCAGAGAAATCGAGGGTCGGAAGAAACTGTCTGAGATCGAATGAACCCGTGCAATCCATATCGAAATAGGAAGTTCCCAGTGTAATATCGTGAATGAGAACAGTATCGTCAGAGAGTGTCAGCCTGCCTTCAGACGAGAATGAGCTTTCGACGAATGCCAGCTTCAGGGCTCCTATGCTGAAGCTGTAGTCAAGGTCCCCCTTCACTTTGCCGGTATCGGGATCGAAGGAAAGGTCGAATGCGGAGGAAAGCGAGAGAAGGGATTTTTCGTTGAAGAATGCTATCTCACTGTCCAGAAAGAGAGGAACAGCGTCGGGAAGCGAAAGCGAATCGATGTTAACGCTTCCCTCCAGTGTCTTTCTGTTGAACGATGCCGTAAGGTCAATATCGAAGGAGCCGTAGTCAAGGGAGATTACAGCTCTGTCAAGGTCTCCGGTAACGGAGAGAAGCGAACTGTATTTCTCGCCGTAGCCGAGGTAGAGATTGTCTATCCTGACGGAAGATGAAGTAATCTTTTCGTCCTTCACGTTCAAAGCGGCATCAAGAGAAAAGGAGATGTCATCAATTCTTCGGCTCACGGTCTCGCAGGTTGCGTCAAGACTGAAGGCAAGGGAGAGGCCGTCGCTGTAGCCGAGACTTCCCTCAAGCGACGATATGTTCACACCCGAGAGGCTGTTCTTCGTGTACTTCGATGCCTGGGATGATACTTTACCCAGGATGAAGGAAAGAGACTTCTCCTCAACCTTTCCGTCAATGCTCAGGCCGTTACCGTTTACAGGAAGAGAAGCAACACTTCCCGAGATGTCTCCAACAGTCAGTGAATATGAATTGAAATCGGAGAATGAAGCATATACCGACTCAAGCGAAATCGAATATGTCGGAGCAAAGGCGGAAATCCTCTCCATTCTTCCGCTGAGTTTCCTCTCTTCAGCCCATATGAACGATACGTCCTCGACACTTACTGAATTCCCTCTGTATTCCCCACTGATACTCTCCGTACTGAGCTTTGCGTTGAGAACGCCTTCCATTGCATCCGAAAGTGCAGCAGCGCTTCCCGATACATTCAGATTGTTTACATCAAGAAAAAGGCCGTCTCCGGAGGCAGAAAGACCGCTTAGCGTTATATCAAGGTAAACGGATTCGCCGTATGAGAACGAGATGAAGGGATTCAGGAGAGTAACGTCGTAACCCGAATACGAAAGAGAGAGAGACGAGCTCTTCATCTCCCCCACAAGTGTCTCCTCGCTTCCGAGATAGCTCAGGTAAAGTTCGTCGAGAGTCCCCTCCCCGTACGGAGTCGAGAGAGAAGTGTTGTTGAAGGAAAGAGTTATGTTGTGTGACGAAAGGAATGAGGAAAGGGAGATATCGGGAGAGTCAGTTTCAGCATCACTGACACCGGAAGTATCATCGGACTTCTCGAAAAAAGAATCGGGAAGCATGACAATGCCGTCACGGAAGTTGACCTCTGCACTTCCTCCGAGATTCATTATGTACGCAATGGCATCGAATAGACCGAGCTTGACTTCAATCTTTTCAAAGGAAGCGAATTCCTCGCCTTTGTAGTAAAGGCTCAGGTTATTGAGCATGACACGGTCACGGAAGTTTCTTTCGAGTCCCTCGAACTCCAGGGAGATGTCCGAGTCGACTTCAGAGATGCTCTTCATCAGACGGTCGGTGATGATCATCGTCGGGGATGTAAGACGGAGGGCGACAAGAAGAAATACCGAAACGGATAGAAACAGCAGGACCACAAAGCATGTGATGAGTATTGTCTTCATGTTGTTGTGGTATTTCATTCCTGCTTTTCCCTCATTCCGGTCTTCATCAGTTTAATGTTTTATCCTTCACTCTGAAAGAGACATTGGTGAATTTACTCTGTAATTTTCATTTTATGAAACTGAAAATGCGGCGTCCGGGTTACAAGATCATAGTACCCTCCGACTCCGAAGGAGAAGAGAGGCGTCGTGAAAGTGACGCCGTCGAGCGTCACTATGCCGTCTTGGATGAAAACAGTACCGGCTGACGAGACATCGAAGGAGAATATCTTCACCCTGATTGAGGTGATATCGAATGCGAAGCTGATGTTTCCCCTTGTCCTGTCAATTCCATCAAGCGTGAGATCTATGTCAGATGTGAGATTAATAAGACTCTCCCCGCTTATATTCCCGTATTCGCCTGCAAGAACGAATTCCAGAGCATTCTTAAGCGGAAGATCGGAGAATATGAGAGCGCCCTTCACTCTTTTCTCTTCCGCACTGACTCTCAGGTCGAGAGATACGCTGTCACTCTCGAGCGTAACTGATGCCTCTTCATCGCTGTTACTTTCTATTACAAGCGGCCTGGTGATTGTGCTTCCGAATCCCGGATAGAGATTATTTATCTCGATACGGCCTGCCGGGAAAGAATCATCCGATGCCGTTATCTTCCCCTCAGCCGAGAATGAGATGTCACCCATATCCTCATCGGGGGTTGATGCTGATGCGTCAAAGGAGAATGAGAGAAGTTCTTCATCTCCTCTCTCAAGTTCTGCCCCGAGTGAGCTGAACACGATTCTTCCGATTCTTCCTTCCGTCAGAGACGAGATATCTGACGAGATACTTCCGGCAAAAAGAATAATCTTCTCATCATCAAAAAATGCACTTATATTCTCTCCGGTAACGGATGAGACGAGCTCCGGGACATCTGCAGTGAATGATTCTGCAGAAGCGGAAAGGATTACAGAATCAGTGAAATCAATTACGGACGAGACAGAAGTGAACTCAGCCAAGGCGATTCTACCCCCCGTAATCTCTCTCATGTCCCCCTTTAAGTTAACGGTTTTCAATGTTGCTTTGGAGCCGTCGAGCTTCCCCTCGATTTCCGTTTTTCCTGCTGTGCAAACACTGGAACCGTTACTGACGCGAATATCGTCAGATGAAAGCGTGAAGGAGGCAGAAGTGTCCATAGAGAGAGAAAGTGCATCAGTGAAAGCAGTAATATCGTCAACAGTAACGTATGTATTATCAAGAGTACCCGTAACTGTCTCATCGCTGTAGTCGAACTCGGAGGAAGTGAAAGATAATCTCCCCTGTTCTGTTTCAATTTCCCCCTTTCCGCTTCTGAGAGTCCCGAAGTAGTCATTTGAAAGAAATGCCTGAATTGAAGGTGTAGATTCGGAAAACGAGAGACGTCCGAACTCTGCCGAGACATCGGAACCCGAGAGATGGAGTTTGTCAGCTTCTGCCTTGACTATGATATCTTCATCATTTATGAAGTTCAGATGCGCATTGATGAGATTTCCCCTGTAATCGGAGCAGATGACGGCAATGCTCTTTGATGTGAATGCTCCACAGAAAACCCTGTCTGATGAATTATATGACAGAGAGATGGTATCTGCAGTACCGGAAAAATAATCATACCCGACTGTTATGTCTTCTCCGGTAACGACCGCAGTGCGCTCTCGGATGAAGTCATAGAATGAGAATCCTCCGCTATGGGGTTTTCCCTCATAGTCTCTATAGGCTCTGATGGCGTTCGTTAGATTGATTCTGCCGCCCTTCACATTTACCGAGATTGCACTGTCCTCATTCTTCCAGAAGTTCCAGAGCCCCATGACTCCGGAAGAAGCAGTTACGCTGTCAAGTCGAACGAGCAGCATGTCTTCATAAAAGAGAGTGAAACCTCTGACGGTTACTTTCTCATCATACCCCGTCTCTATATTCTCGAACGAGAAAGACCAGGGAGAATCCTTCCCCCTTCTGTATTCGATGATTCTGTTGACGACTGAGGCTGTATTGTTCCTTACGTATATGAGAAGGGAGAATGAAAGAATGAGAAGAACAAGAATAACTGTAAATATCACCGTTCCGACTGTTCCTGACTTCTTCATTTCCCGTCTGTCCTTACCTCACGCATTATACAGAAGTACGGACAGTATGTCATGAAGACAGAGTATGGGACATTATGTGATGCCGCCGCAATAATTCATTGCAATACATTCAATTACGCTGATGAAAAATAAAAGCTTGATAATCCGGACTTTATCTTTCACCTGTATTTTGTGTGTAAATCCCTTATTCTCTGTATTCTTCACCGATTGAACGAGCATCGGCTTAACGCTTATACTTCTTCCCGCAGGACAATGTTATGAAAGAAAAAGGTAAGTTCATAGTCTTCGAGGGACTCGACGGAGCAGGCACGACAACACAGATGAAAATACTGGGAGAGAAGTTCTCCGCAAAAGGAAGGCAGGTGTTTCTGACACATGAACCGACTGACAACCCCATCGGAAAGACGGTCAGGGCATGCCTTCAGAAGAAGTTCCGGACAACTCCATCAGCTCTCGCTCTTCTCTATTCCTCCGACAGGGATGATCATCTCTATAATCCCGAATACGGAATCGAGCATCACCTCAATGACGGTGATATCGTGATAAGCGACAGATATTTCTACTCATCCATTGCCTACCAGGGTGTCCAGTGTTCCTATGAATTCATCAGGAAAATAAACTCTCCTTTCCCTGACGCCGACATCATAATATTCGTCGACACACCGGTCGATGAATGCATGGCCCGAATCGAGAAGAGAGGAGAAGAGAAGGAACTCTTCGAGAAGGAGGAATACCTCCGAAAAGTCAGGGAAAATTACCTCAGGGCATTCAGTGAACTGCCGGAAACGGTGAAAATAATAACCGTCGACGGAACTCTCTCCATCGACGGCATATCTCAACAGATTGAAGAAGGCCTCAAGGCTCTCAGCATCTTATGAACATCGCATCCCCGTATGAGAAGAAATGATACCTCTCCTCGACGGCATGCCTGTATGCATTCATGATGTTGTCCTTCCCCGCAAGGGCACTGACAAGCATGACAAGCGTTGACTCGGGAGTATGGAAGTTCGTGAGAAGTGAATCGATGAACCTGAACCTGTACCCCGGATAGATGAAGATGCTTGTTCTGCCTTTCAGATTAACGAGATTACCGTTCTCGTCGGCAGCGCTCTCGAGTGTACGCGTGCTCGTGGTTCCTACAGCAACGATTTCCTTCCCTTCCCTTTTTGCCCTGTTGAGCTTTTCGGCAACTTCCGCTGGAATCTCGTAGCTTTCGGTGTGCATATGATGGCTCTCGATGTCATCAGTACGGACGGGAAGGAAGGTTCCGGCTCCCACATGGAGCGTTACTTCCACTATCTCGATTCCCCTCTTCCTGATTTCTTCGAGAATCTGGGGCGTGAAATGAAGTCCTGCCGTCGGACATGCCACACTTCCCTCGTTCTTTGCATAGACTGTCTGATAGCGGCTTTCATCCTTGAAGTTATCCTCTCTCTTGATATATGGGGGAAGCGGAACATGGCCGCAGCGGATGAAGAAATCCTCACTGATGGGCTTCGAGAAGACTACATCCCTTGTGCCGTCGTCCCTGACGGCGCTGATTGCCCCTGTGCAGTATTCCTCTCCGTCGAGCGAAGAGAATACATACTCCTTACCCACTCTCTGGCGCTTGGCCTTGTTGACGATTGCATTCCAGCTTCCGTCGTCATTCTCACCGAGGAAAAGGAATTCGACAGTTCCGTCGGTATCGCGGCTCCTAGCGTATATTCTCGCCTTCCTCACCTTGGAGTTGTTTACGACGAGAATGGAATTCTCTCTCAGGAGAGAGGGAAAATCCTTTATCATGTGGTCTTCGTATCTGCCTGTATTCTTATCAAGGAGAAGAAGTCTGTCTTCTCCTCTCCTGTCTGAGGGTTCCTGGGCTATGAGCTCTTCAGGAAGGTCAAAGTAAAAATCCCTGGTCAGCATATTTATCCTTCATATCCAAAACTTCGTAGGCCTTGGCCGTGAGACATCTTCCTCTCGTAGTACGCTTGAGGTAGCCCTGTCTCATGAGGTAAGGCTCGTAATATACTTCGATTGTGTCGCTTGAATCGTTGATTGAAGCGGCAAGTGCCTCGAGTCCTACGGGACCGCCTGAATAGATTTCAGCAATGACACGGAGTATTTCGCGGTCAGTCTTATCAAGTCCATTCCTGTCGATTCCGAGTTTCTCCAATCCAATCTGCGTCATCTTCCTGTCGATGACTCCGTTCCCCATCACGTCTGCGATATCTCTCACGCGTCTGAGAATCCTGTTTGCAATACGCGGGGTACCTCGTGCACAGACAGCAATGTCCATGACGGCATCGTCGGTTATCTTCGATTCGAGTATCTGAGCAGAACGCTTGATGATGAGTGCAAGCTCCTCAGGCGGATAGAGATCGATCTTGATGGGAATACCGAATCTGTTCTCCAGCGGCTTCGATACAGCTCCTGTTCTTGTTGTTGCCCCGATGAGCGTGAACGGTTCAAGATCTACCTTTATGGTTCTTGCAGACGGTCCCTGTCCGATGACCCAGTCAATCTTGTAGTCTTCCATTGCAACATAAAGGGTTTCTTCCATGGATTTCTTGAGGCCGTGGATTTCATCGATGAAAAGCACGGAACCGGCAGTGAGGTTTGTGAGGATTCCCACAAGGTCCCGGGGCTTATCGAGGGCAGTGGCCGACGTGAGCTTAATGTCAGCCCCCATCTCGTTTGCGATGATGGAAGCAAGCGTCGTCTTTCCGAGTCCCGGAGGCCCCTGAAGGAAGATGTGGTCCAGAGCCTCGCCTCTTTTCTTGGCTGCGTCGATGTAGATCTTCAGGTTTTCCTTGAGTTCCTTCTGGCCCTGGAAGTCGCAGAGATACTTCGGCCTCAGGATATTCTCCTGGGCTTCCTCCCTTTCAATCATCTCCGGTTTGACTGTTCTCTCCTCGAGAGGTGCGTCGTCAATTTCGAACTTGTTTTCCTTAATCAATTGAGCCTCCTGAGAACAGCATTGAATATCTTGCTCTCTATCTCCCTGTCGGAGAGAGACGAGAACTTCTCACCAGCTTCGTCGAGTGTTTCATCAATAGCAGTGATGACACTCTTCCTGTCATATCCGAGTTCCGTGAACGAAACGATGAAATCGCGGAAGCGTACGGCAGTACGACTTTCGCTTTTTGATTCCTTTTCGTCCTTTTCACTCTCATCGAATACAAGCACATTCCTCAGCTGCAGAATGAGCTTCTGCGCTGTCTTTGCCCCGAGTCCCGGAACCTTGCTGAGTTTCTTCACGTCATTGAGGTCAAGCGCCAGGGCAAGATCATCGACTGTGATTCCGCTCAGTATCTTGAGTGCTCCCCTTGCGGCAATCCCCGGCACGGTCTGGAGTTCGTTGAACGTGAATCTCTCCTTCTCGTCATAGAAGCCGAAGAGAGTCATACTGTCCTCCCTGTGCTGCAGCACGGTAAGGACCCTAACCTTTTCCTTCTCTTCGGACGAGAGCGCTCTGAACTTGTTTGCACTCATAAGAGTGGTATCTATGAAATATTCGACTCCGGAGTCAGTCAGCACAGTGATGGATGAATCCGTTATCTCGACAACCTTTCCTCTGATGGCATTAATCATATAAAAAGGATATTCCAAAAAGAGAGAAAAGGACACTGAGAAACAATAAAAATCCACCGTATTTTTCAACGGTGGATTAAACCATCAAATTACCATCTGTTATTTTGAGGACAGCAGCATACTGATAAGTGTCTTGACGGAATCTGCATTGAATGCCTTTCCTGCGATTTCACACTTGTAGATCTTTAAAGCATCAGTGCTGAACTGGTCCTTGTCGATAGATCCGGCATACTCGACATCAACGTTGAGTAAAGGTTTATCATTGAAGGTCTGAGAGAAAACAAGTGCAGTTTTCAGAGTCAGAGCTTCAACATCAAGGGTAGCATTGCCGCTAGCAGAGATTTCTGTCTTATCCTTACCATTGGAAATCATGAGCTTGAGTCTGTCGATGGATACAGTCACATCTCCCTTGACATCGGATCTTCCGCCATTCCAACTACCATCACTGTCCTTTGTGTATGTATTGACGATATCAAAATCATCGGAGAGTTTCAGTGAGAATGAAGTATCGATTGTGGCAAGAGTTGCTTTATTATCCTCATCTAGGTCAACATAATCTCCAATGACAGAAAGAGAAATACCGCCGTTGACTTTACTGAGCTTGATTTCTGCCTCAATCTTCTCGTTATATCCTGTCAGGTTACATGTAATCTTGATGACAGGAGCTTCTCCGGCTATCTCGAAAAACTTATCTATGACTTCCCTGTGCTTTACAGTATAGGTTTCACCTTCAGTGTCAGAATCTGGTTCTACATCCTCAATCATTGCTATGAGGCAGGCGAGATCCCTGTGGAGCTTATCTACATTCTTTATGTCAGGTTTTGTTACGTTCTCTTCATTATTGGCATCAACAGTTACGATTTCAGCTTCTGTTCCGTCAGCGAGAACATAGTTGTACTTCTTGGATACAAGATCATTTTCTCCTGCCGAAGTTTTATTATAGTCGAAAAAGTACGTGATACTCTTATATTCGTTATAAGTAATCTTCTCTTCATCTTCGACATTCTTATTGTATTCGTTGACAGTTTCCTCGCTGAGAAGACTGAAAGTATTTCCTTTTGACGGCTTAACGTCGATAGTTACATCAAAGTCTCTTGCCTTCAATATACCTTCCACAGTACTTGTAGCAACAGCCATGGAAGCTGATTCCTGCTCTGTAAGTACTTCTATAGTAGCATTATCGATGTTATCACCAGTTGCCTCTTCTCTCGGCTTGTTTACTTCACACGATGTCAGTACAACTGCAAGTACAAGCAGCAATACACTCAGTTTAACTAATAGTTTGTTCATAATTTTATTCTCCACGAAAATTTATCAGTAAAGCACCTCTGTGATGAGGTGCCTGTACATTATTTATGTTCACTTAACATTTGCATCAGATGGAGCAATTGTCTTATCCTCTGGGAAAAGATAATTCTGGACAGCATTGTAGATCTTGTCCTTGTTATCTTTGATAAGCTTGTTCACATAGCTTGTATCTACACTGTACATAGACATGATAACAAACTTCTTGACCGAGAAACCATCAAGGAATTTTTCATAAGACTCCTTTTCCTCAAGCCCGTTGAAATCAGATGATTTTCCCTTGTACTCACATTCAACAGTGAGGAAACTGATTGTTTTTCCATAAAGAGTTGTCATATCACTGAGTTCAAGATCTGCATTAATTTCCCCAGTTGTGAAATTATATCCTCCGTTTCCCTTTGCGATAACATTAAGTTCCGTAACAGTGCTTTCTGAAACTGGCAGATTGATTTTGACGTCTTCGAATGAAACGGATACACCACCTTTAAACGAGATTTCTTCAAAATTGATATAGAGCTCAGGTTCACTATCCGCTGATACATCAGCAGAAAGCTTTGCTGAAACATTGAAATCATTTCCAAGTGTTACCTTGAAGAGAGCATCCTTCAGCGTGAAAAGAACTTTTGTTTTGTAAGTGACTTCAACAGACTTGACGTTAACATCAATAACACCGTTTTTTTCAATGCTGATGATCACATCTGCTTCAAACTTGCCCTGCTTGTCAGTTCCGAATGTTGTATCGATTTTAATCTCAGGCTTATACGTACTTACAAGTGAAAGAAGTTTCTTGACGATGAAGGAATCCATTGTAAGATTATTTCCTTCCTTCTCCTGAATCTTCAGCAGTGCCTGATATTCCTTCATCAGGGCGGTATCTGAAATAGTAGTACTGCCATCGTAGTTTACAAAGTTCTCTTCTCCATTGAGTTTGATTTTCAATGACAATCCGGTTTTAGTAAACACATAAGGGCTGTCAGCGTCTGTCATCGGCTTATTTGCAAATGAAACATCAAAACCGAAGGAAGCGTACTTTACGGCTTTTTCTATTTTCTCGGAAGTCGTTGTGGGTAATACTTCCCCCATTCCACCTTCTTCATTTCCGGAAGTTTCGTTATCAATAGTTGCCATCGCCGAAGCCGACTGTAGGGTTGGATCAACAATCTTATTGTACTTGGAGATATCATCCTCTGAAAGAAGTGTAAAACCTTCAGCATTATTTGCTGTCGGTGTTATTGTGATATCGTGCTGTTCAGAATAAGATGGGTCTTCCTTTATTGCTGTTAATTCACCGACAGAATTTAAAGTTGAAGTTAGACCGGAGTATCTATCTTCTAAAGTCTTCATCTGATCATCGGATATGCTTTCTGCTTTTGTGTAATTCTGGCTGTCATCTGTCTTGTTTGCGTTCGGATCGTTATTGCACGAAACGAGTACAACAGATAATGCCATAAGCATAATCAATGCAAGTGTTAATAGTTTTTTCATTTTCCGTTTTTCCTCCCTATTTGGGTATCTTCTTATAATCTAATATGAAAACAGCTGGAAATAAAGAAAGGATACAGACATTTTACATCTGAATGTCGAATTATCTCAGTATTTTGAGTGAACTGTGAGTTACGTGGCAGATGCAGTCGGCAAGAGCGTCGGCAGCATGGTCGGGTTTCGGAACCTCTTTAAGTTTTAATATACGCTTGACCATGTCCTGAACCTGTTCCTTCTCCGCGTTTCCCAGTCCGACGACACCGAGTTTTATCTCCTTCGGCGTGTAAAGATAGGTTCTGATGTTCATTTCGGAGAATTTGTAGATGACAGCTCCGATTACCTTTGCCACAGGGATAGCCGACGTTATGTTTTTTGCGAAGAAGATATCCTCCATGCTGACACAGTCGATGGCATACTTTTCGGCAAGTGTTCCGAGGTCTTCTGCTATCGTATAGATTCTCTTCTGGATATCTTCATTCGCCGGTGTCTCGATGACACCATAAGAAACAGGCCGGTATGTCCTCCCGTCATAAGAGACGACACCCCAGCCTGTATTAGCGAGTCCTGGATCAACTCCAAGTATATTCAAATCTTAGTCCTCAGCAACAAAGTCATCAGGAAGATCGAGGTTTGTGGAAACCTGCTGAACATCATCGAGGTCCTCGAGTCTTTCGACTATGCGCAGTACCTTGTTGGCCTTCTCGCTGTCGAGTGTGACTGTCTGATCTGCGATTCTCTGGACATCTGCGCTTTCCTGCTCGAAGCCTGCTGCCTGCATTGCTTCAAGGACAGTTGCGAAATCTGCAGGAGTTGTCGTCACTTCGATGACATCATCTGTCGTGGAGACATCTTCAGCACCGTTCTCGAGAGCGACTTCGAAAATCTGATCCTCTGTATATTTCTCAGTTGAGTATGTGATGACACCCTTTGTCTGGAACATGTAGGAGACACAGCCTGTTGCACCGAGTGATCCGCCGAGCTTTGTGAGAGTACTTCTTACATCACTGGCAGTTCTGTTCTTGTTATCTGTGAGAGTATCGACAATAATGGCTACTCCGCCGGGAGCATATCCTTCATATGTAAGTTCGTAGAAAGTTGAAGCTCCGAGTTCTCCACTTCCCTTTTTGATGGCTCTTTCGATGTTATCCTTAGGCATGTTCTCTGCTCTTGCCTTGAGGATAGCAGTTCTAAGTCTCGCGTTAGACTCCGGATCAGGACCACCCATCTTTGCACATACTGTGATTTCCTTGATGAGCTTTGTGAAAGCCTGTCCGCGTTTAGCGTCCGCAATACCTTTCTTGTGTTTAATAGTTGCCCATTTGCTGTGGCCAGACATGTAAATACCTCGATATCTAGTTAGAATACCCTATGTTTTTACCACAGCGGATATTTTTCAGTCAATATACTCCGGCTATTAAAGAACAGAAAGATATCTCTTCGAAAACTGAAAATCATTTTTTCAAAATGGTCCACAGAACACATTTTCTAGTTCCAGTCTTCATCAAAATGTTTTCTACTTCCAGTTCTTTAATCGCTCTCTGCACTGTTCTGATGTTAACTCCAAGTGCTTTTGAAATTTCGCTCGTGCTTGCAGTGGGATTTTCAGAAATATAGTTAAGAACGAATTTCAAAATGCCCTGATAATCAGCG